>NZ_JBHYQH010000007.1:94312-214393 GCF_042746715.1 Streptomyces sp. NPDC058741 | reverse complement strand
GGATCCGAAGCCCTTCGTCTGGACGAAGACCGCGGACGAGATCCTCGAACGCCTCGCCGGATATCTGAACCGAATTCCCGACTCAGGACACTAGGTCGTGTCCTCAATTGATCTCGAGCCGAGCACGGCATCGGTGTCGTGAACGAGGTGGCCGTCCGTCGGTGTACTGGACATGGCTCTCTTCTTCGTCGGGTGGGGAGGTAGGGGGATCCGCTCGCTGCGGGTGTACGGGGGTGAGGCGGTTCAGGTGGTGCGGGTCAGTCGCCACACATGGTCGGTGCGGGTGCCTGGGCGCCCCCCGGGTGAGGGGGCGGGCCGCTGGACGCTGGCGAGGGTGTCCACCTTCCAGGTGGGGGCAGGGCAAGGGCGGTCAGCAGGCCCTCCAGGGTGGGGAAGACGACATCGGGGGGCTGCTGCGCGGCGGTGCTCCAGGTCGGCCATCCGGCGTGCATGACGATGATCAATGCGCCGCCCGGTGCAACCGCCCGGGCCGCCAGCCGCAGGATGGTCGTCTGGTCCAAAGCGACCGGTGACTGCAGGTACAGCGCGGCGACGAGGTCGAAGCCACCGCCGGGAAACGTCTGCCCGAGGTCGTGGTGCTGAAAGGTGACCTGCCCGGACAGGCCCAGCTCGATCGCCCGGGCGGCGGCCCGTCGCAAGGCTGTGGTGGAGATGTCGACAGCGGTCACCTGCCAGCCCCAGGACGCCAGCCACAAGGCGTCCGCCCCCTAGCCGCAGCCCAGCTCCAGTGCACTCCCCGGTGCCAGATTGGCCGCTTCGCGGACCAGCAGCTCGTTCGGCTGACCGCTCCAGATGCGTCCGCATGTGCGGTAGCGGTCCTCCCAGAACCGGGCCGGCTCGATGCGGTCGGGTGTGGTCATCAAGATCTCCTTACGGGCGCGGAAGGCGGCCTCCCCTGGCCAAAGTCCTCACCCATCGCTCTGTAGGCAAGCCGTGTTGCGGGTCCAGCAAACGGCGGAAGCGGGGACGGGGTGCGAGGTGTCGTCAGGCGGGCGCGCGGCTGACCCGAACTTGCTGGACACGCAAAACGACAGCCGGTGATCCGGTTCTTTGCGGAAACAGCAAGTGAGTTTGCCGCGAAGGGTGTTGCCGGGTGACGGTGCCGATATGGATACCAATGAGCTGAAGAGCACCGAAGGCCGCACCTGGGACGTCGTCGTGGTCGGCGGAGGCGCCGCGGGCCTGTCCGCCGCGCTGCTGCTGACCCGCGTACGGCGCTCCGTCCTCGTCATCGACGCAGGCGAACCCCGCAACGCCCCCGCCGCGCGAGTCGGCGCCCACAACATCCTGGGCCGCGAAGGCATCTCCCCCCTGGAACTCCTTCGCGTAGGCCGGGAGGAGGTCGCCTCCTACGGCGGAGAAGTCGTCAACGGCCGGGTCGAGCGAGTCGAGCGTGACGGCAGCACCTTCACCATCACCACCCAGGACGGACAGCGCGCCCGTGCCCGGCGCGTCCTGGTGACCACCGGCCTGATCGACGAACTGCCCGACATCCCCGGCCTGGCTGAGCGGTGGGGGCGCGACGTGATCCACTGCGTGTACTGCCACGGCTGGGAAGCCCGCGACACAAAGGTCGGCGTCCTGGGCAACTTCCACCAGGCTCTGCTGTTCCGTCAGATGACCGACCGGGTCACCCTCTTCGCCCACCACGCACAGGCGGAGCTCACCGACGAGCAGTGGGAACAGCTCGCCGCCCTCGGCGTCGAAGTGATCCACGGCGGCGTCACCGCTCTGGAGACCGACACCGAACAGGACAAGCTGACCGGCGCCCGCCTTGCCTCCGGCACTGTCATCCCCCTCGACACCCTCGTCGTCGCCCCCACCTTCACCGCCCGCGGCGACTTCCTCGACGACCTCGGCCTCACCCTCAACCCCCACCCCGCCGTCCCCGGCGTCCAGGTCGCCGTCGACCCCTCCGGATTCACCGGCGTCCAGGGCGTGTGGGCCGCCGGGAACGTCAGCGACGTCCTCGCTGCCGTACCCCAGTCCGCCAGCGCCGGAAACACCACAGGTGGCGCCATCAATATGGACCTCATCCTCGAAGACGCCCGACATGCCGCCAGGGTCCGCGAAGCAGCATCGGCAACGCCGTTCGACGGTCCGACGGAAGCAGAAGTGGCACGACGCGTTCTGGGAATCCGCGCCCACGGTCTGGAGGGCCCCGCATAGCGAGCGGCGAGGCGCCTGCGCAACACGTCGTCATCGCCACCGGGCCCTGCCCGTGGGCACCACCATGCGGCAGGGCCTGCCGCATGACCCGAGGGCCCCGTGGCGCCGCTTCCTCGAACGAGGTCTGGACGGCCTGCGGGACGATCAGCGTCCGGGCGACCCGCGCAAGATCACCGACGCGGACGTCGAGCGGGTCGTCGTCAGGACGCTCGAGGAAACCCCGAAGAACGCCCCCCACTGGCCGACCAGATCGGTGGCGGCCGCCACCGGGATGTCGCAGTCGACGATCTCGCGGATCTGGCGGGCGTTCGCCCTGGCCCCGCACCGCTCACAGACGTTCAAGCTGTCCACCCACCCGCTGTTCATCGACAAGGTCCGCGACGTCGTCGGCCTCCACCTCGACCCGCCGGAGAAGGCCCTGGTCCTCTGCCTGGACGAGAAGTCGCAGATCCAGGCCCTCGACCGCTCCCAGCCCATCCTGCCGATGATGCCCAAAGTCCCCGAACGCCGCAGCCACGACTCCGTCCGCGCCGGCACCACCACCCTGTTCGCCGCCCCGGAAGTGGCGACCGGCAAGGTCATCGGCTCGCTTCACCGCCGCCACCGGGCAGCCGAGTTCAACAAGTTCCTCACCACACTCGGCAGGGAGGTACCGGCCGGCCTCCAGGTCCACCTGATCCTCGACAACTACGAGACCCACAGGACACTCGACATCAAGAAGTGGCTGCTGGCCCACCCCCGGTTCCACCTGCACTTCGCCCCGACCAGCGTGTCCTGGCTGAACCCGGTGGAGCGCTGGTTCGCCGAGCTCACACAGAAGAAGCTCAAGCGCGGTGTACACCGCTCCGTCCAGGCCCTCGAACGCGACATCCGCAGCTGGCTCGCCGACTGGAACGAGCACCCCAGACCGTTCGTCTGGACGAAGACCGCGGACGAGATCCTCGACAAAGTCGCCGCCTGCTGCCGACGAATCTCTGACTCAGGCCACTACGGCCGCTCCGGGGAGAGCCGCGCCGCGCGCCGCTCCATCGCCTCACGCGCGGCGTCCTCGCTGATGTACACCTCGCACATGTGCCGCCCGTCCGGCGTCGCCGTGTGCTCGACCTCCCAGAGCGACAGCTCCTTGCCGTCGCGCAGCAGGAACGCGTGCTCGTACAGCGAGAAGCCCAGCCCCGCCCGGCCCGCCCGGCACGGGCGGCCGAAGGCCTGCGTGATCAGGTGACCGGACGCCGTGCTCAGCAGCGCAGCCGTGTCCGCGCCCGGCCGGTCCGCGTTCTCCGCCCGGCGCAGTAGGCGGCGGGCGTGGTCGGGCGAGTCCTCCGCGGCGTAGGCGTGCCGGGCCGTGGGGACCGGGGGCAACTGGACCGTCACCGGCAGCTCGAAGTCCGGGGTGTCCGGCGGCATCGGCAGCCGCATCGTCGCCGCGCGCAGCTCCTCCTCGTCGACATACACCTCGTGCCGCGGTTCGCGGCCCGGCGCGGTGTTGTGGACGAGCTCCCAGAGTGTGAGGGCGGAGCCGTCGGCGAGCAGCCACGTGTGCCGGTACGTCTCCCTGTGCAGACCCGCGCTGTGGTGCGCGGAGTGCAGCGAACCGTCGTGCGCCAGCGCGCAGTCCAGCCGCCTTATCGTCTCGTCCGGCAACTCGAAGGAGTTCAGCGCACGGCCGAGGAGTCGCGCGAGGTGCTCCTCCGGAGACTCGGGCGAGTCATGGGGTTCGTACGCTGCCGTCTCGTACGGAACGCTCAAGGTTTCTCCCGGCGTTGCTGCATGTCACCTAGTGGGTGCATACCGTAGCCCCTCGGTCGGACATCGTGTCCGGGAACCGAGAAAACGTACGTCCGGGAAAACGCGCGGGCCGCGCGAAAAGTTCCCGCGCGGCCCGGACGGTCCGTCAGAAAACCCAGCCGGGTTCGTGCGTCACCGGCTCAGGAGGCGCTGCCCGCGACCCACTGGCCCCAGTCCATGTTCCAGCCGTTGAGTCCGTTGTCCGGCGCCACCGTCTTGTCGGGCGAGTTCTTGACGATCACCACGTCCCCGATGAGGGAGTTGTCGTAGAACCACTGGGCGGGCGTGCTGCCCTGGGCGCCGCGGACGTCCGCGAGGCCGACGCAGCCGTGGCTGGTGCCCTGCCGGCCGAACGGCGGGTTGCCCTTGTCGTACCAGTAGTTGCCGTGCAGGAACGTGCCGGACGTCGTCAGGCGCATCGCGTGCGGCACGTCCGGGATGTCGTACTCGCCGCCCAGCCCGACCGTCCGGCTGTTCATCCGCGTCTGCTTGAACTTCTCGGAGATCACCATCTGCCCGTTGTAGGTGGTGTGCTCCGGGCTGCCCGCCGAGATCGGGACCGTCCTGACGGTCGCGCCGTCCCGGACGACCCTCATGGTCTGCGTGTTCGCGTCCACGGTGGAGACCTGCGAGCGCCCGATGGTGAAGGTCACCGTCTTCTTCTGCACGCCGAAGACGCCGTTCGCGCCCTCCACGCCGTCCAGGTCGATCTTCATCGTGACCTTGGAGCCGGACTTCCAGTACTCCTCGGGCCGGAAGTCGAGCCGCTGGCCGTTGAACCAGTGCCCGACCACCTTCTGCCCGCTGCTGGACGTGACCGAGATGTGCGACTGCACGGCCTCGCGGTCGGTGATCGCCTTGTCGAAGCTGAACGACACCGGCATGCCCACACCGACCGTGGTGCCGTCGTCCGGCGTGTACGTCCCGATGAAGCTGTTCGACGACGTCACCGTCGTGAAGATGGAGTTGGCGGCTGCCGTCCGGCCCTCGGTGTCCTTCGCGATCGCCGATATGCGGTACTTCGTGCCGCGCTCCAGCTGCTCCTTCGGCTTCCAGGACCGGCCGTCCGCGGAGACCGAGCCGGTGACCGCCTGCCCGCCGCCCGCCACCGTCATCCTCACCTCGGTCAGCTTCCCGCCGCTGACCTTCACGCCGGTCGCGTTGATGGACGCACCGGTCGAACCGTCCTTCGCCGAGATGGCGATCCTCGCCGAGGACGCGTCGGTGGCGTCCCTGCCGCCCTTGCCGTCCTCGGCGGTGGCGCTCCCGCCGCAGGCGGTGAGCGTCAGGGCGCCGACCACGAGGGCGGCACAGGCCCCCAGTACGCGCCGCGCTGCAATGTCCGGCGTAGTCACGAGCTGCTCCCCGTTGGTGTGATGTGCGCGATCCGCTCCAGTACGCGGGGGAAGAGGGGCGCGGCCGCCGCCCGGGTTCCGCCCGTGCGCCGTGAACGCCATCACGTGACAGAACCCGGACAATGTCCGGCCCCGGCGGTGCCTCCGCCGGGCGCGGCGGCTCCGTTCAGCGGCTCGCGTACAGCTCCCCGTACGACGGCCACGCCCCGCCCGGCCCGTCCACCGACTCGGCGGCCCGCACGGCCCGCACGATCGCCCGCGTCACGACGTCCGCGCCCGCCGCGAGGATCTCGTTCAGGGCGAGCGGTACCGCGGCGTCCAGGGCACGCTCGCCCGTCGCCAGCGCGAACACCGTGTCCCCGTCGTTGAGCAGGTGCACCGGCCGCACCGCCCGGGCGATGCCGTCGTGCGCCGTGCCGGCCAGCTTCTGCGCCTGCGCCTTCGTCAGGTCGGCGTCCGTGGCGACCACCGCGAGCGTGGTGTTGAGCGGCGGAGGAGTGCTCCGCGCGGACGTCTCCGCGAGCCGCCGCCGCGCGGCCTCGTGCACTCCGGCCTCCGGATACTCCACCCTCCCCTGGAACAGCTCCCCGTACAGCACCCCCGTCTCCGGATCCACCACCGCCCCCGCCGCGTTGGCCACCACCAGCGCCGCCACCGTGATCCCCGAACCGAGCACGGCGGAGGCGCTGCCTACCCCGCCCTTCACCACCCCGGCCACGGCCCCCGTGCCGGCACCCACGCACCCCTGCGCCACCGACGCACCGGGCTCGCTCGCCGCGGCTGCCTCGACCGCGGCCCGCCCGGTGGCCGCGTCCGGCCGGGCCCGGAAGTCACCGCCCCGCCCCAGATCGAACACACACGCGGCGGGCACCACCGGCACCACGTGCGCCGGGTCCACCCCCACCCGGATGCCGCGCCCCCGTTCCTCCAGCCAGGCCATCACCCCCGACGCCGCGTCGAGCCCGTACGCGCTGCCGCCGGTCAGCACGACCGCCTCGACCTTCCGCACCACGTTGCGCGGGTCCAGCGCGTCCGTCTCCTTGGTGCCGGGACCGCCGCCCCGCACGTCCACGGCGGCCACGGCCCCGCCCTCCGGGGCGAGCACGACCGTGGTGCCGGTCAGCCACCCGTCGCCGGCGCGGGTCGCGTGCCCCACGCGCAGACCGGACACATCTGTCAGAGCGTCAACCGTCATACGGAACAGTCTCGTCCAGGCGGCCGGTCACGCCGAGCCGGCCGGTGTCGACGGCTCGGTGCCGAGGGCCTGGGACTGGGGCCGCCGCGGAGGCCGTCACCCGGCCACCGTCGCCGCGAACGGAGCCGCGCGGGTGAGCGGGGCGCTGGAGGTCATGATTCCAGCACATCAGAAGGCGCCGAGTTCTTCTCCGTCGACCGTACCCTGGACGCATGAGTACCGCCCCCGAACCCGACCCGCGCGAGCCGACGCCCGCCCTGATCTTCGACGACCCGCTCGACCAGCAGTCGTCCGACGACACCGACCGGGGCTGGGGCGAGCGCACCGACTCCGGCAGCGGGGCGGCCGACCTCAAGCGCTTCCTCGACGAGAAGCCGCCCCACCACCTCTGAAGCAGCCGGCTGACCGCTCCCGGTGGTCCGGCGGCCGGCCGGGCCGCCGTGTGCGGCGCTACAGCCGGTCGTGCCCCGCGCCCCGCTGGGCGACCAGCTCGTCGCGGATCTCCTTCAGCACCTCCAGCTCGGTCACCTCGATGATCTCGCGCGTGCCCTCCTTGGCCCTCCTGCGGGCCTCCAACCGCGCCAGGTACTTCGCCATCGGCAGGACCATCAGGAAGTAGACGACCGCCGCCGTGATCACGAAGCTCAGGGTGGCGCCGAGGACGGACCCCCAGAGGATCCGGATGCCCTGGTCGCCCTCGCAGGTGGTGCTCAGGCACGAGCTGTAGCGATCGAGGTTCTTGGTCCCGATGGCGCCGACGACCGGGTTGATGATCCCCTTCACCACGGCATTGACGACGTTGGTGAACGCGGCACCGATCACCACCGCCACCGCCAGATCGACCACGTTCCCGCGCATCAGGAAGGCCTTGAAACCCTCCCAGACGCTCGGTTCCTTGTTCTTGGTCACCTCGGGGCCTCTCCTCGTACGAGCAGCTTGTGGAACAAAACGCTCCGCAACCTACGTCACCGATGGGCCGGACCGGGGACCTGGGTCCCTCGAGCGAGGGACTTGACCGGAGTGTCCACGTGACCTCCGCACTCCTCACCGGGCTCACCGGGCTCACCGGGCTCATCGGGCTCACCGCCCTCACCACAAGGTCACCGCCAACCGAGCCGTGGCACCGGCCCCGGCCAGGCGTGCGGCGGTCGAACGCGGTACCGCGAGCACCACCAGCGCCCCGTCCCCGGAAACCTTTCCGGCAACACCTCCGGAAACGGAAGCACCCTCGGAAACGCCGTCCGGCGGCTCCGGCACCTTCGCCACCCGGGCCCCGCGCGCGACGACCCGGACGTCACCGCCTCGCGCGGTCTCCTCGGCTGCGATGACGTCCACCCGGTCACCGGGCCGCAGCAGCCGGACGGCCGCCGCGTCGGCGATCCGGACCGGGGCACTCACCGTCCGCGCGGAACGCTGCGAGCCGATGGACTGCTCCGAGGGCCGATCCCCGGGCCGATCTCCGGGCCTTTCCCCGAACCGATCCCCGGTCGGCTCTCCATACCGAGCCCCGGACGCGGAGCCCACGTGAGCCGGCGCGTGCGCCCGGGGGTGACCGCGGGCACCGTCGGCATCCCGTGGTCCCGCCGCCACCAGCGCGGTCGCGGTGACCGCGAGACCGACCACCACGGCTCGCCTCTTCCGATGCCCCAGCCGGCCCGTCCCGCGCCGCCCGCCACGCACCCGCACGGGATCGAACCGCGGCACCTCACGGGTCGCCGGGACCTCGGGCCCGGGCGGGCACGGGACGGCGGACCAGGAGGGCGACGGCGCCACGGACCACGAGGGCGACGACGCCACGGACCACGAGGGCGAGGACGCCATGGACCGAGAGGGCGAGGACGCCATGGACCGAGAGGGCGAGGACGCCATGGACCGAGAGGGCGACGACGGCACGCACGAAGACCGAGCTTGGGACACGGAGACCACCACCTGCGTCGAGGGACCGGCTTGCGCTCCCCACGATGAGGCTTCGGCCCGCCGCCCGTTCAGGCCTGTGGACCGGCCACGACCCTGTGGACAACTCGCTCACCCGAACGGCGAGTTCCGCACCTGAGACCCCCCGGCGCCACCCCTACGGCAGGGCGAACCCCGGATCCATCCCACCCAGCGCACTCACACACAGGCAGTCCCGCTCGACCTCGGCCGGCAACCCCGCCACCGCGTCGAACAGCACGCCCCGCAGCCGGTCGACGTTCGCCGAGAACACCCGCAGCACCTCGTCGTGCGAGACGCCCTCGCCCGTCTCGGCCCCCGCGTCGAGGTCGGTGACCAGGGTCAACGACGTGTAGCAGAGCTCCAGCTCACGGGCGAGGGCCGCCTCGGGATGACCGGTCATGCCCACCACGGACCAGCCCTGGGCCTGGTGCCACAGCGATTCTGCGCGGGTCGAGAAGCGCGGCCCCTCGACCACGACCAGCGTGCCGCCGTCCACCGGCTCCCAGTCCCGTCCGCGCGCCGCCTTCAGCGCGACGGCCCGCCCGGTCGGGCAGTAGGGGTCGGCCAGCGAGACGTGCACCACGTTGGGCACCGTGCCGTCGGGCAGCGGCAGCCCGTCGAAGTAGGAGTTCGCGCGGGTCCTCGTGCGGTCGACCAGCTGGTCCGGCACGAGCAGCGTGCCCGGCCCGTACTCGGGACGCAGCCCGCCCACGGCACACGGGGCGAGCACCTGCCCTACGCCGACCGAGCGAAGGGCCCACAGGTTGGCCCGGTAGTTGATCCGGTGGGGCGGCAGGTGGTGGCCCCGTCCGTGCCGGGGCAGGAAGGCCACCCGCCGGCCCGCGACCTCACCGAGGAAGAGGGAGTCGCTGGGCGCCCCGTAAGGCGTGTCGATCTGCACCTCGGTCACGTCGTCCAGGAAGGAGTAGAAGCCGGACCCACCGATGACACCGATCCCGGCGCCCTCGACTCCGGCACCGGCACCGACTCCGGCACCGGCACCGACTCCGGCACCGGCACCGACTCCGGCACCGGCACCGACTCCGGCACCGACTCCGGTACCGACTCCGGTACCGACTCCGGCACCCGCCCCGTCGCCCGCGCTCACCTTGTTCGCCTTACCCGCTGTTTCCGCCATGTCGGCACCCTAACCGCATGCGGAAACGGCGGGGACCCTGTCGCCCGAGGGCGACAGGGTCCCGTAAGAATCAGGGCCTTACGCGGCGGTGGTGCTGCTGCTGGAGGAGCTGCCGGCCGACGACGAGCTCGAGGTGGAGCTCGACGAGCCGGAGTCGGAGGACGAGCTCGACGAGGAGCCGCTCGACGACTTCGACGCCGGGGTGCTGCTCGACGAGGAGCCGCGGCTGTCGTTCCGGTAGAAGCCGGAGCCCTTGAAGACGATGCCGACAGCCGAGAACACCTTCTTCAGGCGGCCCTTGCAGCTGGGGCACTCGGTGAGAGCGTCGTCGGTGAACTTCTGCACCGCCTCGAGGCCCTCGCCGCACTCGGTGCACTGGTACTGGTAGGTGGGCACTGTCTTCCTCCTGGCACTCTCACTCGATGAGTGCTAACGACGCTCCATACTGACGTATTCCGGCCGCTCAGTCCACTGCCACCGGCACGCGGTGACCCACGCCACGTGCCAGCGTCCGGCCGTGGGCGCGCACGGACAGCCGGGATTGCAGTGCCAGGAGGGTCGTGAGGGCGAGCACCGTGCCGCCCGTCGGGACCAGGAAACCGGCGCCGCCCCAGAGGCGGTCCTCCAGTTGTCCGGCGACCGTGACGGCGGCCGCCTGGCCCAGGGCCACCGCACCGGTCAGCCAGGTGAAGGCCTCGGTGCGGGCACCGGCGGGGACCAGGCCCTCGACGAGGGTGTAGCCGGTGATCAGGGCGGGCGCGATGCACATGCCCACGAGCAGGCCGAGTCCGGCCAGGACCAGGACCGAGTGGGCGGCCCACAGGCCGGACGCGGTGAGCGCGAGCGCCGCGTAGCAGACGACCAGGCGCCGCTGCGGGGCGATCCTCCAGGCGACCGCGCCGCACGCCAGGCCGGAGAGCATGTTGCCCGCGGCGAAGACGCCGTACAGGACGCCGTTCAGGCCCGGTTCGCCGATCGACTCGGTGAACGCTGCCAGGGAGACCTGCATGCCGCCGAAGACGGAGCCGATGCCCAGGAAGGTCACGATCAGCACCCGCACACCGGGGATGCGCAGCGCGGAGGCGTGCTCCACGCGCGCGTGCCCGCCGCCGGAGACCGAGGGCTGCGTGCGCTTCTGCGCGGCGAACAGCAGACCGCCGACCAGGCTCAGCGACGCCTCCGTGACCAGGCCCGCGGCCGGGTCGACGGTGGTGCACAGGGCGGTGGCCAGCAGCGGTCCGACGACGAAGGTCAGCTCGTCCGTGACGGACTCGAAGGCCGCCGCGGTGGTCGTCAGGGGCGAGTCCTTCAGGACGACGCCCCAGCGGGCCCGCACCATCGGGCCGACCTGCGGCACCGAGGCGCCGGTGGGGACGGCCGCCGCGAAGACCGCCCACAGCGGGGCGTCCATGAGGGCCAGCCCCGTCAGGACCAGCCCGGACAGCGCGTGCAGCAGTACGCCGGGGATCAGCACGGTCCGCTGCCCGTAGCGGTCGGCGAGGCGCCCGCTGTAGGGCGCGAACAGGGCCATGGAGACGCCGGTGACGGCCGCGGCGGCGCCCGCCGCGCCGTAGGAGCCCGTGGTGTGCTGCACCAGCAGCACGATGGAGATCGTCAGCATCGCGAAGGGCTGGCGCGCCGCGAAGCCGGGGAGCAGGAACGTCCAGGCGCCGCGGGTGCGCAGCAGCCGGCCGTATCCCGGGCGGGTGGAGGCCGTCGAGTTCACCGGCTTCTCCGAGGTGACCGTGGATGCCACGGCCCGTGCCTTTCTGCCGCCTGGTAGCGCGGCCCCGTCGTGGGCGGCGCCGAGAGCTGTCCTCTTGCGCGGAACTGCGGTAGATGCCGGGGCCCGGTGAGGAGGGGCTTCCCGACCGCCATACGGTCGCGCCAGCTCTGCGTCAGGCAGAGTGGGTTCGATCTGAATACGCCTTCATGTTACAGGGATCAAGGGCGGCAGACCTGTGGAAGCGAGCACCGTCGGCCCGGCCGCCTCCACATGCAGATCAACCCTCCGAATGCAGACCGACGCGAAGAGCACACAACGGCCCTGCGTCATCGGCCCGCCCCGTCCGTCCCCAGCCACCCGGCCAGCTTGCCCCCGTGCCCGACCGCGCGCAGGCGCTTCTCCGCCGCGTCCCGGACCGGGTCCGTGGCGATCACCAGGAGCTCGTCCCCGCGCTGCAATATCGTCGCCGGCAGCGGCACGAAGGACTCGCCCCCGCGCACGACGAGGGTCACGGCCGCGCCGTGCGGCAGCCGCAGTTCGGCCACCTCCACGCCGTGCATCCTGGAGCCGTCCGGGATCGCCACCGACAGCAGGTGCCCTTGCAGCCGTTCCAGCGGGGCCGACTCGATGCCGAGGTCGGCCGCCTCCGGACCGTCGCCGAGATGCAGCTTGCGGCCCAGCCAGGGCAGCGTCGGGCCCTGGACCAGCGTGTAGACGACGACCAGGATGAAGACGATGTTGAAGATCCGGCGGCTGGCCTCCACGCCCTCCACCATGGGGATGGTCGCCAGGATGATGGGCACGGCGCCGCGCAGGCCCGCCCAGGACATCAGGGCCTGCTCCTGCCACGGCACCCGCAACGGGGTCAGGCAGACCAGCACGCTCAGCGGGCGCGCCACCATGGTCAGCACCAGCCCGATGACCAGCGCGGGCACGATGTCGTCGCCCAGTTCGTGCGGGGTGACCAGCAGGCCGAGCAGGACGAACATGCCGATCTGAGCCATCCAGCCCAGCCCGTCGGCGAACCCGCGGGTGGCCGGCCAGTGCGGCAGCCGCGCGTTGCCCATCACCATCGCGGCGAGGTACACCGCGAGGAAGCCGCTGCCGTGGGCCAGCGCACCGGCCGCGTAGGCCACCACGGCGATCGCCATCACGGCGATCGGGTAGAGGCCGGAGGCCGGCAGGGCCACGTGCCGCAGCCCCAGGGATCCCAGCCAGCCCACCGCGAGCCCGATGGCGGCGCCGATGGCCAGTTCCAGCAGGATGACGCCCAGCAGCACGTACCAGTGCTCGACCGGGCCCGCCGTCGACAGGGACACCACCAGGATGACCACCGGGGCGTCGTTGAAGCCGGACTCCGCCTCCAGGGTGCCGGTCACGCGGGCCGGCAGGGGGATCTTCCGCAGCACGGAGAACACCGCCGCCGCGTCGGTCGAGGAGACGACCGCCCCGATGATGAGCGCCTGCCGCCACTCCAGCCCGACCAGGTAGTGCGCGGCCGAGGCGGTGACCCCGACGCTCACCGCGACACCCGCCAAGGCCAGGGCGCTGGCGGCCGGCAGGGCCGGCCTGATCTCCTTCCACTTCGTGCCCAGGCCGCCCTCGGCCAGGATCACGACCAGGGCCGCGTAGCCGATGACCTGGGTCAGCTCGGCGTTGTCGAAGTGGATGTCGCCCACGCCGTCCTGGCCCATGGCGACGCCGATCCCCAGGTACACGAGCAGGCTGGGGAGCCCGCTGCGCGAGGAGATCCGTACCGCTGCGACGGCGACGAGCAGGACGAGCGAGCAGACGAGCAGGAGCTGGTTGAGATGGTGGACAGTCAGCGGCCGAATCCTTTCCTGGCCCGACGCGCACCCGCGCGCGGGCTCACGTACATCGCACATGAAACTGGGGCGCAACGCGCCGACTACTTCGTTACCTTACCTAACTCTTGACGATTTCTTGACACTCGGGAGGGCAAGATCGAACGTCCGTGCGCGCTGGTTCCCGACTCCGCGTCAAGGGGCGCAAGGCCCTGCGCCTATCGTTGCTCCAGCGCTCAGTTAGAAGCACAGCCGAACCTGCCGCTCGCGTTAGGACAGCAAGGACAGCGATGCCCCCCAACACCACCGCCTCCACGGGTCAGCAGCCCGGCAAGTCCGGCAGGAGAAAGGGGCGCAAAGCCCGTCTCGTCGTGCTCGTCCTGGTGCTGGCCCTCATCGGGGGCGTCGCCTTCGCGGGGTACTGGACCGTCAGTACCGTCCGGGCCTCCTTCCCGCAGACCAAGGGCACCCTCACATTGAAGGGCCTGTCGGGACCCGTCGAGGTCAAGCGGGACGGCTACGGCATCCCGCAGATCTACGCCTCCTCCGACGCGGACCTGTTCATGGCGCAGGGCTACGTCCAGGCCCAGGACCGCTTCTACGAGATGGACGTCCGCCGCCACATGGCCGCCGGGCGCCTGTCCGAGATGTTCGGCAAGAGCCAGGTCGACAACGACGAGTTCCTGCGCACGCTCGGCTGGGACCGGGTCGCCAAGCAGGAGTACGACACCAAGCTCTCGGCCGCCACGAAGAAGCACCTGCAGGCCTACTCCGCGGGAGTCAACGCCTACCTCCAGGACAAGGAGGGCGAGGACATCTCCCTGGAGTACGCGGCGCTGGGCTTCACCAACAGCTACAAGCCGCAGCGGTGGACCCCGGTCGACTCGGTCTCCTGGTTGAAGGCGATGGCCTGGGACCTGCGCGGCAACATGCAGGACGAGATCGACCGCGCCCTGCTGACCAGCCGCCTCGGCCCGAAGCAGATCGCCGACCTGTACCCGCGGTACCCGTACGGCCGCAACAAGGCGATAGTGCAGGAGGGCCGGTACGACGAGCTCGCGGAGTCCTTCGAGCAGGGCGGCACGACCGGCGCGGCGGGAGGGAACGGCACCGGCGGGACCGGCGGCTCATCCGGTACCTCCGGAGCGAACGGCACCGGCGGGACCGGCGGTACATCCGGCACCGGCGGGACCGCCCCTGGCAGCACGGGCGGCACTGGCGGCCCGGGCACCGGCGGGACCGCCGCGGGCGCTTCCGCCGGCTCGGACCTGAACAGCCAGCTCACCGGACTCACCAAGGTCCTGGAGGACCTCCCGCCGGCCGTCGGCGTGAACGGCGACGGCATCGGCTCCAACTCCTGGGTCGTCCGCGGGCAGCACACCATCACCGGCAAGCCGCTGCTGGCCAACGACCCGCACCTGGGCCCCTCGCTGCCGTCCGTCTGGTACCAGATGGGCCTGCACTGCCGCAGCGTCTCCAGCACCTGCCAGTACGACGTCACGGGGTACACCTTCGCCGGCATGCCCGGCGTGATCATCGGCCACAACCAGGACATCGCCTGGGGCATGACGAACTCCGGCGTCGACGTCACCGACCTCTACCTGCAGAAGATCACCGGCGACGGCTATCTCTACGACGGCAAGGTCAGGCCCTTCGAGACCCGCGAGGAGACCATCAAGGTCGCCGGCGGCCCGTCCAAGAAGATCGTCGTCCGTACGACGGACAACGGGCCGCTGCTCTCCGACCGCGCCGAGGAGCTCGTGAGGGTCGGCAAGAAGGCCACCGTCGACACGGCGGCCCCCGACCGCGGCGACGGCTACGGCGTCGCCCTGCGCTGGACCGCACTCGACCCGGGCACCACGATGGACGCCGTCTTCGCCATGAACCGGGCGAAGGACTGGACCGGCTTCCGCAAGGCCGCCGCCCTGTTCGAGGTGCCCTCGCAGAACCTGATCTACGCCGACACCGAGAACAACATCGGCTACACGCTGCCCGGCAGGATCCCCACCCGCGCGAAGGCCGTCGACGGCTCCGTCCCGGCGCCCGGCTGGGACCCCGACTACCGCTGGACCGGCTACGTCCCGCAGGAGGCGCTGCCGTACGAGTACAACCCGGAGCGCGGCTACATCGTCACCGCCAACCAGGCCGTGGTCGACCCTGACACGTACCCGTACACGCTCACCGCGGACTGGGGCTACGGCACGCGCAGCCAGCGGATCTCCGACCTGATCCAGTCGAAGATCAAGGACGGCGGCAAGATCTCCACGGACGACATGCGCCAGATGCAGCTGGACAACAGCAGCGAGGTCGCGCGGCTGCTGGTGCCCACGCTGCTGAAGATCGACACCGAGGACGGGGACGTCCGCGAGGCGCAGAAGCTGCTGGAGGGCTGGGACTACACCCAGGACGCCGACTCGGCGGCCGCCGCGTACTTCAACGCCGTCTGGCGCAACGTCCTCAAGCTCGCGTTCGGCAACAAACTGCCCAAGGAGCTGCGGCCCAAGGGCCAGTGCCTCATGGTCGAGCCGGTGAACACCACCGGCCCCGCCGACGAGGCCGGGAAGGTGCGCGAGTGCGGCCGGCGCGACCCGGACCAGGCGCAGCCCGACGGCGGCGACCGCTGGTTCGAGGTCGTCCGGGGGCTCATGGACACGCCGGACAGCGACTGGTGGACGGCGCCGGAGGCGGGCACGCGCCCGGCGGCCGCCAACCGCGACCAGCTGTTCAAGCGCGCCCTGATCGACGCCCGCTGGGAGCTGACCGCCAAGCTCGGCAAGGACATCGACTCCTGGAGCTGGGGCCGGCTGCACCGGCTGTTCCTGAAGAACCAGACCCTCGGCACCGCGGGCCCCGGTTTCGTGCAGTACGCGCTCAACCGCGGCCCCTGGGAGCTCAGCGGCGGCGAGGCGACGGTCAACGCGACCGGCTGGAACGCCGCCGGCGGCTTCGGGGTGGTGTGGGTGCCGTCCATGCGGATGGTGGTGAACCTCGGCGACCTCGACAAGTCCCGCTGGATCAACCTCACCGGCGCCTCCGGGCACGCCTACAGCGCCCACTACGTCGACCAGACGGACAAGTGGGCCGACGGCGAGCTGCTGCCGTGGTCCTTCTCGGACCGGGCGGTCGAGGGCGGCACGGCCGACAAGCTGGTGCTCAAGCCGTGAGCCGCTGACCCCGTCGGACGGGAACGGCCCTCCACGCGCGCGTGGAGGGCCGTTCCCGTGTCCGGGCTACCGCCGGAACCGCCGTACCCCCGACGGCGTCACCACCGCGTCCACCGGCCGGTCGTGCGGCTCCCCGGGGACGTGCGCGACGACCTCGGAGTCGTACAGCAGCACCACCAGCGCCGGACGCGCCCCCGCCCGCTCCAGCCGCTCCAGCACCCGGTCGTAGGAGCCGCCGCCGCGCCCCAGCCGCATCCCGCGCGCGTCGACCGCGAGCCCGGGCAGCAGCACGGCGTCGGCCGCGGTCACCGCGTCCGGCCCGAGGCGCTCGCCCGCGGGCTCGAGGAGGGCCATCCTGCCGCCGTGCCGGACCCGCGCCAGCGAGCCCTCGCCCTCGTACGCGCCCCAGTCCAGGTCGTTGTCGGGCAGCAGCACCGGCAACAGCACGCGCACGCCCCGGGCGCGCAGCGCGTCGAGGAGCGCGAGCGTCCCCGGTTCACTCCCCACCGAGACGTATGCGGCGACCGTGCCGGCCCGCGCCAACTCCGGCAGCTCCAGCGCCCGCCCGGCCAGCGCCGCCGATGTCTCCCGCAGGTCATTCGCCGTCAATCCGCTTCTCACCGCGAGGATTTCCCGGCGCAACGTGCGCTTGTCAGGATCGTCCTGACCTGCGAAGTGCCTCAATGGTTGCTCCCGTACCGTGACAATATGCTCGTATGAGCGCCTTTAATCCGGAGCCCCAGATTCCGTCTCAAGGCACCGGATAAGGTGGCGGCCATGACACAGTCCCACCCTCGGATCAGCAAGGCTGTCATCCCCGCAGCGGGCCTCGGCACCCGGTTCCTGCCGGCCACCAAGGCCACGCCCAAGGAGATGCTGCCGGTCGTCGACAAGCCGGCGATCCAGTACGTGGTCGAGGAGGCCGTCGCCGCGGGCCTGGACGATGTCCTCATGGTGACGGGCCGCAACAAGCGCCCCCTGGAGGACCACTTCGACCGCAACTACGAGCTGGAATCCGCCCTCATGAAGAAGGGTGACGAGAGCCGCCTCGCCAAGGTCCAGGAATCCAGCGACCTCGCGACCATCCACTACGTGCGCCAGGGCGACCCCAAGGGCCTGGGTCACGCCGTCCTGTGCGCCGCGCCACACGTCGGTGACGAGCCCTTCGCCGTCCTCCTCGGCGACGACCTGATCGACCCCCGCGACCCGCTCCTGCGGCGCATGGTCGAGGTCCAAGGGCAGCACGGCGGCAGCGTCGTCGCCCTCATGGAGGTCGCCCCGGAGCAGATCCACCTCTACGGCTGCGCCGCCGTCGAGAACACCGAGGACGGCGACGTCGTCAAGGTCGGCGGCCTCGTCGAGAAGCCCGACCCGGCCGACGCCCCGTCGAACTACGCGGTCATCGGCCGCTACGTCCTCGACCCGCACATCTTCGACATACTGCACCGGACCGAGCCGGGCCGCGGCGGCGAGATCCAGCTCACCGACGCCCTCCAGCAGCTCGCCGAGGACGAGAAGATCGGCGGACCGGTGCACGGCGTCGTCTTCAAGGGCCGCCGCTATGACACCGGCGACCGCGGCGACTACCTGCGTGCCATTGTCCGACTCGCGTGCGAACGTGAAGACCTGGGCCCGGAGTTCCGGACCTGGCTTCGCAGTTACGTAGCCGAGGAGATGTAACACGTTGAGCAGCGCCGCGCCCCGCGTCACCGGCCAGGACCACTCCGGCCCCGACCACCTGTGGTCGGTGGACGAGCACCTGGAGGACATCCTCGCCACCGTCCGCCCCCTGGAACCGATCGAACTGCACCTGCTCGACGCCCAGGGCTGCGTCCTGGTCGACGACGTCACGGTGCCGGTGTCCCTGCCGCCGTTCGACAACAGCTCCATGGACGGCTACGCGGTACGGGTCGCGGACGTGGCGGGCGCGAGCGAGGAGTACCCGGCGGCCCTGGAGGTCGTCGGGGACGTCGCCGCGGGCCAGGCCGAGCCGCTCCACGTCGGGCCCGGCCAGGCCGCCCGCATCATGACCGGCGCCCCGCTGCCGCCCGGCGCCGAGACGGTCGTGCCCGTCGAGTGGACCGACGGCGGACTCGGCGAGGGCCCGGTGCGCGGGATGCGCGCCCGCAGCCTCGCCCCCGAGGGCGCCACCGGCCATGTGCACGTCTACCGCCCGGCCGGGGCCCGCGCGCACGTGCGCGCCAAGGGCAGCGACGTGAAGGCCGGCGACCGTGCCCTGGAGGCGGGCACGGTCCTCGGCCCGCCCCAGATCGCCCTGCTCGCCGCCATCGGCCGCGGCACCGTCCGCGTCCGCCCGCGCCCGCGCGTGGTGGTGCTCTCCACCGGCAGCGAACTCGTCCAGCCCGACACGGAACTGGGCACGGGTCAGATCTACGACTCCAACAGCTTCGCCCTGACCGCGGCCGCCCGCGACGCCGGCGCCCTCGCCTACCGCGTCGGCGCCGTCGCCGACGACGCCGAGACCCTGCGCTCCACCATCGAGGACCAGCTGGTCCGCGCCGACCTGATGGTCACCACCGGCGGCGTGAGCGTCGGTGCCTACGACGTCGTCAAGGAGGCCCTGTCCCACGTCGGCGACGAGGACGAGCCGGGCAGCGGCGTGGAGTTCCGCGAGCTCGCCATGCAGCCCGGCAAGCCCCAGGGCTTCGGCTCCGTCGGCCCCGACCACACCCCGCTGCTGGCCCTGCCGGGCAACCCGGTGTCGTCGTACGTCTCCTTCGAGCTGTTCGTCCGCCCGGCGATCCGCAGGCTCATGGGCCTGGAGGACGTCCACCGCCCAGTGACCCGGGCGACCCTGCGCGCCCCGAAGCCGCTGACCTCGCCCAGGGGCCGCCGCCAGTTCCTGCGCGGCAGATACGCCGACGGCGGCGTCACGCCGGTCGGCGGCGCCGGATCCCACCTCGTCGCGGCCCTGGCCCGGGCCGACGCGCTGATCGTCGTCCCCGAGGACACCGAGTCCGTCGAGCCCGGCAGCGAGGTCGAGGTGGTCCTGCTCGGCCGATAGCCCCTGGTTGGGGGTACCGTGTCGCGCACAGCAGGCCCGTAGCGCCGCACCGCGACGGGCCCGGACCGGGAGCGCCACACAGCATGAGCACGCAGGACCCATCCCCGCAGGACCGGCTGACGCACCTCGACGAGGCGGGTGCCGCCCGCATGGTCGACGTGTCGGACAAGGACGTGACCGCCCGCACCGCCCGCGCCGGCGGGCGCGTCCTCGTCTCGCCCCGCGTGATCGAGCTGCTGCGCGGCGAGGGCGTACCCAAGGGCGACGCCCTCGCGACCGCGCGCATCGCCGGGATCATGGGCGCCAAGCGCACCCCCGACCTGATTCCCCTGTGCCACCCGCTGGCCGTCTCCGGTGTGAAACTGGACCTGTCGGTCGCGGACGACGCCGTGGAGATCCGGGCCACGGTGAGGACGACGGACCGCACGGGCGTCGAGATGGAGGCGCTCACCGCGGTCTGTGTCGCCGGGCTCACCGTGATCGACATGGTCAAGGCGGTCGACAAGGGAGCGGTCATCACGGACGTGCGGGTGGAGGAGAAGACGGGCGGCACGTCGGGCGACTGGAGCCGGGCATGACCTATCGCGCTCTCGTCGTCACGGCCTCCAACCGGGCCGCCGCCGGGGTCTACGAGGACACGGGCGGTCCGCTGATCGCCCACGGCCTGCAGGGCTTCGGCTTCGAGGTCGACGGCCCGCAGGTGGTCCCCGACGGCGACCCGGTCGAGGCGGCCCTGCGCGCCGGTGTCGGGGCCGGCTACGACGTCATCGTCACCACGGGCGGCACGGGCATCTCGCCCACCGACCGCACCCCCGAGGCGACCCGCCGGGTGATCGACCACGAGGTCCCCGGCATCGCCGAGGCCATCCGGGCGTTCGGCCGCGAGAAGGTGCCGACCGCGGCACTCTCCCGTGGCCTGGCCGGAGTCACGGGCCGGACCCTGATCGTCAACCTGCCCGGCTCCCGCGGCGGCGTGCAGGACGGCCTCGCCGTCCTGGAGCCGCTGCTCGTCCACGCCGTCGAGCAGCTGCGGGGCGGCGACCATCCGGGATCCGGCAGCGGGGGTGCGAGCTGAACAGCCCGTCCTGGCCCGCCGAGCTGGTGGACGGTGACGTCGTCCTGAGGCCGATAAAGCTGCGCGACCAGCGGGCGTGGCGCGAGGTCAACCGGCGCAACCGCGACTGGCTGCGCCCCTGGGAGGCGACCATCCCGCCGCCCACGCCCGGCGGCCCGATCACCCACCGCCCGACCTTCCGCCAGATGGTCCGCCATCTGAGGTCGGAGGCGAACGCGGGCCGGATGCTGCCCTTCGTCATCGAGTACCAGGGGCGGCTGGTGGGGCAGTTGACGGTCGCCGGGATCACCTGGGGGTCGATGTGCTCGGGGCACGTCGGCTACTGGGTGGACGAGGAGGTGGCCGGGCGCGGGGTGATGCCCACGGCCGTGGCGCTCGTGGTGGACCACTGTTTCCGCACGGTCGGACTGCACCGCGTCGAGGTCTGCATTCGCCCCGAGAACACGCCGAGCCGGCGCGTGGTGGAGAAACTCGGATTCCGCGAGGAGGGACTGCGCCCGCGTTATCTCCACATCGACGGGGCCTGGCGGGACCATCTGGTCTTCGCGCTCACGGCGGAGGAGCTGCCGGACGGGTTGCTCAGGCGCTGGCACCGGTCGCGCGCGCAGAGCAATCCGGGAATGCGGCGCCACCCCGGAAATTGAATATGTGTTCGAAAATGATCGGCGGGTGACCGTCTCAGGGCAATGAATTCCCCGCCTCGACGGTGTGCTGATCGCATCCATCACAAAAAAAGCTCGAAATATCAGCCAGATCGTGCGACACACCGGCTCAATTGGCGGATGGCCCCCGGCAAACCCCTCTACGGTGTGAGACGTGAGCAGCAGCGGCCTCATCTACGCAGTCATTGTCGGGGCCTGGGCCGCCTACTTGGTGCCGATGTGGCTCCGTAGGCAGGACGAGCTGAACGAGGCCCGTCCGACGGAACGCTTCAGCACCGCCATCCGGCTGCTGTCCGGACGGGCGGGGATGGAGCGCCGGTACGCCAAGGACCTGCAGGCGCGCTCCACCGAGGAGGGGGAGCAGGACGCCGACGACCTGGACGTCACCGAGTCGGTGGACGTCCGGGCCTTCGCCGTGTCCAAGACCCGTCCGCAGACCCAGGTTCCCGTACCGTCGCCCGAACCCGAACAGCCGGCCCGCCCCGCACCCGCGGGTCCGGCGCGCGCCGGACGCGGCCGGGTTCCCGTGCCCGCCGCCCGGCGCCCGTCGCCGCAGGCCCAGGCGGCCGCGGCACGAGCCCGGCGCACGAAGGTGCTCGCACGCCGCCGGCGCACCACCACCATGCTGTTCCTCGCCTTCACCCTCGGCGCGATCGTCGCCGCGGTCGGGGGGCTGGCCTTCCTGTGGGCGCCCGGCGTGCCCGCGGTGATGCTCAGCGTGTACATCGGCTACCTCCGCGCCCAGGAGCGCCGCCGCTTCGCGTACCAGATGGACCGCCGTCGCGCCGAGGCCGCCGCCCAGCGGCTGCGGGAGCGGCAGCGCCAGCCCCGCCGTCGTCCGCCGGGCGAGGAGGACGCCGACGAGCCGGAGGAGGGCCCCGAGCCGGTGACCGACCCCGGCCTGTCGGCCCTCGCGGCCGACCGGCGCGCGCTCGTGGAGCAGACCGACCACGCGGAGTGGGTCGACCAGCAGCGCGAACGGCAGCGCCGGCCCGGCCAGGGCGACAGCTGGGACCCGGTGCCGGTGCCCCTGCCGACGTACGTGACCGCCCCGGTCGCCCCGCGGGCCGTCGGCGACGTCGACCTCGGCGCCCCCGACACCTGGAGTTCGGCCCGGTCGAGTACCGTCACCCCGGACGCCGAGGCCGAGCCCGACCTGGCCGACCCGGCCGAGCCGGAGCCCCACGCGCAGGACAGGACGGACGACGACGGGCGCACCGACGCCCGCCGTGCGGCCTCCGCACGACGGGCCCGCGAGCGCGGCCGGACGCCGCTGTTCGACCAGTACGAGGACGGGGACCGGCCCCGGGCCGCCAACGAGTAGGGCCACGAAACCGCAGGTGACCGCCCCTCGGGAACGGATTTCCAAGCAGGCCGATCGGGGTGCTAGAGTTTCACTCGTTGCAAGGGCCTGTGGCGCAGTCCGGTAGCGCACCTCGTTCGCATCGAGGGGGCCAGGGGTTCAAATCCCCTCAGGTCCACGCACGGCCGTTCTTGAGTTAGCTCAAGGTCGGTTGACGAGATCCCGGCGATCATGACGATCGCACGGGATCTTCGTCGTTTCCGGGGTCTGTTCGATGGTGTTCGGGGTGGCGGATGGCGAGCGGTGGTCGTGCCACTGTCCCCCGTTTCCGTGTCGCACGCATCACAGCCAGCCCCGGGGCGCCGGGGCTGGCTGCGGTCGTGTTCGGTTCTTGTGGTTCAGCGGCCTGTGGTGGGTGGCGGCGGCCGTCCGGTCTGTGTGGGTGGTTCCGTCTCCCGTGGTGCTGGCGGCTGGGGATCAGCGTTGTAGAAGACGGTGTCGGTGAGTCGGGTGCCGGTGTGCTGGTAGAGCCAGGTCTCGAGGATGTCGAGGTTTCCGGCGGTGACCATGAGGGCGACGAGGAGCGTCTGGGCTACCTGGCCCGGTGCCCGGCGGTGCTTCGGGTTGCTGATGTCGATCTCGTCGCCCTTGAGGCGCCCGTGGATGCCCTCGTTGTGAGAGCGGATGGGCTTGTAGGCGGCGATCCAGTCGTCGGACAGGTAGTGGCTGTCCTGCCGGAACTTGGCGGTCTTGAGATCGCCCGCGGCGTCGGCGGGGACGGTGATGTCGGACTTGCTGCAGACGCGGGGCAGTTCGTCCGCTGGTGGTGGGTTGAGCCATTCGTCCTGGGGGAGTTGGACGGTGGGCCGGGCGGAGGGGTGTGCGGCGCGTTGGCGGCGGTCGCTGAAGTCGACCACTGCAGAGGGCGGGCCCGGGGTGCGGGGACGGAGGCGGTCGCGGCGTGCGCAGTTCACCGACGGCGACGGTCCGGCGGCCGGGCACTGGAGGCGGATCGCGCCTCGGGCATCGGGCCCTTGTTTGGTCTTGAGGTAGTGCGGCTCGCGGGCGGTGATGTGTTCGGTGAGCTGCTGGTTTTCGTGGATTTCGCGTACGGCTTTGTCGTCCAGCCCGCTGGTGGCCTCCACGAGTGTGTCACGCATGTGGGGGCATGCGAGGGAGCCGTCAACGAGCAGGGCGCCCTGCCAACTGCCCTGCTGACCGCGGTCATTGACCTTGTAGTCGAGGGCGAGTCGGTAGCCGAGACGGCGTACGGGGATCTGGAAGTTCTCGGGAGAGCACCCGGTGTAGGCGCGGTCGGCAGCGCAGGTGCCCGCCGGCACTCCGAGTCCGGACAGTTCTTCCAGGGCGAGGACCGCGTTGCGGCTGGTGCGGACGGTGGGCGTGTCCAGGACCAGGCCGACACACATCTGCGGGTAGGCGGTCGGTTTTCCCGCGCGCTCGCCGGGGCGGCGGCGGTGGGCCGCGACGACGAAGGTGGCGCTGTAGCCGAAGGTGCCCTCTCCGGAGCCGCCGCTGTAGTGCCAGCCTGCGGTGATCTCCACCGGCGCGGTCGGGGTGCGGTCGCCGGCGGGACGGGCCAGAACGGGGATGGAGGTGGCATCCACGCCCACGTCCCCGCGCCAGCCGCGCAGGTGACCGCGCTCCTGGGCGAAGCGGACCGGGGTCAGGACCAACTGGTTGGCCAGCAATTGGAGCCGCTCGGCGGCCTGCCGGCCGGAGGGGACGTTCCAGGCGTCCGCGTAGGCGTCGGCGATCTCCTGGGGCAGGCGGGAGCGGCGGTCGCAGCGGGCTGGGTCGAGGACGGTGGTGATGCGGTCGAAGCCTCGGTAGAGGCGGCGGCTGGCCGCGACGCATTCACGCGCAGTCGCCGGGGCCTGTTGTGGGATGTCCAGCCAGGTGCGGGCTCTGGGTTCGAGGCGGAAGTGGAGGATGCGCCAGGCTTCGGCGATGGTGGCCCGGCCCGTGTAGTAGGCGGCCAGCAGCAGTCCGGCCAGCACCGTGCGCGGACGCACCCCCGCTGGTCCCGGCCGCCCGGCCAGGAGTTCCTCCAGTTGCTGGGGGACGCCGGAGCGGTCGAGCAGGGTCAGCAGCTGGCCGACCTTGGAGTCCTCGATCTTCGTGATTTTCCCGGGCCGGATACGAGGCCGCAGAGCGCGTGCGGCCGTCTCGTCCGCCGCCGGGCGAGCCATCACCGGCGGTGTCCGTGCAGCAGCCGGATGACCTCCTTCCTCGGCAGCGGCGGGACCCACTGGTGGTAGGGAGCCAGGCCAGCTGGCGAGGACATCCCGGCAGCCGCAGCGACGACGGACGGGCTGATGCCCTCGGCCAGCAGGCCCACGATCCACGTGGAGCGCAGACGGCGGGCCGACAACGGCGGCAGTCCGCCGGAGGGCCGGTGTCGGGAGGGCCAGGACGACACCAGGTTCTTCGCCGCCGTGACCTTCCGGCCGGGCCGGAACAGGTAGCCCTCTCCTGCGGTGTCGGCCAGCTCTGCCAGTACGACGCTCCAGCCCGCCCGGCAGGCCACGAGCCGACCCAACAGGTCCTCGTCCAGGACCGGAACACCGCTGGTGGTGTCGATGTGGTGGCCGCGCACCTGACGGAGTTCACCGGATGTGAGACCGCAGCCGGCGCCGAGTGCCATCAGCGCCAGCCCGTCCAGCCGCGCTCGCCCCGGCAGATGCCCGGCCCAGTCCCGGAGCCTAGCCAACTCACCTTCCTCGTAGGGAGGTTGCGGGCTGCGCGGAGAGGCGATCCGCACCGGCGGGGCCTCGCCGCGCTCGACCCATACGAGGGCTTCCCGGGTACGCCGCAGCCAGGTCCGGCAGGTCTGCACGGTCGAGCCCTCCAGGTCCGGGCAGCCGGACAGCACGAATGCGTCGATCGTCTCCGTCCGCAGCCACAGACCTGGATCGCGCGGCAGTCCTCCGCTGTCGGCCCACACGGCCAGCCGCCCGACGGCATACAGAAGCCGCCGCACCTCATAACAAGTGGCCGGGGCGGCGGCCGCCACCGTCGCCCGCACCTGGTCGGCGACCGGCGCCCACCGCCGGTACGGCAGCCGCGGGCGATAGTCGCGGATCAGACCGGAGATCTCCGAGTTCAAGGTCACGGACCAAGCCCACCGGCTGGTCAAGCAGCCAGTGAAGGGGTTGAAGCCGATCTTCACGGAAAGGAGTGCATCTGCATGGTCGGAGGCATGAACCGACGAAGGCCGCCGCGCGAGCTTGCCGGCGATCCGGAAGCCTGGCCCCACGCCCAGCTCGCCGACCCCGGCGCCGCCGCCGTCCAGCACATCGCCCGTACCCTTGCCGAGTTCCTGGCGGAGCACGGTGTGAGTCTGCGCAGGGTCGCGGTCCGTTCCGGCGTGAACCGTCAGGCCGTCGCCGACCTGATCAACGGGCGGTCCTGGCCGGACGTCGCCACCGTGGCCCGTCTCGGAGCCGCCCTCGCAATCCCGCTGTGGCCGCAGAAGGCCGCTTTTGACGGGAAGATGAGCCATGAAACCTCGTTCCCTGCCCGAACTCGCGCGAACGGTGATCGGGCATGACGATTTCGTGGCTCCACCCGTCGAGCGCTGTATGCCTCGATTACGCTCGGACACGCGTTGAGCCACCTGATGGGAGCTCGCGTGCCGGCACCGCCGATCGGTTACCAGGCCACCGGCGGTGCCGACCCTCTCCTGCCACGCGCCTTCAAAAGGCGGCGCAGGAGTCTGTGTTTCAGCCCTCTTCGGCCGTCCCTTCTCCGCTGCCTGCGGCGATGGCGAACCAGCCGACAGGGTCCTCCACCACGTGACCTTCCTCCGCCAGCCTTTTCAGACGGCCGCGGGTGGTTTCCACCCTGGCCGGAGTCGAGACGTCCTCGCCGATCGCCATAGCAATCTCCCGCGCTTTCATCGCCTGCCCCGCCGTGGCCAGCAACGACAACATCCGCTGCCGCCCCTCCTCCCACTCAAGCGGCCCCGCAGACCCAGGCGCGGCCTCGGAAGCCGGTGGGACGTGAACCTCTTCAGGCATCGGCGCTGACGGAGCAGCCGACTCGCCCTCCGGCGCTCCGGTGCCGCCTGGCGGGTCGGTATCCGGCGGCAAAGAGTTCAGGGTCTCCCGCGTGATGGCCAACCGGCGCAGCCGGTCCTCGGCCTCGCCGATCTGCTTGTGGATCTGCTCGCGATCCTCATGCAGCCCGGACAGCTGATCACGTACCGCTGACTCTTCCCGGTCCAAACGCTCAAAGTACGACGCCACGATCTGCTCCGGCTCCCGTCGACACCGCAGAAAGACCCCACAGCCCCGTCAGGGCCTCAGCACACCGTAGGAGTCGCAGTCACAAGATCGCACGAGCTGTCCGCCAACGATCGCAAAGGACAACTCCCGTCCGCCTCACGGCCCTTGATGCCACAAGCGAAGGAAGGGTTGGACCGGCCGACTGGGGGTTTCAGCCCTGGGTGCCCCGCAGCTTCGACCACCGGTGCCACTGGCCAGTGAGGAAGCGGTTGCAAGCCACGAGAAGAACCAGGCACAGCGCCAGCAGAGCCAGCCCCTTGAGCACGTCGGCACTCAGCCCGCCATGGGCCGCCACGAGCACCCCACATGCCAGGCCAAGGACGAGGACCGCAAGGACAAGGACGCCTGCGAAGAAAACAACCAGCGGACGCAGAACGCTCATGTTCACCTCTCTTCGGCGCGGCAGGAGACCACGTGAGTCGCAAAGGGTCCTGATCGCATCAGGCCGAAACCCTAACAGTCGCGATCTTCACACGACCTCAAGGCCCCAGGGCCAAGTCGCCCTGGAGCCACATCAGTTGATGCTTCCGGGCGGGAGATGCCCCCGCTTCCGGGCTGGTCGGGAGGTCCCGGTGCGGATACCGGGGGGCGGGGTTCTATTCCGTGGGAGGTTGGCCAGCGGACGCGTGCGGGTGGTGGGTGCCCGTCCCATCCGGCTGGTGGGTGGTGTGAGCTGGACGGTCCGAGGCGAACACAGCGGCGAGCCGGTCATGGAGAGACCCTGCGCAGGGGTGGACATCGCCCCGCGGTGTGATCGTGTAGATACCGCGCGTCGGGGGATCCACAAGGCTGACCGTGGTGGCATCGGCCCGCAGTGCGCTCGTCAGCACTCCGGGGATCAACGCGATGGCATGACCGGTGGCGACCAGGGCCAGCTTGCCGGGCAGATCGGCCGCGGCGAGGTCGATGCGGGCGCTGACTCGGGCGCGGGCGGCGTGCTGGCGCAGGAGTGCCGCCGAGCCGTCGTTGTCCTCGACCCAGGTCTCGTCGGCCAGCGCCTCAATGCGCACAGGCCCGCGCCCGGCCAGCGGATGACCGGCGGGCAGTACGACGACCATCTCGTCCAGCCCGAGGAACCGCCGGTCGACCCGCGGGTCGACGGCCAGCCCCGGCGGAGCGTCGGTGACGACGGCGATGTCGAGATCGCCCGCGATCACCCGTCCGTGCAGCTGTGCGCTCAGGCCGGGGAGCAGGCTCCACCGGATGGATCCGGCCTGCCTCAGCAGACCCCGCACGGCCTCAGGGACGATCCCCGCAGCGAGAGATGGTGTCGCGCCGATGGCCAGGGGCCGATCACACACTCCGTCACGAACGTCTCGTACCGCGCGAACGGCGCGGTCGGCCTCGTTGAGCGTGGCCAGGGCACGGCGCCGGAACACCTCACCGGCCGGCGTCGGACGCACACCACGCGCGTGGCGCTCCACCAGAGGCACGCCGAGCTGCCGTTCCAGTCCGGCGATCTGCCGGGAGACAGCCGACTGTGTGTGATTCAGCTCGGCTGCCGCCGCCGACAGCGATCCGACCCGGCACACGGTCACGAAGGCCCGCCACACAGTCAGATCCATGGCGGCAGTATGCCCAACCCATATGCGAGTCCCGCAGGGCGGGCATGCGAAATCTGCGCTTGTCGCAGTCATCGCGGTGCACCACTGTGGCGCGCATGACCACACCGCACACGATCGCCGTCCTCGGTCTGGGGCGCATGGGCGGCGCGATCGCGACACGCCTGGCCGCCCAGGACTGGGACGTCGTCGGCTGGACGCGCTCAGGGCGCACATCAGGCACCGTCAAGACGACCGCCGACCCGAACGAGGCCGTGGCCCAGGCGGACCTCGTCCTCCTGGCCCTGTTCGACGGCCCGGCCTGCCAGCAAGTCCTCGACGAAGTCCGTGACTCACTGCGAACGGACACGATCGTGCTCAACACCAGCACCATCGCCCCAGCCGAAGCATCGAGGCTGGCCCGGCAACTCGGCTCGTCCTACGTCCACGCGCCCCTGCTCGGCTCGGCGCCGGCTGCCGCCGCCGGCACCCTGCAGATCCTCGCCGCCGCCGACCAGAACGCACTCGACCGAGTCCGACCGGTTCTGGAAACACTCGGCACCATCCGGCACACGGACGACGCCTCCACCGCCGCCATGCTCAAGCTGATCGCCAACAACGGCCTCGCCGGCGCCGTCCTCGCGCTGCGGGACTCGCTGCGGCAGGCCGACGCCCTCGCCCTGCCCCGTACCCAGACGCTGGACATCCTCGAACTCGGCCAGCTCGGCGGCCTCGTGGCCCGCAAGCGACACTTCCTCCTCGATGAGCCGACCGCTGCCGCAGCCGAATTCACGATCGGTGCGCTCGCCAAGGACATGGCGCTGCTGGCCGCCGCGTCGGACACCCCTTTGCGCAGCGCGGCCGGCCTGGCCGACACCCCTGCCGCCCCCGAGGCCGACATCGCCGTCGCCGCCACGGTCCCCGCCGTGGAGAAGGCCGTGCTCAAACCGCTCCACGCCTACATCCGCGGACACGCCACCGGCGACCCCACCCACTTCCGCGACGCGTTCCTTCCCACCGCCCACATCGAAGGGATCCGAGACGGCTCATTCGTCTCCTGGCGACTGGACGAGTACTGCACCCTCTTCCAGGGCCAGCCCGCCCCGGACGAACCGACCCGCACCCGCCGCATCGACGCCATCGATGTCCACGGCACCGTCGCGACCGCGACCATGACGCTCTCGCACGGGGCAGACACGTTCACTGACATCTTCCTGCTGATCCGTGCCGACGACAGCTGGCGCATCGCCAACAAGGCGTATCACCGGCACTCTTGAGAGGGCGCCCACTCGGCTGTCAGCATCAATCTGTGGCTCGCGGGTGCCCCGCACCTGCGAAGGTGATCCAGCAAGTCTCCCGGACAGTGTCGAGGAGATACCAGATACGGCCGCCGCTGGTCACCTCGACTGCCATTGTTCGCAGGTCTGTCCGCGGTGGGTGCCATGTGCCAGACCCCCCTTGAGGCGATGGTGGCGGGGTGTCTCGGTGGCCGGTCTGGGGGCGGTGCGCATGGTGATCCAGGCACGGTAGGTGTTCTCACGGGCCTGCTGGGCGAGGTTCTCCCAGCCCTTGGCCGAGGCGGCGTCAGCGAAGCGGACTTCCCAGTGGCCGTTCGGTGCCGGGGGCGCGGCGCGGTCGCCGCGGCCCGCAGTCATGCGACGTCCCGCGGGTCTGGTACCGGGCCGTAGTCCTCGCCGTGGTCCCTGGTCAGCGCGGCCAGCAGCTCAGGGTCGGAGTAGACCTCGGCGGTGTGCTGCCAGGCGATGAGCAGCTGGGCGACGGAGGCACTGTTGCCGAGCGAGTCGGCGGCGCGCATGGTGTCGACAAGTTCGACGGCGAAGGCGTGGAGATCGGGCTCGGGCAGGAAACGGATCCAGGGGAAGGCGTCCGGCAGTATGTCGAGCAGCAGTTCCGTGCTGCCGGGCTCCCGGCGGGCCATCGCGGCCAGCATCCGGGTGGCTGCCGACACTACCGTCTGGTCCTGCTCGGCCCGCGCCGCGGTGGTCAGGACCAGATCCTCGCCGTCTCTGCGGTGCAGGAGCAGTCTCGGCGATTCCTGGAGCCGGGCAAGCGTCTGCTTGTTCTTGTTCACCAGCTCGGAGAAGTTCACGGCCGCGTTCTCGGTACCCATGACTTTGAAAGTACTTTGAAATTTGCCGCGGCGCCATCACCCAAAAGGAGGGGAACAGGGCAGTGACTGGTCACGCCCGCCTCGCGCCCGGCCGATCACCGGCGACCGGTTCCGTTCTCTTCATTGTCGGGTAACGATCTCCGACGGCACGGGGAGCGATCTTCAGAGCCTCTCGTCGCCCCACGTCAGCCCCACTCGTGAACACCCCACGCAGCTTCGAGCCCCTGTCGGCGACAGCCGACAGGGGCTCTGCTCTGTTCACAGGGTCTCCGCCCGCCCCTTCGGCCCGTCAGAGGCGCTTGGCGTAGCAGCGGCTGGTCTCGTAGAAGCGGTAGTAGCCGAACTTCGCGCACGGCTCGTAGCCGCTGGACGTGTACAGGGCGATCGCCTCCGGCTGCTTGGTGCCCGTCTCCAGGACCATCCGGACGCGGCCCGCCTGCCGGGCGTCCTCCTCCAGGGCGGCCAGGATGCGGCCGGCCAGGCCCCGGCCGCGCATCTGATCCACCACGTACATGCGCTTCACCTCGGCGTCGCCGTCCAGGTTCCCCTCGTCGTTGGCGTCCTGCGCGCGCCAGCCGCCCGAGGCGACCGGGGAGCCGTGCTCGTCGTACGCGATCAGGTAGGTGCCGTTCGGCGGCCGGAAGTCCGCGGCGGCCATGGGCGTGGCGTCGCCGTCGTCGCCGTAGCGGACGGCGTACTCGGCCTGGACCTGGTCGTTGAGCTTCACGGCGTCGGGGTGGTCGAAGGGGACCCGGCGTATGTACATGCTCGCTACCGTATGCCGATTCGGAGAGGGGGGCAGGGTCTTGTCCAGTGTGCCGGTATCGTGCCGGGGTGCTGACAGTGACCTCTGTGAACGTGAACGGGCTGCGGGCCGCCGCGAAGAAGGGCTTCGTGGAGTGGCTGGCCGGGACCGACGCCGACGTGCTGTGTCTGCAGGAGGTGCGTGCCGAGCCGGAGCAGCTGCCCGAGCACGTCCGCGCGCCCGAGGGGTGGCATGTGGTGCACGCCCCGGCCGCCGCCAAGGGGCGGGCCGGGGTCTCGCTGTACAGCCGGCGCGAGCCCGAGCGGGTGCGGATCGGATTCGGCTCCGCCGAGTTCGACACCGCCGGACGGTACGTGGAGGCCGATCTGCCGGGCGTCACCGTCGCCTCCCTCTACCTGCCCTCCGGCGAGGTCGGCACCGAGCGGCAGGACGAGAAGGAGCGCTTCATGGGCGAGTTCCTCGCCCACCTGAAGGAGCTCCGGGAGCGGGCCGCCGCCGAGGGGCGCGAGGTGCTGGTGTGCGGCGACTGGAACATCGCCCACCAGCGGGCCGACCTGAGGAACTGGCGCGGCAACGCCAAGAGCTCCGGCTTCCTGCCCGAGGAGCGGGAGTGGCTGACCCGCGTACTCGACCCGGCCGACGGCGGCTACGCCGACGTCGTGCGGGCGCTGCACCCGGACGTCGAGGGGCCGTACTCGTGGTGGTCGTACCGGGGGCGGGCGTTTCAGAACGACACGGGTTGGCGCATCGATTACCACATGGCCACCCCCGGGCTCGCCGGGCGGGCGGTGAAGGGGTTCGTGGAGCGGGCCGCCACGCATGCCGAGCGCTGGTCGGACCACGCGCCGGTGACCGTCGTCTACGAGCGTTAGGGCGCAGGCCGTCAGGACCCGCGCATCCTGCGGTCCAGTGCCAGCGACAGCTCCGCCTCCACCACGCTGCGGGCCAGGGGGCGCAGGCGGGGCAGGTCGGTGGGGGAGGCGTGGCGGAGGACCAGGTTCGCGAAGAGGTCGGCGAGGGCGTCCGCGTGGGTGCGGACCTGCTGGGCGGCGGCGAGGACCGCGGCGAGCGGGATGCCCTCGCGGACCAGGGCCGAGGAGACGTCCAGGAGGCGGCGGCTGATGTGGACGATCTCGCCGCCGTCGGTGCCGAGGTAGCCGAGGTCCATCGCGGCGGCGAGGTTCTCGGGGGTGGCCTCGCCGGCGAAGTGGTCGGCGAGTTCCTCGGGCGTGAGGTGGACCGGCTCCTCCTCGGTGGGGGCGCCGACGCCGAGGAGGTCGCCGACGTCGCGGCCGTGGTCGAAGGCCTCCGCCAGCTCCGCGATGCCGCTGAGGGTGTGCCCGCGCTCCAGCAGGGCCGTGATGGTGCGCAGCCGGGCCAGGTGGTCGTCGTCGTACCAGGCGATACGGCCCTCGCGGCGGGGCGGGGGGATCAGTTTGCGCTCCCGGTAGAAGCGCAGGGTGCGCACTGTGATCCCGGCGAGGCGGGCCAGCTCTTCCATGCGGTATTCACGCTTCTCGGCCACCTGGGCACCCTAAGGCGTACCGCGGGTAACTTCCTCGTCCTGCCCCCTACCCATCGGTAGGGCCTCTGCCCTACTCTCCCATTGCGCCAGTGTTCACTGGCGCGGTTCTCGTGGTGTGTGGAGGTGTCGGCATGGGCGAGCGCGAGCACGTACGGGTCGCGGTGGTGGGGTCCGGGTTCGGCGGGCTGGGGGCCGCCGTGCGGCTCCGCCGGGAGGGGATCACCGACTTCGTCGTCCTGGAGCGGGCGAGCGGCGTCGGCGGCACCTGGCGGGACAACAGCTACCCGGGGTGCGCGTGCGACGTGCCGTCGCATCTGTACTCGTTCTCCTTCGCGCCCCACCCCGACTGGCCGCGCACCTTCTCCGGGCAGGAGCACATCCGCGCCTACCTGGAGCACGTGACGGACACGTTCCGGCTGCGCCCGCACATCCGCTTCGACTCGGAGGTGAAGCGGATGGCCTGGGACGGCGAGCGGTTGTGCTGGGACATCGAGACCAGCAGCGGGAACCTCTCCGCCGACCTCGTCGTGTCGGCCACCGGGCCGCTGTCCGACCCCAGGGTTCCGGACATCCCCGGCCTGGACACCTTCCCCGGGAAGGTCTTCCACTCGGCCCGCTGGGACCACGACTACGACCTGCGCGGCAAGCGCGTCGCCATGGTGGGCACCGGCGCCTCGGCCATCCAGATCGTGCCGTCGATCCAGCCGGACGTCTCCCGCCTCACCCTCTTCCAGCGCACCCCGCCGTGGGTCATGCCCCGGGTCGACCGGGCCATCAGCGGCGCCGAGCGGTGGCTGCACCGGCAGCTGCCGGTCACCTCGCAGGTGCGGCGCGGACTGCTGTGGGGCATCCGGGAGTTGCAGGTCCAGGCGTTCACCAGGCGGCCGAACGAGCTCGGCCTCGTCGAGAAGCTGGCCAAGCGCAACATGGCCCGCGCCGTCAAGGACCCGGGGCTGCGGGCCAAGCTCACCCCGGACTACCGCATCGGCTGCAAGCGGATCCTGCTGTCCAGCACCTACTATCCGGCGCTCGCGCAGCCCAACGTGGACGTCGTCGCCAGCGGCCTGGCCGAGGTGCGCGGCTCGACCCTGGTCGCCGCCGACGGCAGCGAGGCCGAGGTGGACGCGATCGTCTTCGGCACCGGCTTCCACGTCACCGACATGCCCATCGCCGACCGGGTCGTGGGCGCCGACGGACGGACCCTCGCGGAGGCCTGGAAGGGCGGCATGGAGGCCCTGCGCGGCGCCTCCGCGGCCGGCTTCCCCAACTGGATGACGATCATCGGCCCCAACACCGGCCTCGGGAACTCCTCGATGATCCTCATGATCGAGTCCCAGCTGAACTACCTCGCCGACTACGTCCGCCAGCTCGACGTCCTCGGCGGCCGCGTCGCCCTGGACGCCCTCCCGAGCGCGGTGCGGGACTGGAACCACCGGGTGCAGGAGCGCATGAAGCGCACGGTGTGGAACACCGGCGGCTGCACCAGCTGGTACCTCGACGCCAACGGCCGTAACACCACCATCTGGCCCGGGACGACGGCCGAGTTCCGGCGCGCCACGCGGCGCGTCGACCTCGCGGAGTACGACGTGCTGCGGCCCCCCGCCGCGTCACCGGCCGGGCGGCAGAGCGCGACGAAGGCGGAGGTGGACGCGTGAGCCGCCTCCTGCACGTCGACTCCGGCCCCTACGCCCCGCCCGTCCCGGCCCGTGAACTGACCGCCGTCTCCGCCGACGGCGCCCGGCTGCACGTCGAGATCCACGGCCCCGAGGGCGCCCCCGCCGTGGTGCTCGCCCACGGCTGGACCTGCTCCACGGCCTTCTGGGCGGCCCAGATCCGCGCACTGGCCGCCGACCACCGCGTCATCGCCTACGACCAGCGCGGCCACGGGCGCAGTCCCGCGCACCCGACGTGCAGCACCGACGCCCTCGCCGACGACCTGGAAGCCGTCCTCGACGCCGCCCTGGCCCCCGGCGAACAGGCCGTGATCGCGGGGCACTCCATGGGCGGCATGACCGTCATGGCGGCCTCCGCCCGGGCCGGATTCCGGGCGCACGCCGCAGCCGTCCTGCTGTGCAGCACGGGCAGTTCGCAGCTGGTCGCGGCCTCCACCGTCGTGCCCATGCGGCCCGGGCGGCTGCGGACCTGGCTGACCCGGCGGATCCTCGGCTCGCGCGCCCCGCTCGGACCGGTGACGCCGCTGGCCCGCCGGATCCTCAAGTACGGGACCATGGGCCCCGCTTCCGCCCCGCACATGGTCGAGGCCTGCGCCCGCATCGTGCACGCCTGCCCGCGCGCGGTCCGCCACACCTGGTCGAACGTGCTGGACGTGCTCGATCTCGACCACGCCGTGCGGGAGGTGCGGGTGCCCGCGGTGGTGGTCGCCGGTACGGCGGACCGGCTGACGCCGCCGGTGCACGCCCGGGCCCTGGCCGCGGCCCTGCCGCAGTGCACCGGGCTCGTGGAGCTGCCCGGCATCGGCCACATGACGCCGGTGGAGGCGCCCGAGCTGGTCACCGGGAAGATACGGGAACTCGTCCACGCACACATCCGGGTCGTCACCGAGGAGAGCGCATGAGCAGGGTCAGCCTCGAAGGCAGGGTCGCCGTGGTGACCGGGGCGGCGCGCGGCGTCGGGGAGTTGCTCGCCCGCAAGCTCTCCGCGCGCGGGGTGAAGGTCGCGCTGGTCGGCCTGGAGCCGGACGCCCTCAAGCAGGTCTCGGCGCGGCTGCACGGCGACAGCGGCCACTGGCACGCCGACGTCACCGACCACGTGGCGATGGCCCGGGTCGCCGAGGAGGTCGAGGAGCGCTTCGGCCGGGTCGACATCGTCGTCGCCAACGCCGGTGTGGCCACGGGCGGTCCGTTCACCGAGTCCGACCCGGAGTCGTGGCGGCGGGTGATCGAGGTCAATCTCGTCGGGTCGGCGGTGACCGCCCGCGCCTTCCTCCCGATGCTGCTGGAGAGCCGCGGCTATCTGCTGCAGATCGCCTCCCTCGCGGCGATCACCCCGGCGCCGATGATGTCCGCGTACTGCGCCTCCAAGTCGGGCGTGGAGGCGTACGCGCACAGCCTGCGCGCCGAGGTCGGCCACCGGGGCGTGAAGGTCGGCGTCGGCTATCTGTCGTGGACCGACACCGACATGGTGCGCGGGGCCGACCAGGACGACGTGATGCGGGAGTTGAGGCAGCGGCTGCCCTGGCCGTCCAACAAGACGTATCCGCTGGGGCCGGCCGTGGACCGGCTGGTGGCCGGGATCGAGCGGCGGTCGAGCCATGTGTACGGGCAGTGGTGGCTGCGCGGGATGCAGGGCGTGCGGGGTTGTCTGCCCGCGGTCATCGGGACGGTGGGACAGCGCGAGATGCGGCGGTTCGCGGACCGGCTGACGGGCGTCCGCACGGGCCTGGTCGGGGCCGGTGGAGCGGCCGACGAGCAGCAGCGCGCTACGCTCCGTGAGTGATCGACGTGCGCGGCGTCACGGCCCGTGTGAATCTGAACGAGCCAGATCCCCTCACCCCCAACGGGAGTGAACCCACATGGGTATGAAGGACCAGTTCCAGGAGAAGTCCGAGCAGTGGCAGGACCAGGCCCGTCAGAAGGCGGACCAGGCTCGCGAACAGACGCAGGGCCGCGGCCGCCGGCGTGACGAGGACATGGACCCCTCGCAGCCGCGGCGCGACCGCGAGCGTGAGCGCGAGCAGGAGGACCGCTTCGACCAGGACTTCGACGCCTGACGTCGCGTGCCGAGGGGAAGGGGCGTCCCGCGCGGGGACGCCCCTTCCCCGCGTTCCGCCCTCACGCCCTCGGCGGCAGCTCCGGGCGGGAGCGGTCGGGTACGTCGCTGTAAGTCGGCGGTGTGGCGAGCGGGTTGGTCTCCAGCAGCCCGAGCGCGACTTCCACCGCGTCGGTCAGCCGGGCGGGCCGTCCCTCGGCCCAGTCCGGCGGGGTGCGCAGCACGTCGACGTCCGGGTCGACGCCCCGGTTCTCCACGGACCAGCCGTAGGCGTCGAACCGGGCGCGGCCGTTCGTCGGCCGGCGGGACGACCGCGACCCGGCGGAGCGGTCCCTCGCCCCCGGCGGGGCAGAAGGTCAGCTCCACCGTCGTCCCGCCCGCACCGGCCGGCAGCGGGTTGGGGCCCGCGTCCGGGTCGACCGCGCGGCCGTCGACATGGGTGAGGACCGCGCCCTCCCGGATGCCCGTACCGGCCGGCGGGGAGCGGGCCTCGGAGTCGGAGGAGTCGCCGGGCAGGATGCGCCGGACGTCCAGCCGGCTTCCCCGCGGACGAAGTTGGCGCCCAGCAGGCCGTGGCGGCGCTGGTGGTGCGGTGGGTCCTCGTTGCGCCGGGCGGCGGTGACGTACGCGTGGGAGGTGCCCGGCTCGCCCAGCACCTCGCGCCGCAGGTCCGCGAACTCGTCCGGGGAGGCGACCCGTTCGACCAGCGGACGGTACTGCTCCAGCACCCCGTCCCCGTCGATGCCGCACATGCCCGGGTCCCGGAAGTGGGCCCGGATCAGCCGCCCGGCCTCGTCGTAGGCCTGCCGCCACTCGGCCTCCGGGTCGACCGTGTGCAGGATGCGCCGCGCGTCGATCCACACCGTCGAGTCGGATTCGCCCGGCTCGGCCGCCGGGACCGCGCGCCGTTCGCCCTCGTCGACGATCACCGGGCGGCTGCCGTCGCCGCGGACCGCGGGCGAGGTGGCGGCCGGGGGGCGAGAGGCGGGGGTGACCGACCTTGGTGCGGTCGACGGTGAGCCGCCAGGCACCGGGGCCGTCGAACGGGGCCGGCCAGAGGTCGTCCTCGGCCACGACGGCAGGTCGTCATGGAGGTGCGGCAGAGGCAGACAGGTCACGCCCTCATGCTGTGCCGGGGTGCAGCAAGTCAATACAGAACGCGCACGTGCGCCCAGCGTTCGTACGAAACAGTTTCGTTTCTCTGATGGATGGGGTACCGTCGTGGTGTACGAAACCGTATCGTTCGGAGCAGAAGGTGAGAGAGATGACCGAGGCCGCCGCCGCGCGTCGCAGTCGGATCACCCCCGAGCGCGAGGCCGAGTTCTACGGCGCCGTCCTCGACCTGCTCCGCGAGGTCGGCTACGACGCCCTCACCATGGACGCCGTGGCCGCCCGCACCCGCTCCAGCAAGGCCACGCTCTACCGCCAGTGGGGCGGCAAGCCGGAGCTGGTGGCGAAGGCGGTGCGGCACGGCAAGCCCGGTGACGTCTCCGACGTCGACACGGGGTCCCTGCGGGGCGACCTGCACGCCCTGGTCTCCCGTGAGGACGACTGCGCCATGCAGCAGAACGCCGCTTTGATGCGGGGTCTGTTCATGGCGGTGCACGCCGATCCGGACCTCTTCGAAGCCTTCAAGGAACTGCTCATCGAGCCGGAGATGGAGGAGTTCCGCCGGATGGTGCGGCGCGCCGTCGACCGCGGCGAGGTCCGGCCCGACTGCCCGGCCCTGGACTACGTCGTGCACATGCTCATCGGCGCGTTCGCGACCCGGACGGTGATCGACGACCGGCCGCCGACGCGCACCTTCCTCACCTCCTACATCGACGCCGTGGTCCTCCCCGCCCTCGGCGTCCCCACCCCCGAGTAGTCCCCCTCGGCAAGCCCCTACCTGACGTCTCCGCTCACGTCGTCGGGCTGATCACCCCTGCCCCGAAGACCCACGACCTGACCGGGAGTACGCCCTCGTGGCCACATTCCTCTGCAAACTCGGCCGGCTCTCGTTCCGGCGGCGGCACCTCGTCGCCCTGATCTGGGTGGCCCTGCTGGCCCTCGCCGGTGCCGGCGCGGCCAGCGCCCCGGCCGCCGGCAACAGCTCGTTCTCGATCCCCGGCACGGAGGCACAGAAGGCCTTCGACCTGCTGGAACAGCGCTTCCCCGGCACCACCGCCGACGGGGCCACCGCCCGCGTGGTCTTCAAGGCGCCGGACGGCGAGAAGATGACCGACCCGGGCAACAAGGCGACCGTCCAGGACACCGTCAAGGAACTGGCCGACGGCTCCGAGGTCGCCCGCGTCACCGACCCGTACCAGGCGAAGGCCGTCAGCAAGGACGGCACCATCGCCTACGCGCAGGTGTCGTACAAGGTCTCCGGCATGGAGCTCGACGACGCCGCCAAGGACGCCCTGCGGGACACCGCGCGGGACGCGCGCGAGGCCGGGCTCACCGTCGAGATCGGCGGTGACGCGCTCCAGGCGGTGCCGCACACCGGCTCCAGCGAGATCATCGGCATCGCGGTCGCCGCGGTCGTCCTCGTCATCACCTTCGGCTCGCTCGTCGCGGCCGGACTGCCGCTGCTGACGGCGCTCGTCGGCGTGGGCATCGGCGTCTCCACGATCACCGCCCTGGCCAGTGCCCTGGACCTCGGCTCCACCACCTCCATCCTCGCCACGATGATCGGGCTCGCGGTCGGCATCGACTACGCGCTGTTCATCGTCTCCCGCTACCGCGCGGAACTGGCCGAGGGCCGCGAGCGCGAGGAGGCGGCGGGCCGCGCCGTCGGCACGGCGGGCTCGGCGGTGGTCTTCGCGGGCCTGACGGTCGTCATCGCCCTGGTCGGCCTGTCCGTCGTCAACATCCCGATGCTGACCAAGATGGGCATCGCCGCGGCCGGCACCGTGGCCATCGCCGTGCTGATCGCCCTCACCATGATCCCCGCGCTCCTCGGCTACGCCGGGCGCAAGGTCAGGCCCGCGGGACAGAAGGGCAAGCTGCCCGGCCGCTCCCGCACGCGGCAGGACACCCCGGCCCGGCCGAACCTCGGCACCCGCTGGGCGAGTTTCGTCGTGCGCCGCCCCGTCGCGGTCCTGCTGCTCGGCGTCATCGGCCTCGGCGCCGCGGCCGTCCCCGCGGCGAGCCTGGAGCTGGGCCTGCCCGACGACGGCTCCCAGCCCGTCTCCACCACCCAGCGCCGCGCCTACGACCTGCTCTCCGAGGGCTTCGGTCCGGGCGTCAACGGCCCGCTGGTGGTGGTGGTCGACGCGCGGGGCAGCGACGACCCGAAGGCGGCCTTCACCCGGGCCGGCGACGAGATCAAGGGCCTGGAGGACGTCGTCACGGTCACCCCGGCGCAGCCCAACCAGGCCGGTGACACCGCGACCATCACCGTCGTCCCCGGCTCCCCGCCGTCCTCCGTGGCGACGGAGGACCTGGTGCACGGCATCCGCGACGCGGGCACCGGCATCAAGGCCGGCACCGGCGCGGACGTCCTGGTCACCGGCAGCACGGCCATGAACATCGACGTCAGCGAGAAGCTCAACGACGCCCTGGTCCCGTACCTGGTCCTGGTGGTCGGCCTGGCCTTCCTGCTGCTGATCGTGGTCTTCCGCTCGATCCTGGTCCCGCTGAAGGCGGCCCTCGGCTTCCTGCTGTCGGTGACGGCGGCCCTCGGCGCGGTCGTCGCGGTCTTCCAGTGGGGCTGGCTGTCGGACCTCGTGGGTGTGGAGCAGACGGGCCCGGTCATGTCGATGATGCCGATCTTCATGGTCGGCGTGGTCTTCGGCCTGGCGATGGACTACGAGGTGTTCCTCGTGACCCGGATGCGGGAGGCCTACGTGCACGGCGAGAAGCCCACGCAGGCGGTCGTGACGGGCTTCCGGCACGGGGCGAGGGTGGTGACGGCCGCCGCGGTCATCATGATGGCCGTCTTCGCCGGCTTCATCGGCTCCTCCGACTCGATGGTCAAGATGATCGGCTTCGGCCTCGCGATCGCGGTCCTCTTCGACGCGTTCGTCGTCCGCATGGCCGTCGTCCCGGCGGTCCTGGCGCTCCTCGGCCGCAAGGCCTGGTGGCTGCCCGGGTGGCTCGACCGCGCCCTGCCCAACGTCGACGTCGAGGGCGAGGGCCTGCGTGCCGCGGACGACGGCGACGACACGGACCGGGAGCTGGTACGCGCCTGACCCTCCGCCTCCGGCGGGAAACCGGCCGCCCGCGCCGGCGACAACGGCAGTGATGACGCCGGGGCCTTCGACGGCCCCGGCGTCAGCCCTTCTCTTCTCAGCCGTGCGGATGGAGGACGACCTTGGTGTAGCCCTCGACCCGCTTGTCGAACTTCTCGTACGCCGACGGGGCCTGGTCCAGAGGCAGTTCGTGCGAGACGACGAAGCTCGGCGTCGCGCGGTCCTCGATGATCATGTCCCGCAGCTGGCGGTTGTACCGCTTGACGTTGCACTGGCCGGTGCCCATGCGGAGCCCCTTCTCGAAGAGGCGCCCGATGGAGACCATCAGCATGCCCTGCTTGGCCTGGTCGTCCGGCCCGCCCGGATCGCGCGGGACGTACAGGCCCGGCACACCGAGAGCACCGGTCGGGCGGACGGTGTCGACGAGCGAGTTCAGCACGATCGCCGGCTCCTCGCGGTCCTCGCCCTGGGCCTGGGCCTGGTAGCCGACGGCGTCGACGCCCTTGTCCGTGCCCTGGCCGTCCGTGTGCTCCTTGATCTGCTCCGCCGGGTTGCCCCGGGTGAAGTCGATCGGCACGGCGCCGATCTCCTCCGCCTTCTGCAGGCGCTCCGCCACACGGTCGACCACGAACACCTTGCTCGCGCCGCGCAGCATCGCGGAGTAGGCCGCCATGAGTCCGACGGGGCCGCCGCCGTACACGGCGACGCTCTCACCGGGACGCACATCGGCCAGCTCGTTGCCGTGGTAGCCGGTCGGGAAGATGTCGGCGAGAAGGACGAAGTCGGTCTCCTTCTCGGTGCCCTCCGGGAGCTTGAGGCAGTTGAAGTCGGCGTACGGCACGCGTACGTACTCCGCCTGCCCGCCCACGTAGGGCCCCATCGCGACATAGCCGTAGGCACCGCCGGCGAACCCCGGGTTCACGGTCAGGCAGAAGCCCGTGAATCCCGCCGTACAGTTCTTGCAGAATCCGCAGGCGACGTTGAACGGCATGACCACCCGGTCGCCGCGGCTGAGTGAGGTGACTCCCTCTCCCGTCTCCTCGATGACGCCGAGGTTCTCGTGACCGAACACGATACCCGGCTCGGCGGCGGTCCTGCCCTCGTACATGTGCAGGTCCGAGCCGCAGATGGCGGTCGACGTGACCCTGACGATCACATCGTTCGGATGCTGGATTCGAGGATCCTCCACTTGCTCGATCGCAACCTCGAAGGGGCCCTTGTAGACGACAGCCCTCATTGTGAAGCACCTCCCAATGTGCCGTAGCTCATATACCAGGCTGGTGCATGATGAGACGATTTGCACTCAGAAGAGAAAGGATCTACGACCTTGTCACGACGAAACGGCACACTTCTCGTAGCGGTCTCCGGGCTGTCCGGCCGGACCTACCCCGTGGGAACCCACGTCGCCATCCACGGCACCGGAGGGTCCGTCGACGGCTTCGTCGACGGGGACTGGCTGCCTCTGGCGTGGTGGGAGTTCGCGGACGTCCCGGTGGAGGAGGGCGCCGTCTGAAACCGCTCGCGTGCCCCGTGCACGCGCCACTAGCGTGCCCGCATGACGACGACAGCCGCCCCTGACGCCGAAGACTCCGGAGCACACCCCCGATTCGTCGAGGCCCTGCGCCGGTCCGGGCTCGACGGTCTCGTGGGCCGGGTCCGCCGGTTCCCGGAAGCCACCCGCACCGCCGCCGAGGCCGCCGCCGCCCTCGGCTGCGAGCTGAGCCAGATCTGCAAGTCCCTGATCTTCGCGGCCGACCGGGTGCCCGTGCTGGTGCTCATGGACGGGGCCTCGCGGGTCGACGTCGAGCGCGTGCGCGACGTGCTCGGCGCGCGGAACGTCACCCGCGCCGGGGCGGACCTCGTACGGGAGACCACCGGGTACGCCATCGGCGGTGTGCCCCCCTTCGGGCACCGGACGAACACGCGCGTCCTCGCCGACCGCTCCCTGCTGCACCACGACGTCGTCTGGGCCGCCGCCGGGACGCCGTACACCGTGTTCCCGATGGCGCCCGACGCCCTCGTCGCCCACGCCGGCGGCACGCTCGTGGACGTGCGTGAGCGCACCTCGTGACCCCCCTGGTCACCACCGCCGTCCTGCTCGCCGCCGTCACCCACGCCAGCTGGAACGCCATCGCCCACAAGATCACCGACAAGCTCGCCGGCTTCGCGCTGATCTCGGGCGGGGGACTCGTCATCGGGCTCGCCCTGGCACCCTTCGTGAGCTTCCCCGCGGCCGGGGCCCGGCCGTACCTGCTCGGCTCCGCCGCCATCCACCTCGTCTACTACGCCCTGCTGATGACGTCCTTCCGGCTGGGCGACTTCGGGCAGGCCTACCCGATCGCCCGCGGCACCGCGCCGCTGGTCGTGACCTTGTTCGCCGCCCTCTTCGCGCACGAGGTGCCCGACGGCCCGGCCGCCGCCGGCATCGCCCTGTCCTGCGCCGGGCTGACCGGCGTCGCGCTGTGGGGCGTGCGCGGCCGCCGGCCCGACTGGGCAGCCGTCGGGGCCGCCCTCGCCACCGGGCTGACGATCGCCGCGTACACCGTCGTCGACGGGCTCGGCGTGCGCGCCTCCGGCTCCTCCCTCGGATACATCGCCTGGCTGATGGCGGTGCAGGGAGCCGTGATCCCGGCGTACGTGCTGGTGCGCCGGCGCGGGCGGACCGCGGCGACCCTGCGGCCCTTCGCGGCCCTCGGCCTGCTCGGCGCCGCGCTGTCCGTCGCCGCCTACGCCCTCGTCCTGTGGGCCCAGACCAAGGCGGAGCTGGCGCCCATCGCGGCCCTGCGCGAGTCGTCGATCCTGGTCGGCGCGGCGATCGGGGCCGTGTTCTTCAAGGAGCGTTTCGGGGCGCCGAGGATCGCCGCGGCCGGGCTGCTCGTCGTCGGGATCGGGCTGATGCTGCGCTCCGGATAGACCCGAGCGGGACGGGTGCGCCCGGCCGCATCGAGGAGCACCCTGGAACTAGGTCTTCCGGAGGTGATCCATGATGCACACCACAGTGGGATGGCACGTCGAGCTGGAGTTCATGGAGGACGACCAGCACACGCGCGCGGCCGCGCTGGTCCGCTTGCCGGACGGCACCGAGGTACGGGCGCACGGTCAGGCGAGCCGGCACCGGTCCGACGCGAACCAGCCCCGGGTCGGCGAGGAGATCGCCGGGGCCCGGGCGCTCAACGAACTTGCCATGCAGCTGCTGACCAAGGCGCACGAGGAGATCGACCAGGCGTCCGGGCGGACCTCCCACCCGATCCACGTCTAGCTCCCCTCTACGCTCCGAGCACCCCCCGCACCGCGCGGACCAGCCCCTGCGCTCTCGGGTCCGCCGTCACGGTCTTGCGGAAGCCGTTGGTGACATAGCCGAAGGCGATGCCGCTCTCCGGGTCGGCGAAGCCGAGGGCGCCGCCGCGGCCCGGGTGGCCGAAGGAGCCCGGTGCGAGGAAGGGGGAGGCCGTGCCGTGCAGCATGTAGCCGAGGCCGAAGCGGGTGCCGACCACCAGGACCCGGTCGGGGCCCGCCGACTCCTCGGCCCGGGCCCGCTCCACCGTCTCCGGCGTGAACAGCCGTGAGGTCCCGGTGGTGCCGCCGATCAGCGCCGCGTAGAAGCGGGCCAGCCCGTCCGCCGTCGCGACGGCGTTGGTGGCGGGGAGGGCCGCCGCGCGGTAGGCGGGGTCGTTCTGCTCGGGGAACGGCGTGATCGCGGCGAAGGCACGGCGGGTGAGGGAGTCCGGGTCCTGGTAGGCCTCGGAGACCGAGCGCTTCGGGCGGGCGCGCAGCCCCCCGGCCGGTTCCGGTCCCTCGACCCGGCCGACGCGCCCGACCCGCCCGGCCTCCGCCTCGGGCAGACCGAGCCAGAGGTCCAGCCCCAGCGGGCCGGATATCCGCTCGGCGAGCCACCGGCCGGTGCCCTGCCCGGTCACCCGCCGCACCAGTTCGTCGACCAGCCAGCCGTAGGTCAGGGCGTGGTAGCCGTGGTCGGTGCCGGGCTCCCAGACGGGGGCCTGCGCGGCGAGGGCATCCGGTCCCCGGCTCGGGTCCAGGGCCTCCTGGGGGGTGAGGGGCCGGTCCAGGACCGGAAGACCGGCCCGGTGGTTCAGCACGTGCCGGACCAGCACCCGCTCCTTGCCCCGCGCCTTGAACTCCGGCCAGTAGTGCCCCACCGGCGCGTCCAGGTCCAGCCGCCCGTCCTGGTGCAGCAGCAGGAGCACGGCGGCGGCCACGCCCTTCGTCGCCGACCGCACGACCTGTGCCGTGCCACGCTCCCAGGGGCCGGTGCCGTCGACGTCCCTCGTGCCGCCCCACAGGTCGACGACGCGCCGCCCGTCCCGATAGACCGCGACCGCGGCGCCCCGCTCCCCGAGCGTGGCGAAGTTCCGCGCGAACGCCTCTCTCACCGGCTCGAAGCCTTCGGCCACTGTGCCGTGCACGTCCACGCCCGGTACCTCTCCTCGTCGCGCCTGCTCGCCCCCCTCACCCAAGCAGGATGGTCACGTCGATGTTCCCGCGGGTGGCGTTCGAGTACGGGCAGACCTCGTGCGCCGCGTCCACCAGCCGGTTCGCGAGGTCGGGGTCGACGACCGGGAGGGAGACGGTGAGGGCGACCGCGAGGCCGTAGCCGTGCTGCCGGTTGGGGCCTATGCCGACCTTCGCGGAGACCGCGGAGCCGGTCAGGTCGTATCCCTCGCGGTTGCCGACCAGGATCAGGGCGTTGTGGAAGCAGGAGCTGTAGCCGGCCGCGAAGAGCTGTTCGGGGTTGGTGCCGTTGCCGTCGCCACCGAGCTGCGGGGGCATCGCGACCTTGAGGTCGAGGTGCCCGTCCTGGCTGGTGACATAGCCGTCGCGGCCACCGTGGGCGGTGGCCTCGGCCACGTACATGATCTTCGTCGGGCGGGTGTCGACGTCGGGGCCGTCAGTCATGCTGTCCTCCCCCGGAAACAAGTGCGTACAAACACATCGCGCACAAGGTACTGGCCGGTAATCGAACGGTCCCCGCCAGGGGGTGTAACCGGGGGTAACGAGATCAGCGGGCCCGGTCCGCGGCCGACCCCGCCCGTTCGGCCAGGCGCCACAGCTCCGCGCGCAGCCGTGCGACCTCCGCCTCGTCGAGTCGCGTCGCCTCGAGCAGCGCGCCCGGCACCCGCGCCGCGCGCTCCCGCAGCGCCTCACCGCGCCCCGTCACCGCCACGAGCACCGAGCGCTCGTCACGTTCCGAGCGCTCACGCCGGACGAGACCGGCCGACTCCAGCCGCTTCAGCAGCGGCGAGACCGTGCCGTAGTCCAGACGCAGGGCCGCGGCCAGGTCCTTCACCGGGGTCTCGCCGCGCTCCCAGAGGACCAGCAGCACCAGGTACTGCGGGTAGGTGAGACCGAGCTTGTCGAGGAGCGGACGGTACGCGGCCGTCACCGCGCGCTGGGCCGCGTACAGCGCGAAGCACAGCTGCTCGTCCAGCAGCGGGGAACCGCCGGCCTCCTCGTTCGTCACCCGCCCATTGTCACGGACGGGCCGCGGGAGCCGGTACGGAACGCGGGTCGAAACCGAACGGCAGCTCCAGCCGGTGCGCCCGCATCAGCTCCTCGTCGCCCAGCAGCTCGGCGGTCGGCCCGTCCGCCGCGATCACGCCCTCGCTGAGCACCAGGGAGCGCGGGCACAGCTCCAGGGCGTAGGGCAGGTCGTGCGTGACCATCAGCACGGTCACGTCCAGCGAGCGCAGGATGTCGGCCAGCTCGCGGCGGGAGGCGGGGTCGAGGTTGGAGGAGGGCTCGTCCAGCACGAGGATCTCCGGCTCCATCGCCAGCACGGTCGCCACGGCCACCCGGCGGCGCTGCCCGAAGGACAGGTGGTGCGGCGGCCGGTCCTTGAACTCGGCCATGCCGACCCGCTCCAGCGCCCGGTCGACGCGCTCCTCCAGTTCCGCCCCCTTCAGCCCGGCCGCGGCCGGACCGAACGCCACGTCCTCGCGGACCGTCGGCATGAAGAGCTGGTCGTCCGGGTCCTGGAAGACGATGCCGACCCGGCGCCGGATCTCCGCCATGTGCTGCCGCCCCACGGGCAGCCCCGCCACCCGCACCGTGCCGGTGCCTCCGCTCAGGATGCCGTTGAGGTGCAGGACGAGGGTCGTCTTGCCGGCGCCGTTCGGCCCGAGCAGCGCGACCCGCTCGCCGCGCGCGAGGGAGAAGTCCACGCCGAACAGGGCCTGGTGGCCGTCGGGATAGGCGAAGGCCAGTCCGGCCACGTCGAGAGAAGGTGTCACAGGGTCCATCCCAGCAGACAGACGACCAGGGCCGTGCAGGGGAGGGCGAGGGCGTACGACCACTGCGCCCGGGACGCGGTCACCTCGTCGATGACCGGCATGGAGCCGGCGTAGCCGCGGCTGACCATCGCCAGGTGCACGCGCTCGCCGCGCTCGTAGGAGCGGATGAACAGCGCGCCGGCCGACTTGGCCAGCACGCCCCAGTGCCGTACGCCCCTGGCCTCGAAGCCGCGCGACTCCCGGGCGATGCGCATGCGCCGCATCTCGCCGGTGATCACGTCGCCGTAGCGGATCATGAAGGACGCGATCTGCACCAGCAGCGGCGGGAGCTTCAGACGCTGCAGGCCGAGGAGCAGTTCGCGCAGCTCGGTGGTGGCGGCCAGCAGGACCGAGGCGGCGACGCCGAGGGTGCCCTTGGCGAGCACGTTCCAGGCGCCCCACAGGCCGTTCACGCTCAGGGACAGACCGAGGACCTCGACCCGCTCGCCCTCCGCCACGAACGGCATCAGCACCGCGAACGCGACGAACGGCACCTCGATCAGCAGCCGCTTCAGCAGGAAGGCGGCGGGCACGCGCGCGGCCACCGCCACGGCCGCCAGCAGCACCGCGTACAGGGCGAACGCCCACATCGCCTCGCGGGGCGTGGACACCACGACGACCACGAAGGCGAAGACGGCGGCCAGCTTGGTGTGCGGCGGAAGGGCGTGCACGGGCGAGTGCCCGTGCCGGTAGAGCTTGTGCGCGTGCCCGGCTCCCACGTCAGACGCCCGTGGTGCGCGAGGGGGCCGGCACGTTCCTGGTGTCCGCCGGGGACGCGCCGTCGCAGCGGCGGCGCCGTACCGCCCAGAAGACCGTGCTGCCCGCGGCGACCGTGACACCCACGCCGATGACACCCGCCAGCCCCCCGGACAGGCGGGCGTCGTCGACGTCCTCGACGCCGTAGTCGGCGAGCGGGGATCCGGCCGCGTCGTGGTCCTCGGTCTTCCGGTCGATGCCGTGGTCGGCGGCGACCTTCTCCAGGCCGTCCGGGTTCGCGGAGGCGTAGAAGCTGACGAACCCGGCCAGCACGAGGGAGGCGACCAGGCCCGCGGCCCACACCGCGCGCGGCGAGGTCCGGGCCGCGGCCGGAGCGGGCCCGGTGCCGGGGGCGTCGACCAGTTCGCCGTTCACCCGCAGCTTCAGCTTTCGCCTCAGGCCGCGCGCCCCGTACACCAGGTCGGGCCGTACGGCGACGACCGCGCCCACGGTCAGCGAGGTGATCACGGCCTCTCCGATGCCGATCAGCAGGTGCACGCCGACCATGGCGGTGGCGACCTTGCCGATCGAGACGTCGGTGGTGCCGCCGACGGCGTACATCAGGGTGAAGGCCAGCGCGGCGGCGGGGACGGAGACCAGGGCGGCGACGAAGGAGGCCACGGTGACCGAGCGGCGGGTGCGGGGCAGCACCTTCACCAGTCCGCGGAAGAGGGCGTAGGCGACCACGACCGTGACGATCGCCATGGTGGTGATGTTCACCCCGAGCGCGGTCAGCCCGCCGTCCGCGAAGAGGACGCCCTGCATCAGCAGCACGACGGAGACGCACAGCACCCCGGTGAAGGGCCCGACCAGGATCGCGGCCAGCGCACCCCCGAGCAGATGGCCGCTGGTCCCGGCGGCCACGGGGAAGTTCAGCATCTGCACCGCGAAGATGAACGCCGCCACGAGTCCGGCCAGCGGCGCGGTGCGCTCGTCGAGCTCCCGTCGTGCCCCGCGCAGGCTCACGGCGATGGCGCTCGCCGCGACGACACCGGCGGCGGCGGAGGTGGGGGCGTCGATGAATCCGTCAGGTACATGCACCGTTCGATGATGTGGTCAGATGCGAACGATATGCAAGAGCGTGCTGCTTGTTTTATCTCACGGGCGACATCACCGGCCGAGCAGGCGCAATCACGGAAATATGCGACATTGGTGGAGGGGTGGACTCGCGGTTTCCGGTGGGTTGGCGCACGGAGAAGGGGTCGTCCGATGTCCGTAGTCGAGCAGTACGCGCGAGCCCACATCGTCACGGACGCGGCCGTCCCGCTGGTCGACGAGCTGGAGACGATCCCGGTCACCCTCCGGTACGACCCCGAGCGCGACCCCGGCCGTGTGCGCGTCGGGCTGCCCGGCACCGGGGGACGCGAGTGGACCTTCGACCGCCGGCTGCTGGAGGAGGGGCTGCGCGCCCCCGCGGGCAGCGGCGAGGTGCGGGTCTGGCCGTGCGGGCGGGTGCAGGCCATCGTGGAGTTCCACTCCCCGCAGGGCGTGTCGGTGGTGCAGTTCGAGCGTCAGGCGCTGCTGCGGTTCCTGCGGCGGACGTACATGGCCGCCGCGGAACCCGTCAGCCACTGACCCCCCGGGTCAGCCGCCCGCCTTCAGCAGGGCCGCGACGATCGGTCCGGCCGTGGAGCCGCCGTGCCCGCCCTGCTGGACCACGCCCGCGGCCGCCAGGTCACCCCGGTAGGCCGTGAACCATCCGTTGGGCTTCTTCTGCCCGTCGACCTCGGCGGAGCCGGTCTTCGCGCCGACGTCACCGCCCACCCCGGCCATGGCCTCGGCGGCGGTGCCGGCCGTGGCCGTGTAGGCCATCAGCTCGCGCAGCTGCCCCAGAGTGCCCGCCGACATCGTGCGCGAGGCGGTGGCCAGCTCGCGGCCGTCGACCTCCGGGGAGACCAGGTACGGCTGGCGGAACCTGCCGGACTTGACCGTCGCCGACACCGACGCCATGTTCAGCGGGTTCATCCGCACCCCGCCCTGCCCGATCAGCGAGGCCCCCATCTGGGCCGCCGACTGCACCGGCACCGAGCCGTCGAAGGACGGCACCCCGATCGCCCAGTCGCCCAGCCCCAGCCCGAAGACCTGCTGGGCCTGCCTGGTCAGGTCGTCGTCCTTCAGCTTCGGCGCCTGGCTGATGAAGGCCGTGTTGCAGGAGCGGGCGAAGCTCGCCTTGAACGTGCCGTCCTTGATCTGGAACTTGTCGTCGTTCTGGAACTTCCAGTGCCCGTACGTGAAGTACTTCGGGCACGGGTGCTTCTTGTCGGCCGAGGCCAGGCCCTTCTCGATCAGCAGCGAGGAGGTGACGACCTTCATCGTGGAACCGGGGGCCAGGGAGCCCAGGAAGGCGGTGTTGAAGCCTGCGGAGGCGTTGGCGGCGGCCAGGATCTCACCGGTCGACACCCGCACCACGGCCACCGACGACCTGGCCTTCTTCGCGACCTGCTCCTCGGCGGCCGCCTGCAGTCCCGGGTCCAGCGTGGTCCGCACCGTGCCGGGCGTGCCCTCGCTCAGCTCCAGCAGGGTCTTGTCGGACAGGTCCGCGGCCTTGGCGGCCTTCCCGCGCACGACCCGGAGCTCGACGCCGGCCCTGCCGCCCGCCGTCTTGCCGTACTTCTCGCGCAGCCCGTCCAGGATCGGGCCGAGCGAGGCGTACTTCTTCCGGGTCAGCTCGCCGCCCTCCCGGTCGAGGGCCTTGACCGGGGGCGTGCCCGCCTCGCCGGTGACCAGGCTGTCGCCGTCCCTCAGGTCCGGGTGGACGACCGCCGCGTGCCACTGCACCAGGGGCTTGCCGTCGTCGGCGCGGCGGGCGACGGTCAGCGCGCTGGCGTACGTCAGCGGCTTCTCGGTGCCCTCGTGGGCGACCGTCGCCCTGACGGTGAACGGCACCTTGGCGCCCGCGCGGGCGCCCGGGGTCAGGGTGACGTCCTTGATGCGGGCGTCCTCGGCGTAGCCGGTGAGCACGGAAAGGGCGGCGGAGGGGTCGTCGGTGGCGTCGGCGGCCCGGGCGGCCTGCCCCGACTGCCAGGCGGTCAGGAAGGCCCGGGCGGCGGTGGTGACCTCGGCGGCCGACAGCGGGCCGGTCTTCACCTCGGCCTTCTGGTCGGTGGCCGCGTGCCCCCCGTCGTCCGCGGCGGCTCCGCCGCCGTACAGCGCGTAGGCACCGAGCCCGGCGCCGCCGACGACCACGGCGATCATCCCGCCGACCACCGCGGGCTTCGTCTTCCGTCGCTCGGCGACGCGCCTTCTGTTGCCCACTGCTGTCCCGTTCCTCCGCGAATCCCCAGGGTCCCCGTCGCCCTCAGCCGCACCCATGACGGCCCCCACCCTAGAGTCCGCTCCGGCGGGGGCGATATCAGCCACCCGTTCGTAGCACGGCTGCGACAATCGGACCGGCCGCGTCGCCGCCGTGGCCGCCCCGCTCGGTCATGGCCGCGGCCGCGATGTCGTCGCGGAATCCGGTGAACCAGCTGTTGGACTTCGCGGCCCCGTCGACCTCGGCGGAACCGGTCTTGGCGCCGACGTCGCCGCCGATCCCGCGCATGGCCTCCTCGGCGGTGCCCTGGGTGGCGGTGAGCCGCATCATCTGCTTCAGCTGGGCGGCGGTGCCCGGCCGCAGGCCCTCGGCCCGCGCCGGCTCGCGGCCGTCGAGCCCGGGTGGGACGAGGTAGGGCTGGCGGAACGTGCCGGTGATCGCGGTCGCGGTCACCGAGGCCATGTTCAGCGGGCTCATCTGCACCTGGCCCTGCCCGATGGCACCGGCCGCCCGGTCCGGTCCGCCGGCTTCGGGGACGCTGCCGTCGAAGGACGCGATGCCGGTCCTCCAGTCGTTCCGTCCGAGCCCGAAGCGCTCGGCCTCCCGGGCCAGCGAGGCGTCCGTCAGCGGCTTCTCGTCGATGAGCTTGATGAAGGCGGTGTTGCAGGAGCGCAGGAAGCTGTTCGCGAGCGTGGCGTTCTCGTCGGGCCGCATGTCCGTGAGGTTCTTGAACGTCTGGCCCTGCCACACGGCGGTGTCGGGGCAGGGAGCCGGGCCGTTCATGGACGTCACGCCGTTGTCGATGAGCATCGCGGCGGTGATGATCTTCATGGTGGAGCCGGGGGCCGCCTGGCCCTGGAAGGCCGCGTTGAAGCCGTCCGCGCGGTGGTTCGCGACGGCCAGGACCTCGCCGGTGCTGGGTTCGACGGCCACCACCGACGACTCGGCGAACCGCTGGACCGCCTTCTCCGCCGCCGCCTGGGCGCTCGGGCTGATGGTCGTCCGCAGCGTGCCGGCCCTGCCCTCGGCGAGGGTCAGCAGCGGGGTGTCGGGAGCGCCGTTGCCGGGATGGCGGACGACCAGCTCGATCCCGGGGGTGCCGCCGGCCCTGTCGCCGTACTTCTCGCGCAAGGTGTCCAGCACCGGGCCGAGGGAGGGGTACTTCTCCCTCGTCAGCTCGCCGCCGTCGCGGCCGACGGCCTTGATCGGCGGGACGGGCGCCTGCTCGGTGACGAGGGTGTCGTCCTTCTTCAGCCCGGGGTGCACGACGGACGGCTGCCAGTCGACCAGCGCCCGGCCGGTGGTGAGCCCGCGCACGACGGTGAGCCGGCTCCTGTAGCTCAGCGGCCTCGACTTCCCCTCGTAGGTCACCTGGGCCTTCACCGTGTACGGCACGGCGGCGCCCCGCACCGGACCGGGCGTGATCCTCACGTCGGTGAGGTGCGCGTCGTCCGCGAAGGCGGTGAGCAGCCGCTCGGCGGCCGCGTCGTTGTTCGTGTACGAGGCCGCCGTGGAGGAGGCTCCCGACTCCCAGGCCGCGAAGAACTCGGCCGTGGTCTCCTCGACCTCGCCCTCGTCCGGCGGCCCCGACTTCTTCTCCGCCGCGGCCCCGCCCGCGTCACCGCCCAGCGCGCTCACGAGGTTGTAGGCGCCGTACCCCGCGCCCCCCACCATCACCGCGAAGACGCCGCCTATGACGGCGACCTTGACCCCCTTGCCCATGGGAATGTCCCCTCCCCGTTGAGCCCCACACGCCCGACTGAACGCGTTCAGAAAGCTCGGTCCCGGAGCACTCTAGGGTCAGGGAGTCACATCGGAGCCACAGGTTGTCAACTTTGGCCGAACGTCGGTCACACCCAGGTGTCCAGCCACATCCTTGAACGCCAGTCGTCGATCGGGATGGCCTGGCCGGTGTACAGCGGCCAGAAGTAGATGAAGTTCCAGGCGATCAGCAGGACCAGGACGCCCGCCGTCGTGGCGCCCGCGACGCGGCGGGTGTCGGTGGAGCGGGGCGGGCCGATGATCGCGCCGAGGAGCATCGCCACCGCCAGGCACAGGAAGGGGAGGAAGACGACGGCGTAGAAGAAGAAGATCGTGCGCTCCTGGTACATGAACCAGGGCAGGTAGCCGGCCGCGATGCCGCAGGCGATGGCGCCCGCGCGCCAGTCGCGGCGGAACAGCCAGCGCCACAGCACGTACAGGACCGCGAAGCAGGCCACCCACCACAGCAGCGGTGTGCCGAGGGCCAGGACCTCGCGGGCGCACTTCTCGCCGGCGTCGGCCGGGCAGCCGTCCTTGCCGGGCGCCGGGGACTCGTAGAAGTACGACACCGGGCGGCCCAGGACGAGCCAGCTCCACGGGTTGGACTGGTAGGTGTGCGGCGAGGACAGGCCGACGTGGAACTCGTACACCTGGTGCTCGTAGTGCCACAGGCTGCGCAGCCAGTCGGGCAGGAACGTCCAGCTGCCCCCCTTGCCGCCGGTCGAGGCCCAGTCGCGGAAGTAGCCGCCGGAGCCGTCCGTCGCGGACAGGATCCAGCCCGTCCAGGAGGCGAGGTAGGTGACCAGGGCGACCGGGACGGTGGCCACGAACGCCAGGGGCGTGTCGCGGCGCAGCACGGCCGAGTAGGGGTGGCGGGCACCGGCGACGCGGCGCGAGCCGACGTCCCACAACACGGCCATCAGACAGAACGCGGCCAGGATGTACAGGCCGTTCCACTTGGTGCCGATGGCCAGGCCCAGCATCAGGCCCGCCGCCCAGCGCCAGGGGCGCCATCCGAGCCGGGCCGACTCGGCCGTGTCCCGGTCGGGGCGCACCCGGCCGTCGGCGTCCACCGGCAGCGCGGCGGCCAGTCGCTCGCGGGCCTTGTCCCGGTCGACCAGCAGACAGCCGAACGCGGCCAGCACGAAGAACATCAGCACGCCGTCGAGCAGCGCCGTGCGGCTCATCACGAAGTGCAGGCCGTCCAGCGCCATCAGCGTGCCCGCGAGGCACCCCAGGAACGTGGAGCGGAACAGCCGGCGGCCGATCCGGCACAGCAGCAGCACCGACAGCGTGCCGAGCAGGGCCGTCATGAAGCGCCAGCCGAACGGGTCGAAGCCGAACACCAGCTCGCCCAGACCGATGACGTACTTGCCGACCGGCGGGTGAACGACGTACGCCGCCTCGGTCGGGATCGGCACCTGGCCGCCCGACGACAGCACCTGGCCGTTGGCGTTCTTGTCCCAGCTGACCTCGAAGCCGCGGTGGATCAGACCCCACGCGTCCTTCGCGTAGTACGTCTCGTCGAATATCACCGCCTTCGGGCTGCCCAGGTGCCAGAACCGCAGCACCCCCGCCAGCAGCGTGACCAGCAGCGGGCCGATCCAGCCCGACCAGCGCACCAGCCGGCCCGCGAGGGTGTGCGGGATGCCGAGCGCCCCCCACAGGCGCGGGGAGGGCTCGGTGTACGGCGGCACCAGGCGGTCACGGACGTCGCGGGTGGCGCTTCTCGGCTGCCCCTGGTAGCCGAAGCGGCGCAGCCGCTGCTGCCAGGACGGCCGCTGCTCGTGCGGCGTCTGGCCCTTCCGGGTGTCCGTGGAGGACGCGGTACTGGTCACCGCGCCATCGTAGGGAACCGTGCTGTGTGAGTCCCGTGCATGGCCGGTATGCGTCCGCGTCCTCCGCCCCTGGGAGGAGTCCGGGCCTCGGTCCCCTGGGAGGATGGGGGCGTGACCGGAACCCTCGTACTCGCAGGCACCCCCATCGGCGACATCGCGGACGCCCCGCCCCGGCTCGCCGAGGAACTGGCCGGAGCCGACGTCGTCGCCGCGGAGGACACGCGGCGGCTGCGCCGGCTGACCCAGGCGCTCGGCGTCACGCCCAAGGGGCGGGTGGTGTCGTACTTCGAGGGCAACGAGTCCGCGCGGACTCCGGAACTGGTCGAGGAACTGGTGGGCGGGGCGCGGGTGCTGCTCGTCACGGACGCGGGCATGCCGTCGGTGTCCGACCCGGGCTACCGGCTGGTCGCGGCCGCGGTCGAGCGGGACGTACGGGTCACCGCCGTGCCCGGGCCGTCGGCGGTGCTCACCGCGCTCGCGCTGTCGGGGCTGCCCGTGGACCGGTTCTGCTTCGAGGGCTTCCTGCCGCGGAAGGCGGGGGAGCGGCTCGGGCGGCTGCGGGAGGTGGCCGACGAGCGGCGCACGCTCGTGTACTTCGAGGCCCCGCACCGGCTGGACGACACGCTCGCCGCCATGGCCGAGGCGTTCGGGGCCGAGCGGCGGGCCGCGGTGTGCCGGGAGCTCACCAAGACGTACGAAGAGGTCCGGCGGGGCGGTCTCGGCGAGTTGGCGGCCTGGGCCGCGGAGGGCGTGCGCGGAGAGATCACCGTCGTGGTGGAGGGGGCGCCGGAGAAGGGGCCCGAGGAGGTCGGGCCGGAGGAACTGGTGCGGCGGGTGCGGGCGCGGGAGGAGGCCGGGGAGCGGCGCAAGGAGGCGATCGCGGCCGTGGCGGTGGAGGCCGGTGTGCCGAAGCGGGCCGTGTTCGACGCCGTGGTCGCCGCGAAGAACGCCGGCTGACGGCCGGTCCCGGCCGCGGGCAGGAATGCCGGCTGACGCCCGGCCCCGGTCGCGCGCACGGCTCCTGACGGCGCTGCACCACCTCTGAGCAGGGCGCTTGTCGTTTGAGCGTGCGCCCCATGGGCGGGCAAAGGCGATCCGCCCCCGGGGCAAGGGACGCCCAAATCGGGGCCAACACTCGACAGGTCTGCTGCCAACCGTCCTTGCCGGGCGGTCCACTGGGGTGCGGGGAGCGAATCGTCCCCACGCCACAGCGGAACAGGAGTGGGCATGAGTGAGATCGCAGGGTGGACCGGGCTCCGCGCCGGTGCGAACGCCGTCGTCAAGGAGTCGTACTCCTTCGCCTGCATGCGCTGCGGGTACGGCTGGGAGCAGTCGTACGAGATAGAGCACCACACCGATGCCGAGGGCCACGAGTTCGTCCTGTACGTCGCGGACGGCAAGGTCGTGCCCTCGCCCCTGAGCAAGCCGGCCTGCCAGAACTGCGACGGGCACGTCGTCCGGATCATGCGGCCCGGCCGGGTCGCCTCGGCCCACGACGCCGCGCACCGGCCCCACCGGGTGCCGCCACCCGCCGGTCCCGTCGAGGCGCCCATCGCGCACCCGGAGGCCGGTGAGCCCCACGACAGGCACCACTGGCACCTGTCCGACCTGCTGCACCCCTTCCAGCGCAGGGCGAGCTGACCCGCGGGCCCCTTCGTCGCGGCGCCCTCCCCCGGCGGGGAGGGCGCCGCCCTTTCGTAGGATCGGGACATGCCTTCGAACGACGCCGGCCCGCAGGACAAGAACGCCGCCCCGCCCCTGCCGGAACCCCTCCGGGTGCCGGTCGCCGACTCCCACACCCACCTGGACATGCAGTCCGGCACGGTCGAGGAGGCGCTGGCGAAGGCCGCGTCGGTCGGGGTGACGACGGTCGTGCAGGTCGGCTGCGACCTGGAGGGCTCCCGGTGGGCGGCCGAGACGGCGGCGGCGTACGACGCCGTCCACGCGACGGTCGCCCTGCACCCGAACGAGGCACCGCGCATCGTGCACGGCGACCCCGACGGCTGGTCCCGGCAGGGCGCCCGCGCCCCCGGCGGGCAGGCGGCCCTGGACGACGCCCTCGCCGAGATCGACCGGCTGGCCGCGCTGGAGCACGTCAAGGGCGTCGGCGAGACCGGCCTCGACCACTTCCGCACCGGACCCGAGGGCAAGGACGCGCAGGAGCTGTCCTTCCGCGCGCACATCGAGATCGCCAAGCGGCACGGCAAGGCCCTGGTCATCCACGACCGCGAGGCCCACGCCGACGTGCTGCGCGTGCTGAAGGAGGAGGGCGCCCCCGAGCGGACCGTCTTCCACTGCTACTCCGGCGACGCCGAGATGGCGGAGATCTGCGCGAGCGCCGGCTACTTCATGTCCTTCGCCGGCAACGTCACCTTCAAGAACGCCCGGAACCTGCGGGACGCGGTGGCGGTGGCCCCGCTGGAGCTGCTGCTCGTGGAGACGGACGCGCCCTTCCTCACGCCCGTGCCCTATCGCGGGCGGCCCAACGCGCCCTGTCTCGTGCCGATCACCGTGCGGGCGATGGCCGAGGTGCGCGGCGTGGACGAGGACACGCTGGCCTCGGCGCTCGGCGCGAACACGGCACGCGCGTTCGGGTACTGACCCGCTCCCGCGCTCCCCGCCGCACCGCACGACTGTGCGTAGCCGCGTCGATCCTGAGGGTGACGAACGCTCCGCTAGGTTCTGGGGGCCCGATCCGGACCCCTCTGGAACCCCTCCGGCCCCTGGAGCGTGTCGGCGTGAGCAATCCGCAGTACGAGACGTACGAGAGGTACGAGCCGTACGCCGCGGCGCCGTACGCCCCGGCCCACGCGGACACCGTGCCCGGCGGCCTCGCCGTGCCGCCCGCCGGCCCGCACAGCGCCGAGACGCTCGCGTACGGAGCCCCGGCCGCGTACGGAGCCCCGGCCGCGTACGACGACCCGTACCGTCCCGGCTACGACGACCCGTACCGTCCCGGCTACGAGGACCCCTACCGTCCCGGCTACGAGGACGTCGTCCGTCCGCCCGCACACGAGGCGCCCACCCTGCCGGCGCTGCCCCGGCAGGGGGCACCGGACGGCCGCGCGGTCCCCGGCCCCGGCGAGCGGTCTGCCCTCGGCGAGCGGCCCGCGGCCGACGAGCGGCCTGCCCCCGGTGAGGGATCTGCCTCCGGCGAGCGGCCCGCGGCCGGCGCGGGCGGACGCGCGGGCTCGCGCGTCGTGCCGCGCACCGGCGCGCACCGCGGATCCGCACGCCCGCGCAGGGCCCGCTCCGCAGAGCGCCCCGACCACGGCCCCCTGCTGAGGCTGCTCCCGCAGGCCCTGGTCGTCGCCTTCCTGGCGGGCGGCACCACGGCGTTCGTCGCCGAGGACAAGGCGATCGAGCTGAACGTCGACGGCAGGACGCGCACCCTGCACACCTTCGCCGACGACGTCACCGGACTGCTCGCGCAGGAAGGCGTCGAGATCGGCGCCCACGACCTGGTCGCGCCCCGGGCCCGGCGCGCGGATCACCAGGGGTGACGAGGTCGACGTGCGCCACGCCCGCCCCGTACGGCTCACCCTCGACGGACGGCGGCGCGAGGTGTGGACGACCGCCCGCACGGTGGACGAGGCGCTCCGGCGGCTCGGCGTGCGGCAGGAGGGCGCCTACGTGTCCACCTCGGGCTCCCGGCGCATCGGGCGCGAGGGCCTCGCCCTGGACGTGCGGACCGAGCGCACGGTCAGCGTCATGGCGGACGGCCGGGCCCGCACCGTCCGCACCAACGCGGCCACCGTGCGCGAGGCCGTCGAGCAGGCGGGCATCACCCTGCGAGGCCAGGACACCACCTCGATGCCGCAGGGCAGCTTCCCGCGGGACGGGCAGACCGTCACGGTGCTGCGGATCACCGGCGGCCGGGAGGTCCGCGAGGAGGCGGTCCCGTTCGCCGTGCGGCGCACGGAGGATCCGGAGCTGTTCCGGGGCACGGAGGTCGTGGAGCGGGCCGGCGAGCCGGGGCTGCGCCGCATCACCTACGCCGTGCGCACCGTCAACGGCGTCCGGCAGAAGCCGCGCCGCATCCGGTCCGAGGTGGTGCGCACGCCGCGCACCCAGGTGGTGAAGGTCGGCACCAAGCCACGCCCCGCCTCCGTCCGGGACGCCGGCCACCTCGACTGGCGGGGCCTGGCGGCCTGTGAGTCCGGCGGCCGCCCCGACGCGGTCGACCCCTCCGGCACCTACGGCGGCCTCTACCAGTTCGACACCCACACCTGGCAGTCCCTCGGAGGCCGCGGCCGCCCCCAGGACGCCCCGGCGGCGGAGCAGACGTACCGGGCGAAGAAGCTGTACGTGCGGCGGGGAGCAGGTCCCTGGCCGCACTGCGGAGGGCGGCTGCACGGACAGGGCGCGGAGGCACGCCCCGTACCCTTGTCCCCGTGACCAGCAGCCCCACCCCCGACGCCCTCCTGGGCCCCGCCGACATCCGCGAGCTCGCGGCAGCGCTCGGCGTACGCCCCACCAAGCAGCGCGGACAGAACTTCGTCATCGACGCGAACACCGTCCGCCGTATCGTCCGCACCGCACAGGTCCGCCCCGACGACGTGGTCGTCGAGGTCGGCCCGGGGCTCGGGTCGCTCACCCTGGCGCTGCTGGAGGTCGCCGAGCGGGTCACGGCCGTGGAGATCGACGACGTGCTGGCCGCCGCGCTGCCCGCGACCATCACGGCCCGGATGCCCGGGCGCGCCGACCGGTTCGCCCTCGTCCACTCCGACGCGATGCACGTCGCCGGGCTGCCGGGCCCCGCCCCGACCGCGCTGGTCGCCAACCTCCCCTACAACGTGGCCGTCCCGGTGCTGCTGCACATGCTCGACACCTTCCCGACCATCGAACGCACCCTCGTCATGGTCCAGTCGGAGGTCGCCGACCGGCTCGCCGCCGCCCCCGGTTCCAAGGTGTACGGCGTCCCCTCGGTCAAGGCCAACTGGTACGCCGAGGTCAAGCGCGCCGGCGCCATCGGCCGGAACGTGTTCTGGCCTGCGCCCAACGTCGACAGCGGCCTGGTCTCCCTCGTCCGCCGGACCGAGCCGGTGCGGACGACGGCCTCGAAGCGCGAGGTCTTCGCCGTCGTCGACGCGGCCTTCGCGCAGCGCCGCAAGACGCTGCGGGCCGCCCTCGCCGGCTGGGCGGGCTCCGCCGCCGCGGCGGAGGCGGCCCTCGTCGCCGCCGGTGTCCCGCCGCAGGCCCGGGGCGAGTCCCTGACCGTGGAAGAGTTCGCGCGTATCGCCGAGCACAAGGCGCGGCACCAGCAGAAGGAGCCCGTGTGAGCGTCACGGTCCGCGTCCCCGCCAAGGTCAACGTCCAGCTGGCGGTCGGCGCCGCCCGCCCCGACGGCTTCCACGACCTGGCCAACGTCTTCCTCGCGGTCGGCCTCTACGACGAGATCACCGTCACCCCCGCCGAGGGACTCCGCGTCACCTGCGAGGGTCCGGACGCCGACCAGGTCCCCCTGGACCGCACCAACCTGGCGGCCCGCGCGGCCGTCGCGCTGGCCGAGCGGTACGGCCTCAGCCCCGACGTCCACGTCCACATCGCCAAGGACATCCCCGTCGCCGGCGGCATGGCGGGCGGCAGCGCCGACGGCGCCGGCGCGCTGGTCGCCTGCGACGCGCTGTGGGGGACCGGCGCCTCGCGTGACGAACTGCTCCGGATCTGCGCCGAGTTGGGCAGTGACGTGCCGTTCAGCCTGGTCGGCGGCGCGGCCCTCGGTGTCGGACGGGGTGAGCGGCTGACGCCCCTGGACGCCGGCGGCGTCTTCCACTGGGTGTTCGCGATGGCCGGCCGCGGCCTGTCCACCCCGGCCGTGTTCCGCGAGTTCGACCGGCTGGGGGAGGGCACGGACATCCCCGAGCCCGTCGCCTCCCAGGAGCTCCTCGCCGCCCTCGCCAAGGGCGACCCGGACGCGCTCGCCGCCGCCGTCTCCAACGACCTGCAGCCCGCCGCGCTCTCCCTGTTCCCGGAGCTCGCCGGCACGCTCGCCACCGGCCGCGCCGCGGGCGCCCTCGCCGCCCTGGTCTCCGGCTCCGGCCCCACCACGGCGTTCCTGGTGCGCGACCCGGAGTCGGCGGCCGCGGTGGCCCAGGCCCTGGTCGCGTCGGGCACCTGCCGGACCGTGCGGACTGCCTCGGGGCCGGCGCCGGGAGCGACGATCGCCGGGCGCTGACGTCGTGCGGAGGGCTTCGGGGCCGGTGCCGGGAGCGACGGTCGCCGGGTGCTGGCGTCGTGCGGAGGGCTTCGGGGCCGGTGCCGGGAGCGACGGTCGCCGGGTGCTGGCGTCGTGCGGAGGGCTTCGGGGCCGGTGCCGGGAGCGACGGTCGCCGGGTGCTGGCGTCGTGCGGAGGGCTTCGGGGCCGGTGCCGGGAGCGACCGGGCGCTGACGCCACGCACGGATCCCGGCGGACGGGGGCGCCCGTGCCCACCCGCGGCGACGGCAGCGCGGTCCCGGGCTGCGAGGAGTACCAGGGGTCACGCCAGGGCGGCGCACGTCCCCCCGGGGCCCGTGCGCGTGCCGGCCGCGCCCTCGGGCGTGGGGCTGCCGGACGTGTGGCGCCACCGGCGGCGGCAGGACTCCGCCCGGCCCCGCTGAACACCCCGGCCGCGGCACCCCGCCGCCCGACTACCCTGGAGGGTCGATCGATCCCCCCTGTCAGGAGAGAAATGGCCGTCAACCTGGTCAATGTCGAGAACGTCAGCAAGGTGTACGGCACCCGCGCCCTGCTCGACGGCGTCTCCCTCGGCGTCTCCGAAGGGGACCGCATCGGCGTCGTCGGCCGCAACGGCGACGGCAAGACCACGCTGATCCGCATGCTCGCCAAGCAGGAGAGCGCCGACACCGGACGCGTCACGCACTCCGGCGGGCTGCGCCTGGGCGTGCTCACCCAGCACGACTCCCTCGACCCCGCGGCCACCGTCCGCCACGAGGTCATCGGCGACATGGCCGACCACGAGTGGGCGGGCGACGCCAAGGTCCGGGACGTGCTGACCGGTCTGTTCGGCGGGCTCGACCTGCCGGGGTTCCCCAAGGGGCTCGACACCGTCATCGGCCCGCTCTCCGGCGGTGAGCGCCGCCGAATCGCGCTGGCCAAGCTGCTCATCGAGGAGCAGGACCTGCTCGTCCTCGACGAGCCCACCAACCACCTCGACGTGGAGGGCATCGCCTGGCTCGCCCGGCACCTGCAGAACCGCCGCTCCGGCCTCGTCTGCGTCACCCACGACCGCTGGTTCCTCGACCAGGTCTGCACCCGCATGTGGGACGTCCAGCGCGGCGCGGTCTACGAGTACGAGGGCGGCTACTCCGACTACGTCTTCGCCCGGGCCGAGCGCGAGCGCATCGCCGCCACCGAGGAGGTCAAGCGGCAGAACCTCGTCCGCAAGGAGCTGGCCTGGCTGCGCCGCGGGGCACCGGCCCGGACGTCCAAGCCGCGCTTCCGCGTCGAGGCCGCCAACGAGCTGATCAAGGACGTGCCCCCGCCCCGGGACAGCAGCGAGCTGATGCGCTTCGCGTCCTCGCGGCTCGGCAAGACCGTGTTCGACCTGGAGGACATCACCGTCCAGGCGGGTCCCAAGGTCCTCCTCAAGCACGTCACCTGGCAGCTCGGTCCCGGCGACCGCATCGGCCTCGTCGGCGTCAACGGCGCCGGCAAGACGTCCCTGCTGCGGGCCATGGCGGAGGCGGCCCGGACGGAGGGCGACGTCCAGCCCGCCGGCGGCCGCGTCCGCGTCGGGAAGACCGTCAGGCTGGCCTACCTCTCCCAGGAGGTCGCCGAACTCGACCCGGCCACCCGCGTGCTGGAGGCCGTGCAGCAGGTGCGCGAGCGGGTCGACCTCGGCAAGGGGCGCGAGATGACGGCCGGGCAGCTGTGCGAGACGTTCGGCTTCACCAAGGAGAAGCAGTGGACGCCGGTCGGCGACCTGTCCGGCGGTGAGCGCCGCAGGCTCCAGCTGCTGCGCCTGCTCATGGACGAGCCCAACGTCCTCTTCCTCGACGAGCCCACCAACGACCTGGACATCGAGACCCTGAACCAGCTGGAGGACGTCCTCGACGGCTGGCCCGGCTCGATGATCGTCATCTCCCACGACCGGTTCTTCATCGAGCGCACCACCGACCGGGTGTTCGCGCTGCTCGGCGACGGCGCCCTGCGGATGCTGCCGCGCGGCATCGACGAGTACCTGGAGCGGCGGCAGCGCATGGAGGAGGCCGCCGTCTCCGCGCCCGCCGCGGCGCCGCAGCCGTCCGCGGCCCCGGAGCGGAGCGCGCAGGACCAGCGCGCCGCCAAGAAGGAGCTGCAGAAGATCGAGCGGCAGCTCGACAAGGTCTCCGAGAAGGAGACCAAGCTCCACGCACAAATCGCCGAAAATGCCACGGAATTCGCCAAGGTCGCCGAACTGGACGCCGAGCTGCGCGAATTGGCTGGTCAGCGCGAGGAACTCGAAATGCGGTGGCTGGAACTCGCCGAGGACGCGTGAAGGGTGCGTGAAGGCGCGTAACAACGGCATCACGGGCCGGTCCTCCCTTGGGAACAGGGGTTGGGACGGCCCGGTCCCTTCTGGGAACGGGGTGATAGAAAGAGCCGTCTTGGAACTTTATGAAGCGACTCTGAGCCCATCGCGTACCTCAGGGCGTGGCTAAAAATCAGTGAAGTGAACGGGGGAAGCGACTGATGACTCAGCCGCCCAGTCAGCCACCGTACGGTGGTTTCGGAGCACCGCAGGACCCGCCGCCGCAGGGTGGTGGCTTCGGGGCGCCGCAGACCCCGCCACCGCCCCAGGGCGCGCCCCAGCCGCCGCCGCACCCGCAGGGGCCGCCGCAGCCCGGGTACGGCTACCCGCAGCAGCCCGGCCCCTACGGGCAGCCCGGCCCCTACACCTCCGGTCCCTACGGCCAGCCGCAGCAGCCCGGCCCCTACGGCCAGCAGCCCGGCCCGTACGGACAGCCCGCCTACGGCCACCCGACCCAGCCCTCGTACCCGGGCGGTCCCGGCACCCCGCCCGGGGGCGGTTCCGGCAACCCCTTCAAGGGCAAGCCGGCCATGATCATCGGCGCGGCCCTCGCCGTGCTGCTCGTGGTCGGCGGCACCGTCCTCGCCGTCACCGGCGGTGGTGACGACGACGGCAAGGGCAAGAAGAAGCCCGTCGCCCAGCCGAGCGACGACGCCAAGCAGGGCGGCTCCGACCCCGTGAACCCCGGTGACGGCAGCGGCGACGGCGGCGAGGACCCGGAGAACCTCAACGAGGGCCGCCAGGCCGGCGAGGCCAGGGTCCTCTGGTACAAGGAGGCGCCCGACGCCCCCGGGCGGGGCGCCGACGCCGACGGCATGTGGATCACCGACAAGGCCGCCGTGAAGGCCGCGTACAAGCAACTCTTCGCCTACGACGTCGGGGACGGCAAGCCCGCCTGGGACGCCGTCACCTTCCCGCAGAAGATCTGCGCCACGACCCCGCAGAAGACCGACGACGACAAGATCGTCGTCGCGTACATGAGCGGCAGCAGCGACCGCGCCAAGTGCAACCAGCTCCAGGAGATCGACCTCGCCACCGGTGAGAAGGGCTGGAAGGAACAGGTCGCCGACGGCGCCCTGTTCGACTCCACGCTCTCCGTCGAACTGTCCATCACCGGCACCACGCTGATGGTGGGCCGCTCCCAGTCCGGCACGGCCTACGACGTCACCAGCGGCGACAAGCTGTTCGACAAGAAGCGCTACGGCAACGCCTGCTTCCCCGCCGCGTTCGCCGGCGGCGAGAAGCTGATCGCCGTCTCCTCCTGCGGTGCCGGCACCGGCAAGGAGCACGACGAGGTCCAGGAGCTCGACCCGAAGACCGGCAAGGCCCTGTGGACCCAGCCGTTCGACAAGGGCTGGCGGGTCGCGCGCACCTACTCGGTGAGCCCGCTGGTCGTCTACAGCACCAACGAGGACAAGAAGGCCTGGAACATCTCCACCTTCACCTCCGGCGGCAAGTTCCGCTCGCAGGTCGGCTTCGACGAGGACTTCGCCCCCGAGTGCGGCTGGGCGATCCTGGAGCGCGACCTCACGGGCTGCCGGGGCGTCGCCGCCGACGCCGACACGCTCTACCTGCCGACGAAGGCGACCACCGGCGCCAACGAGATCGTCGCGGTCAACCTCGCCGACGGCAAGGAGAAGTGGCGGGTGAAGTCCCCGGCCGACGAGTCGATGCTGCCGATGAAGGTCGAGAACGGAAAGCTCATCGCCTACGTGCAGCCGTCCTACGACGCCGGCGGCCAGATCGTCGCCATCCCGACCGGCGGCGGCAGCCACGAGCCCGCCAAGCTGCTGCAGAACCCGCAGGGCGCCGCGGACATCGAGAACGGGTTCTTCTCCAAGGACGTCGACTGGGTCGACGGGCGCTTCTACATCTCGACGACCCGGCTGAGCGGAAACGACGACACGAAGGAGAAGTTGATGCTCGCCTACGGCAAGTGACGCTTCCCCCCGGCGCTTCTCCCTCCCTTCGCGCGTTCGTCCCCGCCGACCGTCCCCTTCCCCGAGGTACTCACGACATGAGCCAGCCCCCGCCGCCGCAGCAGCCCCCGCAGGGGGACGGCTTCGGACCGCCGCAGGACCAGCCGCCGCAGACCCCGCCGCCCGCGCCCGGCCCGGACCTGAGCAAGAACCCCCAGCCGGGCTACGGGTACCCGCAGGCCCCCCAGCCGCCGCAGGCTCCGCAGACGCCTTTGCCGCAGTCACCCCCGCCCGGACCGCCCCAGCCGCAGCCCGGCTACGGGTACCCGCAGGCCCCCCAGCCGCCGCAGGCTCCGCCCGGTTACGGCTACCCCGGTCAGCAGCCGGGCCCGTACGGCCAGCCCGGGTACGGGCAGCCGCCGACCCAGCCCGGGTACGGGCAGCCGCCGACCCAGCCCGGGTACGGGCAGCCGCCCGGCTACGGCTACCCGCAGGCGACCGTGCCGCTCCAGCCGCAGCCCGGACAGCCCGGCGGCGGCGGGAAGTTCAACGCCCAGGTGGCGATCATCGTCGCCGCGGTCGCGGCCATCGCCCTGATCATCGGCGGCGGCATCTGGTACTCCTCGACCAAGGACGACGGTGGGAAGGACGGCACCGCGAGCTCCGGCGGTGCCACCGGCGGCACGACCGAGGGCAAGGGCGGCGGCTCCGGCGGCAAGGAGAAGGTCCCGTCCGACCCCGGCGCCAAGGTCCTCTTCCAGGTCCCGGCGCCCGAGGTGAAGAACGACAGCACGGTCGTCGTCGCCGGCTCGTGGCTCACCGACAAGGCCTACGTCAAGAGCGGCATCGCCCAGATCGTCGGCTACGACCGCGACAAGGGCGAGGAGCTGTGGAAGATCCCGCTGGACGGCCCGGTCTGCCAGGCCAGCCGCCAGGTCACCGACGACAACCTGACGGCGGTCGTCTACCAGCCCGCCATGCCGACCAAGGCCGAGCCCTCGCACGGGTGCAGCCAGGTCGCGCTGATCGACCTCGACGCGGGCAAGGAGCTGTGGACCAAGACGGTCAAGACCGGTGACCGGCTGATCAATCTCGACAACATCACGCTCAGCGGGAAGACCATCGCGGTCGGCAGCACCAGCGGCGGCGCCGCCTTCGACGTGTCCGGCAGGCTGCTGTGGAGTCCGAAACCGACCGACTCCTGCTACGACGCCGGGTACGGCGGCGGCGCGAAGCTGGTCGCCGTGCGCAAGTGCGGTTCGTACGACGACCGGCAGCTGAACATCCAGACCATCGACCCGAAGTCCGGGAAGGTGATCTCGGAGTACAAGATGACCCGGGGCATCGAGTACGCGAGCATCGTGTCGACCGACCCGCTGGTGGTGGCCGCCGACGTCGGCGACTCCGCGGGCGACGGCAGCGGCATCTCGGACTTCTTCTCCATCGACAACAAGACCGGCAAGCTGCGCACCCGCATCTCCGCGCCGGGCGAGCAGTTCGCGGCCCGCTGCGAGGGCATCACCCGCATCGAGGCCTGCACGCTGCTGGCCGTCGGCAACGACCGGCTCTACCTGCCGACCGAGGAGCACGACGGGACGGGCGAGTACAGCCAGACCAACGAGATCGTCAGCTTCGACCTCGCGACCGGCAAGCAGACCGGCCAGCGGGCCGACGCCGGGGACGGCTACACCATCACGCCGCTGCGCATGGACGGCGGCAACCTCCTCGCGTACAAGCGGCCGCCGTACAACAAGGGCGGACAGGTCGTCAGCATCGACGCCGGCAGCTTCAAGCAGACGACGCTGCTGGAGAACCCCGCGACGAGGCAGGTGCGCGACGTGGAGACCAGCATGTCGCCGGAGTACGCCGAGTTCCTGTACGGCGACGGGCGGCTGTACATGTCCAAGGTGTACGCGAGCAAGCGGTCCGGCATCAGCGACAAGGAGTACCTCGCGGTCGGCTTCGGCACCGGTTGATCGACTGCTGACGGCTGGTGATCAATGGCTGATCGCCGGCTGACCTTCTGGTGGTCCGTACGGTCCCGTCCCTGGTCAGGGGCGGGACCGTACGCGTGTGGCCCAGTCGACCTCGTGGGCGGGGAATTTCGGTGATCCGGGGCGATTCTCGCGGGTAGGGGAAGCGCGACGTCGAACAAGCGTGTAGCTTCCGGGGGCATGAAGGCGGGGAGGCCGGGGGGCTTCCATCGGGGGGTACTGGGTGACTGGGGGGTTGCTCGATGGGAGTGCGGCTCATGGTGGTCGACGACCACCGACTGCTGGCGGAAGCGCTGGCCTCGGCGCTGAAGTTGCGGGGCCACCGGGTGCTGGCCGCGGCGGCACCGGCGGCGGGGGCGGCTGAACTGGTGATCACGCGGGCGCCGGAGGTGTGCCTGCTGGGGACGGCCGCGCCGGCCGAGCCGGGGATCTTCGACCCGGTGGTGCGGATCAAGCGGGAGCGGCCGCAGGTGGCGATGGTGGTGCTGGGCCCGGTGCCCAGTCCGCGCGGCATCGCGGCGGCCTTCGCGGCGGGCGCCTCCGGCTACGTCCGGCACGACGAGCGCATCGAGGGCGTCGAGCGGGCGATCATGAAGGCACGGGCGGGGGAGGCGGCGGTGGCGCCGCAACTGCTGCAAGGGGCGTTCAGCGAGCTGCTCAACCCGGCGGCCCAGCCGGACGACGAGGGCCGGCGCCTGCTGTCGATGCTCACGCCCCGGGAGATCGAGGTCCTGGTCCGCGTCGCGGACGGCGAGGACACACGCCTGATCGCGGCGGGCATGGGCATCGCCCCGTCGACGGCCCGCACGCACGTCCAGCGGGTCCTGATGAAACTGGGTGTGGGCTCCCGCCTGGAGGCGGCGGCCCTGGCGGCGCGGACGGGGCTGCTGGACCGGGCGGGTGCGGTGAACCGGGACCCGGGGCCGGGGGTCTGACGCGGTGGCAGGACTTCGGTAGGAGTTCCATGAGTCACAGCCCGTCGATCTACCGGTTCGTCGACGGGGACGACGTGCCCGTTCCCCTGGACCTGGTGGGGGTGCGGGCACTCCTTGAGCCTCACGATGCCGGGGACCCGCAGCTCACGGTGGGCGAGGACGGAAGCCTGCGGTTCTGGATCCGGGCGTCCGGCGGCGGCGCAGCCGAGATCTCCGTTGATGAGACCGGCATCCTGGTGGAGCGCCCACAGAACGGTGGCGTCCTCGCCGTCCTCGCGGAACTGGTCGCCGAGCTCGGAGCTGTGGTCATCGACCCCGCAGCGGCAGAGCTGTGCGCCGTGCGGAGGAGCGAACACAACTCCCCCCGGACATGCAGGAGGACGGAGGTCATCGTCATCGACACGACCGGTGACGCCCTTGTCGACGCGCTGACAGGACCGACTCGCCGGGCGTCCCAGTGACCGCCACCGCACTGTGACAGATGTCCGTCGTGAACACGGTGTTGACGGACGACACGTTCGCCGCCATGCCCGCCATGAAGGCCGCGAGCAGCCCGGTGACGGCGATGCCCAGCACCCCGTTGGGCAGCAGCTGTTCCATCAGGTAGGCGATGGCGTCGTTGTACTGCAGGTCGGAGCCCGAGGTGCCGATCTTCGGGACCAGGACCGCGGCGACCAGGCCCGGGATCATCACCAGGAACACGATGAAGATCTTCGGGAACGCGGCGATGAGCGGGGTGCGCCGGGCTGCCGAGAGGTTCTTCGCCGACAGGGCGCGCTGCACCTCGGCGAAGTTCGTCGTCCAGTAGCCGAAGGAGAGGACGAAGCCGAGGCCGAGGACCATGGTCAGCCAGTTCGCGCCCAGCGGGTTGGCGTTGCCGATGCCGGTGCCGCCCCAGGACGTCAGGAAGTCGGCGCCGCGGCTGGCGGTGAGCGAGCCGGACAGGCCGTCCCAGCCGCCGACCTTCTTCAGGCCGAGGGCGGTGAGGGGGATGAGCGCGGCGAGGATGACGAAGAACTGCGGTACGTCGTGGTAGATGGCCGAGGACAGGCCGCCGAGGGTGATGTAGGCGAGGACGAAGAAGGCGGCGACCACGATCGCCACCCACGCCGGCCAGCCCAGCAGCGCCTCCACGACGATGGCGAGCGCGTAGAGGTTGACGCCGGCGAAGGCGAACAGGACCGAGCTCAGCAGGTGCGCCGCCCGGTCGAAGCGCAGCAGCAGGAACGCGGGGACCGAGCGGACCTTGGAGCCGTAGTAGAAGGGCATCATCACCAGGCCGAGGAAGACCATGGCCGGGATGGCGCCGATCCAGTACCAGTGGGTCGTGGAGACGCCGTACTGCGCGCTGTTGGCGGCCATGCCCAGGATCTCGGTCGCGCCCAGGTTGGCGGCGATGAACGCCAGACCGGTGACCCGGGCGGGCAGGGAGCGGCCGGAGAGGAAGAAGTCGAGGCTGGTCCTCACCGAGCGTCTGGCGGCGAAGCCATGCCGAGGACGACGACGAAGTAGAGGCCGAGGATCGTGTAGTCGAGCCAGTTGGCCGGGAGCCGCAGCTCGGCTGCCAGGTACGTGGGGGGATGCATGAGCCCTCGCTTCGTCGCGCGAACCGATACCTCGCGGAATCTACGCCTCGGCGGTCGGCGATCGCACACGTCCGGTGATGCCCTTTGTTGGATTGTGATGTTGACGTATGGGGTGAGGTGTGTTGTGATCTGTTGAGTTATGTTTGAAGGATGAGGAGTCCGGTGTGAAGAAGACCTCGACCCGGCTGGCCGACGGTCGTGAGCTCATCTACTACGACCTGCGGGACGACCGCGTGCGCGGCGCGGCCGACCGCCGCCCGCTGGACCGCACCGTCACCACGTCGGAGGTCCGCCGCGACCCCCTCCTCGGAGACGCCGTCGCCGTGGCCTCGCACCGCCAGGGCCGTACGTACCACCCGCCGGCCGACGAGTGCCCCCTGTGCCCCTCCGAGGGCGACCGCCTGAGCGAGATCCCGGACTCCTCGTACGACGTCGTGGTCTTCGAGAACCGCTTCCCGTCGCTGGCCGGCGACTCCGGCCGCTGCGAGGTCGTGTGCTTCACCTCCGACCACACCGCGTCCTTCGCCGATCTCTCCGAGGAGCAGGCGCGCCTGGTGCTGGAGGCGTGGACGGACCGCACGTCGGAGCTGTCCCATCTCCCCTCCGTCGAGCAGGTGTTCTGCTTCGAGAACCGCGGCGCCGAGATCGGTGTGACGCTCCAGCACCCCCACGGGCAGATCTACGCCTACCCCTTCACCACACCGCGCACCGCCCTGATGCTCCGTTCGGCCGCCGACCACAAGGAGATGACCGGCGGGGAGAACCTCTTCGACGCCGTCCTGGAGAGCGAACTCGCCGGTGAGCGGGTCGTCCTGGAGGGCGAGCACTGGGTGGCCTTCGTCCCGTACGCGGCGCACTGGCCCTACGAGGTGCACCTCTACCCCAAGCGCCGGGTGCCCGACCTGCTCGGGCTGGGCGAGGACGCGCGCACGGAGTTCCCCAAGGTCTACCTGGAACTGTTGCGGCGGTTCGACCGGATCTTCGGCGAGGGTGAGCCTCCGACGCCGTACATCGCGGCCTGGCACCAGGCCCCGTTCGGCGCGCTGGAGGACTTCGACGGGGTCGTGCGCGAGGACTTCGCGCTCCACCTCGAGCTTTTCACCATCCGCCGTACTTCCGGCAAGCTGAAGTTTCTCGCGGGTTCCGAGTCCGGCATGAACGTGTTCATCAACGACGTGCCGCCGGAGCGCGCGGCCGAGCGACTGCGAGAGGTAGCGAGTTCATGAGCGGGAAGTACCTGGTGACGGGCGGCGCGGGTTACGTCGGCAGCGTGGTCGCACAGCACCTGCTGGAGGCCGGTCACGAGGTCGTCGTCCTCGACAACCTCTCCACGGGCTTCCGCGAGGGCGTCCCGGCGGGCGCCGCCTTCGTGGAGGGCGACATCCGCGACGCCGCCAAGTGGCTGGACGCCTCCTTCGACGGCGTCCTGCACTTCGCTGCGTTCTCCCAGGTCGGCGAGTCCGTCGTCAAGCCGGAGAAGTACTGGGACAACAACGTCGGCGGCACCATGGCCCTGCTCGCGGCGATGCGCGAGGCAGGCGTGCGCACCCTCGTCTTCTCCTCCACGGCCGCGACCTACGGCGAGCCGGAGCAGGTCCCGATCGTGGAGTCGGCACCGACGCAGCCGACGAACCCCTACGGCGCCTCGAAGCTCGCCGTCGACCACATGATCACGGGCGAGGCGGCGGCGCACGGCCTGGGCGCGGTCTCGCTGCGCTACTTCAACGTGGCCGGGGCGTACGGCGCGTACGGCGAGCGCCACGACCCCGAGTCGCACCTGATCCCGCTGGTGCTGCAGGTCGCGCAGGGCCGGCGCGAGGCGATCTCCGTCTTCGGCGACGACTACCCGACGCCGGACGGCACCTGCGTGCGCGACTACATCCACGTCGCGGACCTCGCCGAGGCCCACCTGCTGGCCCTGAAGGCCGCCGCCCCCGGCGAGCACCTCATCTGCAACCTCGGCAACGGCAACGGCTTCTCCGTCCGCGAGGTCGTCGAGACGGTCCGCCGCGTGACCGGCCACCCGATCCCGGAAGTGATCGCTCCCCGCCGCGCCGGCGACCCGGCGGTCCTGGTGGCCTCGGCCGCCACCGCCCGCGAGAAGCTGGGCTGGAACCCGTCCCGCGCGGACCTCGCGGGCATCGTCGCCGACGCGTGGGACTTCGCGCAGCGGCACGGCAACTAGTACGTACGGAAGGGTCAGGGGTCAGGGCATGAGCGAGGCTGTTGCCGAGACGGTCGCCGGGCGGTTCACCGAGCTGTACGGCGCCGAGCCGCACGGGGTGTGGGCGGCGCCGGGCCGCGTCAACCTCATCGGCGAGCACACCGACTACAACGACGGCTTCGTCATGCCGTTCGCCCTGCCGCACCGGGCGGTGGCGGCGGTCTCACGCCGGGAGGACGGCGTGCTGCGCCTGCACTCGGGGGACGTCGAGGGCGGGGTCGCCGAGTTCCGCCTGGAGGACCTGGCGCCCGAGACGGACCGGAACTGGACGGCGTACCCGGCCGGCGTGGTGTGGGCCCTGCGCGAGGCCGGCCACGCGGTCACGGGCGCGGACATCCACCTGTCCTCCGCGGTCCCCTCGGGCGCTGGCCTGTCGTCCTCGGCGGCCCTGGAGGTCGTGGTCGCCCTGGCCCTGAACGACCTGTTCTCCCTCGGCCTGCGCGGCTGGCAGCTGGCCCGCCTGTGCCAGCGCGCCGAGAACGTCTACGTCGGCGCCCCGGTCGGCATCATGGACCAGACGGCGTCGGCGTGCTGCGAGGCCGGTCACGCGCTGTTCCTCGACACCCGGGACCTCTCCCAGCGCCAGATCCCCTTCGACCTGGCCGCCGAGGGCATGCGCCTGCTGGTCGTCGACACGCAGGTCAAGCACTCCCACAGCGAGGGCGAGTACGGCAAGCGCCGCGCGGGCTGCGAGAGGGGCGCCGCCCTGCTCGGCCTCGACGCCCTGCGCGACGTCCCCTACGCCGGCCTGGACGCGGCCCTGGCCCGCCTGGGCGACGAGGAGGAGGTCCGCCGCCTGGTCCGCCACGTGGTCACGGAGGACCAGCGCGTGGAGCGCGTGGTCTCCCTCCTGGAGGCCGGTGAGACCCGCGCGATCGGCCCGGTCCTGGTCGAGGGCCACGCCTCCCTGCGCGACGACTTCCGCATCTCCTGCCCGGAACTGGACCTGGTCGTCGACACGGCCCTGTCCGCCGGCGCCCTGGGCGCCCGTATGACCGGCGGCGGCTTCGGCGGCTCGGCGATCGTCCTCGCGGAGGAGGCGGACGTCGACGGCATCACCAAGGCCGTCACGGAGGCCTTCGCGGCGGCGGGCTTCACGGCCCCCCGGGTCTTCGAGGCGGTACCCGCGGCGGGCGCCCACCGTCTGGCCTGAGGCTCAGCCCAGCTTCTTCGTCAGCAGGTACTCCGTGATACCCGGCGGATAGTCCGGCACCGCGCACACCACCTCGTACCCCCGTTTCTCGTAGAAGCGGGGGGCCTGGAAGTCCCAGGTCTCCAGGCGGGCCGCGCGGCAGCCGCGCCGGGTGGCCGCGAGGTGCTCCGCACGCGCCAGGAGGCGGGTGCCCAGGCCCGCGCCCCGGAGGCGGTCGTCGACCCACAGGTAGGTCACGTGGAGCCAGGTCGCCCAGGTGTAGCCGACCAGGCCGCCGGCGAGGGTGCCGTCCGTGTCGTTCACAGCCCACACGTGCAACGGGACGTCCCGTTCGGCCGGTGTTCCGCGCAGGGCTCGCAGGACCGGGGAGGCGGCTGTGTTCGAGTCCCGCAGCCGTGTGCGGAGCAGATCACGTCGGGCCTTGTCGACTTCTGTCTCAAGACGGAACATGCGGCACACCATAAACGCGCCGGACGGCCAGTTCTGCAAAGAGCCTTCCGCTCCGGGCCCCCGTCCGTACCCTGATGAACAGCACCGGAGGGGGCCGGTGCCGTTCAGGGGGCGAGACAGCCGGGTACGACGCCCGGGGTGGGGGTGGCGGTTCCTGCACGGCGGCGGCCGTGCGGCTGCGGCGACCCGGCCAGGCCGCGGCACGGACGGACGCGGCGATCAGGACACCCCGGCGTCGTGCCCGCGCGGTGTCGTCTGCCGCCGATGGGGTATCCCCTGCTCCTCAGGAGCACCGGGGAAGGGGGTTAGGTGGTTCGCATCCGAGTCCTGGTCGTCGACGACCATCGCATCTTCGCCGAGTCACTCGCCGCGGCCCTGGCCGCCGAGCCCGACGTGGAGGTCTCCGCGGCCGCCAGCGGCCCGGCCGCGCTGCGCTGCCTGGAGCGGGCGGTCGCCGAGGGGCGCCGGTTCGACGTGCTGCTCGTCGACGCCGACCTGGGCGGGAAGGTGCCGGGCGCCCGGCCGGCCGTACCCGTCCAGGAGGGCAACGAGGACGGGCTCGTCGACGGGATCTCCCTCGTCACGGGCGTGCGCTCCGCGCAGCCGAACGTACGGATCGTGGTGCTCGCCGCGAAGGACGACCCGCGCCGGGCGGCGCTCGCCCTGCAGGCCGGCGCGTCCGGCTGGGTCGCGAAGGACTGCTCGCTCTCCCGGCTGCTCACCGTCGTCCGGGGCGTCCTGCGGGACGAGACGCATCTGCCGCCCGCCCTGCTCACCGGTGTGCTGCGCGAGCTCACCGCCGCCCGCAAGCACCGCACCGAGAGCGAGCGGCTCGTCCAGTCGCTGACGCCGAGGGAGCGGGAAGTGCTGCGCTGCATGCTCGCCGGGCTGGGGCGCAAGGCCGTCGCCGAGCGGCTCTACCTGTCGCCGCACACCGTACGGACCCATATGCAGAACGTCCTCGGCAAGCTGGGCGTGCACTCCACGCTCGCCGCCGTCGCCCTCGCGCGCCGGGCCGGTGTCGGGCCCGTCGACCTAGCCGGGGATGTTGTCGAACGGGGCGGTCAGCTGGCGTAGCAGCCCCGCCAGTTCGCCGCGCTGGGCGCGGGAGAGCTCCGCGAGGATCGCGCGCTCCTGGTCCAGCAGACCCGCCAGGGCCTGGTCCGCGCGGTCGCGGCCCTCGTCCGTCAGCCGGACCAGCACACCGCGGCGGTCGGAGGGGTCGGGGAGGCGCTCCACCAGGCCCTTCTTGGCCAGGCGGTCGATGCGGTTCGTCATCGTGCCCGACGTGACCAGCGTCTGGGTCAGGAGCTGACCGGGGGAGAGCTGGTACGGCGTGCCCGCGCGCCGCAGGGCCGTCAGGACGTCGAACTCCCACGGCTCCAGACTGTGCTCCGAGAAGGCCAGCCGGCGCGCCCGGTCCAGATGCCGGGCCAGTCTGCTCACGCGGCTCAGCACCTCGAGCGGTTCCACGTCGAGGTCCGGGCGCTCCCGGCGCCATGCTGCGACCAGCCGGTCGACCTCGTCCTCCATGGCGATCAGTGTAGTGGTTGTGTCGACGTAGAGTCTCTTGACGCCCACTATCTTGACATCGAGATACTGTGGGCCGAGGCCGGCCTCACGTCCCGTACGGTCAGCACCACAGGACATCCGGAGGAGCCGTGTCCGCTGCCGTCCCCACCGGGACCCCGCCCAGTACCTGCGCCACGCCGGCCCTCGCGCCCGCCCCTTCGCCGACCTCCTCGCCCGCGTCCCCGATCCGCCCACGGACCCGCCCCGCATCGCAGACCTCGGCTGCGGCCCCGGCAACGTCACCGCGCTGCTCACCGGCCGCCGGCCCGCCGCCCGCTCACCGGCTACGCCGACTCCCCCGAGATGCTCGACCGGGCCCACGTCGACCACGAGGGCCCGACGCCCGGCGGCGGACACCTCGACTTCACCCACGCCGACGTCCGGACCTGGACGCCCGGAGAGCCGCACGACCTGATCATCGGCAACGCCACGCTGCAGTGGGTGCTCGGGCACGTCGAACGCTTCACCGACGGGGCCGCCGGCCTGAAACCCGGAGGCACCTCGCCTTCCAGGTCCCCGGTAACTTCGCCGCCCCCAGTCACCGCCTGATGCGCGAGCCCGCCGCGTCGCCCCGCTGGCGCGACCGGCCGGGCGGCGTCCTGCGGCACGCCGACGCCGTGCACACCCCCGGGACCTACCTGGAACGGCTGACGTCCGTCGGCTGCGTGGCGGACGTCTGGGAGACGACGTACCTCCACCTGCTGCACGGCGAGGACCCGGTGCTCGACCGGGTGCGGGGGACCGGGCTGCGGCCCGTGCTGACCGCCCTCGCCGACGACCCCGGAGCCCGGGACGCCGTCGTCGCCGCGTACCGGACCGCCCTGCGCCAGGCGTGTCCGGCCGGGCCGCACGGCACGCCGTTTCCGTTCCGCCGGGTCTTCGCGGTGGCGCGGAAGCCGGCGTGACCGGTGGTCAGGTGATGCGGCCGAGGTGGGTGACGAGGATGTGGATGACGTCGTCGTCGAGGGCGTAGAGGACGCGGTAGGCGCCGACGCGGAGCCGGCGGAATTCCCAGCCGAAAGGGGCTGAGGTGGAGGGACGTGGAGTCTCGGCGAGTGCGTCGACGGCCTCGTACACGGCGGCGAGCCCGGTCGGATCGTCCTTGAGGAAGCGCACCGCCGCGTCCGTGGCGTTCGGTTCCCAGATGATGCGGTAGGTCACGGACGCAGCCCCAGCACGCGCCCGACCTCTTCGTGCGGAATGCCCTCGCCGAGCGTGCCCTCCGCCTTGCGCCGCTGATAGTCCGCGACGGCCAGCGCGTCTTCGAGATCCTCTATCACCTGCGGAGACACGAGCAGCGCGGCCACGTGGCCGTGGTCGGTGATGGCGATGGTCTCGCGGCTGTGGGCCGCGCGCCGGACCAGGTCGCCGAGCTGGGAACGGGCGGAGCTGATCGTGATCTCAGTCATGCGCACATGATGTCACAAGATTAATCTCGTGACCCAAGCGTGCACATGTCCTCAGCTCTTGCGCCGGCCTATCAGGTGCGGCTTGGCCTCCAGGCCGTCCAGACCGTGCCACGCCAGGTTCACCAGGTGCGCGGCCACCTCGGCCTTCCCCGGCTTGCGCACGTCCAGCCACCACTGGCCGGTCAGCGCGACCATGCCGACCAGCGCCTGGGCGTACAGCGGCGCCAGCTTGGGGTCGAAGCCCCGGCTCTTGAACTCCCGGCCCAGGATGTCCTCGACCTGCGTGGCGATGTCGGAGATCAGCGAGGCGAAGGAGCCGGTCGACTGGGGGATGGGGGAGTCACGGACCAGGATGCGGAACCCGTCCGTGTACTCCTCGATGTAGTCCAGGAGCGCGAAGGCAGCCTGTTCGCACAGCTCACGGGGGTGGCCGGCGGTCAGCGAGCCGGTGACCATGTCCAGCAGGCGCCGCATCTCGCGGTCCACCACCACCGCGTACAGGCCCTCCTTGCCGCCGAAGTGCTCGTACACCACCGGCTTGGAGACCCCGGCCTTCGCCGCGATCTCCTCCACCGACGTGCCCTCGAAGCCCTTCGCGGCGAAGAGCGTGCGACCGATCTCCAGCAGCTGCTGACGGCGCTCGGCACCGGTCATCCGGGTGCGACGCACTCGCCGCGGCTTGTCATCGCTGGGGGTGCTGCTCGAGTCGGTCGCCACAGCGACCATCATGCCGCCTCGACGGGCTCCTTCCCGCGCCGGGAGCCGCCTTCCCCGGAGTCACGCCGCGAATCGATACGCGAGCGTGACGGCCACCGCACGTCGTACGCCCAGCCCGCCAGTTCGAACCAGCGGATCAGCCGGGCGGAGGAGTCCACCTGCCCGCGCATCACGCCGTGCCGCGCGGAGGTCGGGTCGGCGTGGTGCAGGTTGTGCCAGGACTCGCCGCAGGACAGGACCGCCAGCCACCACACGTTGCCCGATCGGTCACGCGACTTGAACGGGCGCTTGCCCACCGCGTGGCAGATCGAGTTGATCGACCAGGTCACGTGGTGCAGCAGGGCCACCCGGACGAGCGAACCCCAGAAGAACGCCGTGAACGCGCCCCACCAGGACATCGTCACCAGACCGCCGATCAACGCCGGCAGCCCCAGCGACACCACGGTCCACAGCACGAACTGACGGGAGACGGTCCGCAGCGTCCTGTCCTTGATCAGGTCAGGGGCGTACTTCTCCTGCGACGTCTGCTCCTCGTCGAACATCCAGCCGATGTGCGCCCACCACAGGCCCTTCATCAGGGCCGGCAGCGTCTCGCCGAACCGCCACGGCGAGTGCGGGTCGCCCTCCGCGTCGGAGAACTTGTGGTGCTTGCGGTGATCGGCCACCCAGCGCACCAGCGGACCCTCGACCGCCATCGACCCCGCGATCGCCAGCGCGATCTTCAGCGGCCGCTTCGCCTTGAACGAACCGTGCGTGAAGTGACGGTGGAAACCGATCGTGATGCCGTGGCACCCCAGGAAGTAGAAGAAGACCAGCAGGCCCAGGTCCAGCCAGCTCACTCCCCAGCCCCACGCCAGCGGCACCGCCGCCAGCAGCGCGAGGAACGGGACGGTGATGAAGAGCAGGAGGGCGATCTGCTCGATGGACCGCTTCTTCTCGCCGCCGAGCGTGGCGGAGGGCTCTGCAAGATCAGTGGCCTGACCGGGTGCTTTCGGAGCGTCGTCGATCACGTCGGAACTACTGGTCATACGCGTCCCCTGGGGGTGTGCGGAACGGGAGGGGGTGTGACCGGGTCACGCGAACCGCGAGGTGCTTCCTACGGTTCCGTAACCTACGGCTTCGCAAGTATGGCAGTGCCCCGCCCGGCGGCAAGAGCCCGCGAGCCTGCGCGTCCCGGCCGACACCTATCCTGGAGACGGTCGGACAGCGCGGTCCGCTCTGAATTTCTTCCCGGACGTCCGGACCGTACGCGGCCCCCCGCCGCCGCGAGACGCCGTCCGGGTTCCCCTCCCAGACGAGCTTCAACACTGCAAGGAGCCGCACCTGTGAGCAGTGCCGACGACCAGACCACGACGACGAGCAGCGAACTGCGCGCCGACATCCGCCGACTGGGCGACCTCCTCGGGGAGACCCTCGTCCGCCAGGAGGGCCCCGAGCTCCTGGAACTCGTCGAGAAGGTCCGCCGTCTCACCCGAGAGGACGGCGAAGCCGCCGCCGAGCTGCTGCGCGGCACCGAACTCGACACCGCGGCCAAGCTGGTCCGCGCCTTCTCCACCTACTTCCACCTGGCCAACGTCACCGAGCAGGTGCACCGCGGCCGCGAACTGCGCGCCCGGCGCGCCGCCGAGGGCGGACTCCTCGCCCGGACCGCGGACCGGCTCAAGGACGCCGACCCCGAGCACCTGCGCGACACGGTCCGCAACCTCACCGTCCGCCCCGTCTTCACCGCCCACCCCACCGAGGCTGCGCGCCGCTCCGTCCTCAACAAGCTCCGGCGCATCGCCGAGCTCCTGGAGACACCGGTCATCGAGTCCGACCGCCGCCGCCTCGACATCCGCCTCGCCGAGAACATCGACCTCGTCTGGCAGACCGACGAACTGCGCGTCGTCCGCCCCGAGCCCGCCGACGAGGCCCGCAACGCCATCTACTACCTCGACGAGCTGCACGCGGGCGCCGTCGGAGACGTCCTCGAAGACCTCACCGCCGAACTCGAACGGGCCGGCGTCAAGCTCCCCGACGAGACCCGCCCCCTCACCTTCGGCACCTGGATCGGCGGCGACCGCGACGGCAACCCCAACGTCACCCCCCAGGTCACCTGGGACGTCCTCATCCTCCAGCACGAGCACGGCATCAACGACGCCCTGGAGACCATCGACGAACTCCGCGGCTTCCTGTCGAACTCCATCCGCTACACCGGCGCCACCGAGGAACTGCTGACTTCCCTCCAGACCGACCTGGACAACCTCCCCGAGATCAGCCCCCGCTACAAGCGCCTCAACGCCGAGGAGCCCTACCGGCTCAAGGCCACCTGCATCCGGCAGAAGCTGGAGAACACCAAGCAGCGCCTCGCCAAGGGCACGGCACACCAGCCCGGCCGCGACTACCTCGGCACCGGCGAACTCCTCGCCGACCTGCGGATCATCCAGAGCTCCCTGCGCGAACACCGCGGCGGACTCTTCGCCGACGGCCGCCTCGCCCGCACCATCCGCACCCTCGCCGCCTTCGGCCTCCAGCTCGCCACCATGGACGTCCGCGAACACGCCGACGCCCACCACCACGCCCTCGGCCAGCTCTTCGACCGGCTCGGCGAGGAGTCCTGGCGCTACGCCGACATGCCCCGCGAGTACCGCGCCAAGCTCCTCGCCAAGGAACTCCGCTCCCGGCGCCCCCTCGCCCCCACCCCCGCGCCCGTCGACGCGCCCGGCGAGAAGACCCTCGGCGTCTTCCTGACCGTGAAGAAGGCCCTGGAGGTCTTCGGGCCCGAGGTCATCGAGTCCTACATCATCTCCATGTGCCAGGGCGCCGACGACGTCTTCGCCGCCGCCGTCCTCGCCCGCGAGGCCGGGCTCATCGACCTGCACGCCGGCTGGGCCAAGATCGGCATCGTGCCGCTGCTGGAGACCACCGACGAGCTCAAGTCCGCCGACACCATCCTCGAGGAGATGCTCTCCGACCCGTCCTACCGGCGCCTCGTCGCGCTCCGGGGCGACGTCCAGGAGGTCATGCTCGGCTACTCCGACTCCTCCAAGTTCGGCGGCATCACCACCAGCCAGTGGGAGATCCACCGCGCCCAGCGCCGCCTGCGCGACGTCGCCCACCGCTACGGCGTCCGCCTGCGCCTCTTCCACGGCCGCGGCGGCACCGTCGGCCGCGGCGGCGGCCCCACCCACGACGCCATCCTCGCCCAGCCCTGGGGCACCCTCGAGGGCGAGATCAAGGTCACCGAACAGGGCGAGGTCATCTCCGACAAGTACCTCATCCCGTCCCTGGCCCGCGAGAACCTCGAACTCACCGTCGCGGCCACCCTCCAGGCCTCCGCCCTGCACACCGCGCCCCGCCAGTCCGACGAGGCCCTCGCCCGCTGGGACGCCGCGATGGACGTCGTCTCCGACGCCGCCCACGCCGCCTACCGCCGCCTCGTCGAGGACCCCGACCTGCCGACGTACTTCCTCGCGTCGACACCGGTGGACCAGCTCGCCGACCTGCATCTGGGCTCCCGGCCCTCCCGCCGCCCCGGCTCCGGCGTCTCGCTCGACGGTCTGCGCGCCATCCCCTGGGTGTTCGGCTGGACCCAGTCCCGGCAGATCGTCCCCGGCTGGTTCGGCGTCGGCTCCGGCCTCAAGGCCCTGCGCGAGGCCGGCCTCGACACCGTCCTCGACGAGATGCACGAGCAGTGGCACTTCTTCCGCAACTTCATCTCCAACGTCGAGATGACCCTCGCCAAGACCGACCTGCGGATCGCCCAGCACTACGTCGACACCCTCGTCCCCGACGAGCTCAAGCACGTCTTCGACACCATCAAGGCCGAACACGCGCTCACCGTCCGCGAGGTCCTGCGCGTCACCGGCGAGAACGAACTCCTCGACGCCACACCCGTGCTGAAGCAGACCTTCACCATCCGCGACGCCTACCTCGACCCCATCTCCTACCTCCAGGTCGCCCTGCTCAAGCGGCAGCGCGACGCCGTGGCCGCCGGCGAACAGCCCGACCCGCTGCTCGCCCGCGCCCTGCTCCTCACCGTCAACGGCGTGGCAGCCGGCCTGCGCAACACCGGCTGACCCGCCCCGGACACGACCGTGCCCTCGAACCCGTACGGGCTCGGGGGCACGGCACATTCCGGATCAGCCCAGCCGACCCCCGCGGCGGCGCGGCACCCCTCACACCGACACGAACGCAGCCGTCAGCAACGCCACCCCGGACAACCCCATGGCCCACCCCAACCGCGTCCGCAGCAGACCCCCCGCCACCACCACCGACGCCAGCAGCAGAGCACCACCCATAGGAACCCACGCGTACAGCACCCCGGCCGGACCCGAACGGACCGCGTCCTCCCCGCCCGGCTTCATGACGACCGTGTAGGTCCTGCCCCGCTCCACCGCGACCGACTTCTCCAGCTCCACCCGCGGCCGCGGCTGCGAACCCTCCGACAACGGCGTGTACCGGCCCGTGCACGTCTTCGGCCCGCACCGCGTCACATCCACCGTGCCCCGCTCACGGCCCTTCGTCAGCATCACGTGCTGCGCCGTACCCCACGACGCCCACACCCCCGCGATCAGGATCAGCACCGCGACCGCACCCATCACCGCGAACCGCCCGAACCGCAGCGCGGCCATCGAGGTCCGGCGGGAAGAGGCGGCAGTGGCAGGCATGGCCGGGATCATTGGCCATGCCTGAACGGCCCGTCAACCTCACCGGGCGACAAGTCAGGAGTTGTACGTACTCTGCGCCCGCTCCAGACCCTCGATCACCAGACACTCCACCGCGTCCGCCGCCCTGTCGACGAAGTAGTCCAGCTCCTTGCGCTCCGCCGACGAGAAATCCCTCAGCACGAAGTCCGCCACCGGCATCCGCCCCGGCGGCCGCCCGATCCCGAACCGCACCCGGTGATACTCCGCACCGAAGGCCTTCGTCATCGACTTCAGCCCGTTGTGCCCGTTGTCCCCGCCACCCAGCTTCAACCGCAACGACCCGAAGTCGATGTCCAACTCGTCGTGAACCGCCACCACATGCCCCACCGGCACCTTGTAGAAGTCCCGCAACGCGTTCACCGGCCCACCCGACAGATTCATGTAGGACATCGGCTTCGCCACGATCACCCGCCGGTTCGACGGCCCCGGCGGCCCGATCCGCCCCTCGACCACCTGCGCCTGCGCCCGGCCGGCCCGCTTGAACCTCCCCCCGACCCGGTCCGCCAGCAGATCGGCCACCATGAAACCCACGTTGTGCCGGTTCCCCGCATACTCAGGCCCCGGATTGCCCAGACCCACGATCAGCCAGGGAGCAGCGGCATCGGTCGTCACGTCCATGTCTCCTTCCTGTCCACGCGTCCACACATACGCGTCGGCCGCTGCCCCGCGCGGGAACAGCGGCCGACGCAACGACGACGCGGAGGATCAGGCCTCGGCGGCCTCTCCCCCAGCGGCCTCCTCGCCCTCCTGTGCCTCCTCGGCCTGAGCGGACAGCACCTGCAGGACGACAGCGTCCTCGTCCACGGCCAGCGTGACACCCTTGGGCAGCTCGATGTCCTTCGCCAGGATCGAGGCACCGGCCGTCAGACCCTCCACGGACACCGTCACGGCCTCCGGGATGTGCGTCGCCTCGGCCTCGACGGGCAGCGCGTTCAGCACGTGCTCCAGCAGGTAGCCACCCGGAGCCAGCTCACCCTCGGTCTGCACCGGGATCTCCACCGTGACCTGCTCGCCGCGCTTCACCAGCAGCAGGTCCACGTGCTCCAGGAAACCCTTCAGCGGGTCACGCTGCACGGACTTCGGAATCGCCAGCTCGTTCGTCTTGCCGTCGATGTCCAGCGCGATCAGCACGTTCGGCGCACGCAGCGCCATCAGCAGCTCGTGACCCGGCAGGGTCAGGTGCAGCGGGTCCGAACCGTGCCCGTACAGCACACCCGGAACCTTGTCCTCACGACGGATACGGCGCGCCGCACCCTTGCCGAACTCGGTGCGCGTCGCCGCGGAGATCTTCACCTCGGACATGTCAACCACTCCTCGAAGTCAGAAACGGGTGGGGTTACCCCCTGCTCTTTGGAGCTTGGGGGAGGTCACCCGGCCACGAACGGCCTGCTACGAAGAGCGCGTCGATAACGGACCACCGACCCACAACGGGAACGGCCTCCCTCGCCGAGCAACTGCAGCAGTCTACTCGGAGAGGGAGGCCAGACCCAAAAGGATCTCTACTGCTCGTCGAACAGACTCGTCACCGAACCGTCCTCGAACACCTCACGCACCGCACTCGCGATCGTGGGTGCGATCGACAGCACCGAGATCTTGTCCAGATCTCCGCTCAGCTCCGACGGCGTCGGCAGCGTGTTCGTGAACACGAACTCACTCACCCGCGAGTTCTTCAGCCGGTCCGCCGCCGGACCCGACAGCACACCGTGCGTCGCCGTCACGATCACGTCCTCCGCGCCGTGCGCGAACAACGCGTCCGCCGCGGCGCAGATCGTCCCACCGGTGTCGATCATGTCGTCCACCAGCACGCACACGCGACCCTCGACCTCGCCCACCACCTCGTGGACGGTCACCTGGTTCGCCACGTCCTTGTCCCGGCGCTTGTGCACGATCGCCAGCGGCGCACCCAGCCGGTCGCACCAGCGGTCCGCGACCCGCACCCGGCCCGCGTCCGGGGACACCACCGTCAGCTTGTCCCGGTCCACCTTCCGGCCCACGTAGTCCGCCAGCAGCGGCAACGCGAACAGATGATCCACCGGACCGTCGAAGAAGCCCTGGATCTGGTCCGTGTGCAGATCCACCGTCAGGATCCGGTCCGCACCCGCGGTCTTCATCATGTCCGCGATCAGACGCGCCGAGATCGGTTCACGCCCGCGGTGCTTCTTGTCCTGCCGCGCGTAACCGTAGAACGGCACGATCACCGTGATGGAACGAGCCGACGCCCGCTTCAACGCGTCGATCATGATCAACTGCTCCATGATCCACTTGTTGATCGGAGCCGTGTGGCTCTGGATCAGGAAGCAGTCCGCGCCACGCGCCGACTCCTGATAACGCACATAGATCTCACCGTTCGCGAAGTCGAAGGCCTTCGTCGGGACGACCCCGACACCCAGCTGTTGGGCGACCTCCTCCGCAAGCTCGGGGTGGGCGCGGCCGGAGAAGAACCGCAACTTCTTCTCGCCGGTCGTCTTGATCCCGGTCACAGCACTGTCTCCTCAGAGGTGTCGCAGCTGGGTGTCGAGAGACCTCGCAAGCCGGCTTGCCGGAGGCCGTCTCAGCTGGTGGGGGTGCGGGTGTGCACTTATCACCGTACGCCGTGTTTGAGGCACCGGTTTCCGGTCACCCCTCCCCGGACGACTCCCGGGAAGCCGCCTCCGCCGCCTTCGCGGCCGCGCTCCCCGGACGCTTGCGCGCCACCCAACCCTCGATATTCCGCTGCTGACCACGGGCCACGGCCAGCGAACCGGCCGGAACGTCCTTCGTGATCACCGACCCCGCAGCGGTGTACGCACCGTCCCCCACCGTGACAGGTGCCACAAACATGTTGTCCGCGCCCGTCCTGCAGTGCGAACCGATGGTCGACTGGTGCTTGTCCTGCCCGTCGTAGTTCACGAAGACACTCGCCGCACCGATGTTCGTCTGCTCGCCGATCGTCGCGTCCCCCACGTAGGAGAGATGCGGAACCTTCGTCCCCTCCCCGATCGACGCGTTCTTCGTCTCCACGTACGTACCGATCTTGCCCTTGGCGCCCAGCCGGGTCCCCGGACGCAGGTACGCGTACGGCCCCACCGTCGCCCCCGGACCGACCTCGGCCCCCGACGCCACCGTGTTGTCCACCCGCGCACCCGCACCGACCCGCGTGTCCGTCAGCCGGCAGTTCGGCCCCACCTCGGCACCCTCGGCCAGATGCGTCGCACCGTGCAGCTGCGTACCCGGGTGGACGACGGCGTCCCGCTCGAACGTCACCGTGACATCGACCCAGGTGGTGGCCGGATCGACGACGGTCACCCCGGCGAGCATGGCCGCGTCCAGCAGCCGGTCGTTCAGGATCCGGCGCGCCTGGGACAACTGCACACGGTTGTTGATCCCCGCGATCTCGCGGTGGTCGCCCGCCACGGACGCCCCGACCCGGTGCCCGGCCTCCCGCAGGATCCCCAGCACGTCCGTCAGGTACTCCTCACCCTGGCTGTTGTCCGTCCGCACCTTCTTCAGCGCGTCCGCCAGCAGCCGGCCGTCGAACGCGAACACACCCGAGTTGATCTCCCGGATCGACCGCTGCGCGTCGCCGGCGTCCTTGTGCTCGACGATCGCCGTCACGGCGCCCGTGTCGTCCCGCACGATCCGGCCGTAGCCGGTCGCGTCCGGCACCTCGGCGGTCAGCACGGTGACGGCGTTGCCGTCCGCGGAGTGCGTCCCGGTGAGGGCCCGCAGGGTCGCGCCCGTCAGCAGGGGCGTGTCCCCGCACACGACGACGACCGTCCCGTCGACGGACCCGCCGAGCTCCTCCAGACCCCTCCGCACGGCGTGCCCGGTCCCGTTCTGCTCCGCCTGCACGGCGGTGCGGACGTCGGGCGCGATCCCGCCCAGGTGCGCGGTGACCTTCTCCCGCGCGTGGCCGACCACGACGACCAGGTGCTCGGGGTCCAGCTCACCCGCGGCGGCGAGCACATGCCCCACGAGACTGCGTCCGCAGAGCTCGTGCAGGACCTTGGGTGTGGCCGACTTCATACGGGTGCCCTCACCCGCTGCGAGAACGACGACGGCTGCCGGGCGGTTGGCGCTCACGGAATGCCCTTCGGCTGTGGACGGGGTGGGGTGACATCCGCAGGATACCGGGGGGTTTGTGGAGGGCAGGGGTGTGGGTCCTGACCGGCATCGCCTCAGCCAGGACCCGAACGGAGTGTGTGCTCCCCTGCCAGGACTCGAACCTGGAACAAATCATCCAAAGTGACCCGTGTTGCCCATTACACCACAGGGGACCGTGAACCAGGCTAATCGGACATATCGCCGACCGGCCGGGTGGCTCCCAACACTATGCCGTACCAAGAGCCTTCGATGCGACGGTACAGGTCGGCGCTTTTCCGGACCTTGATCACGAGGCAGCCCCGAGAGGAGTCGCCGGTGTTCTTGCGGACGGTCCTGGGGTTGTGCTTCTTGAGCGTCGTCTTGTTGCACGCGGTGTTGTCCGCGCCGACAAGAGCCGCGCGGTAGCGCTCGGCACCCGCGTCGGCGCTCTCATGGATCATGACCGCGAACCGGACGCGTTCGTGTTCCACCCCCAGCAAGTCCAGCCAGGCCAGGGAACGCCTCGATCATGCCGGGGTCGCTGTTGACGAAGCAGACGTTCTCGCGACGGTCGTAGGGCTTGTCCTTGCCGCCCTCCGCCCAGTGCAGGCCGACCCCTAGCAGGAACAGCTCGCGCGGCGACCAGGTGCCGACGGCCTGCCTCGCCACCTCCTTGGTGCGCCGTCGCTCCCCGTCCCGCAGGCGCATGGTGGCCTCCCAGCCCCGCTTCGCGATCGCCGACGCCTCCTCGGGGGTCCGTCGTCGGTGCTCCGGCTTCGGCGGATCCCGCACCCACAACGGGATCGAACTCTTGGAGCACCCCAGCTCCACCTGGATCCGGTCGTAGGTCCAGCCCTGGAGCCGGGGTTCCCTGGCCTTTCCCCCAGGTCGTCCTTGGCGTTCGGGCGCCTCGTCCAGTCCGGATGCGGCTCGCCCTCCAGGAGGCGGTTGAGGATGTCGTTGTTGTCGACGCGCAGGCGGTCACGGATCTGGCGTCGGCTCAGCCCTGCGCGCCGCAGCGCCACCGCCCGCTCCCGCGGTCCCTCGAAGTCGGTGTACGTGCCGTGTGCATGTGCCATGGGCGTACCGCCCGGCGGAATGAAGAGTTCCGGGCGCGAACAGTGAGTGATTCACTAGTTCGAGGGAGAGCGGGTCTTCTCGCAGGCGAAGGGTCACGGAGTGTGGTGCCGTCAGGTCGGGGAAACTCGCCGGAGAACCGGCGGGGGCCGCCCGTAGGCTGGAGGCATGACCGCGACGGGGGAAGACCATGTGACGGCCCGGGGAGGGCCGTGGTGGTGGGCCAGACGGCGCAGTGCCGTGCTTGATGTGAGTCTGGCCGTGGTGTCCGCGCTGGAGTGCGGGCTGGAAGGGATTCCGTTCGCCCGGGACGCCGGGGTGCCGGTGTCCGCGGGGGTGGTGTTCGGGCTGCTCGCCGGTGCCGTGCTGCTGGTGCGCCGGCAGTGGCCGATCGCCGTCGTGCTGGTGTCGATCGCGATCACGCCGGCCCAGATGGGCTTCCTGATGGGCGTCGTGGGTCTGTACACGCTGGCCGCGTCGGAGCTGCCCCGCCGGATCATCGCCTCGCTGGCGGGGATGTCGCTGGTGGGCACGTTGATCGTGACGTTCGTGAAGACGCGGCAGGACATGTCGCGGGGGGACCTCGGCATAGGGGACTGGTTCGTGCCCTTCGCGGCCGTCACGATGTCGCTCGGGTTCACGGCGCCGCCCGTGCTGCTCGGTCTGTACGTGGGGGCGCGGCGGCGGCTGATGGAGAGTCTGCGGGAGCGGGCGGACAGTCTGGAGCGGGAGCTGCAGTTGCTGGCCGAGCGGGCCGAGGAGCGGGCCGAGTGGGCCCGGAACGAGGAGCGGACGCGGATCGCGCGGGAGATGCACGACGTGGTGGCGCACCGGGTGAGTCTGATGGTGGTGCACGCGGCGGCGTTGCAGGCCGTGGCGCGGAAGGATCCCGAGAAGGCGGTGCGCAACGCCGCGTTGGTGGGGGACATGGGGCGGCAGGCGCTGACCGAGTTGCGGGAGATGCTCGGGGTGCTGCGCAGTGGTGGGGGCCGGCGTGAGTCCGCGGTGGCGGTGCCGTTGGCCGCGGTGGGGGCGGCCGCGGCTGCTGCGGCGTCGCGGGCGGCCGGTGACGAGGGGCCGTGTCTGGCGGAGATCGAGGAGCTGGTGGGGCAGTCGGCCGCGGCGGGGATGGTGGTGGATCTGTCGGTGGAGGGGGAGGTCCGCTCGTATGCGCCGCTGGTGGAGCAGACGGCGTATCGGGTGGTGCAGGAGGCGTTGACGAACGTCCACAAGCACGCGGCGGGTGCGAAGACGTATGTGCGGCTGGCGCATCGGGTGTCGGAGATCGCGGTGCAGGTGGAGAACGAGCCGCCGTTGGAGGCGGCGTCGTCGGCGCGGTTGCCGTCCGGGGGGAACGGGCTGGTGGGGATGAAGGAGCGGGTGTCGGCGCTGGGCGGGGTGTTCGTGTCGGGGCCGACGGACGCGGGGGGTTTCCGGGTGTCGGCGGTGATTCCGGCGTCTTCGTAGGGGGTGGCCCGTGGGGGGTCCGGGCGTGGGGGTCAGGCGGTGGTGAGGCGTGGGGGTTCGGTGCCGGTGACGAGGGTGGTGAGGGCCTGGTCGATGTCGGCTCCGAGGTACCAGTCGCCGGTGTGGTCGAGGGCGTAGACGCGGCCGTCGGTGTCGATGGCGAGGAGGGCCTGGCTGTCGGTTTCGACGCCGAGGGGGCAGACCTCGGTGCCGAGGGCGCGTCCGAGGTCGCCGAGGGTGCGGGCCATGTGGAGGCCGTGTATCGGGTCGAGGTGGAGGGGGGCGGGGGCGACCTGGCGGGCGGGGCCGGTGGGGGTGATGTGGAGTCCGCCGAATTCGGCCCAGGCTTCGACGGCGGCGGGGAAGACCGCGTGGCGGTGGCCGGCGGGTGAGGTGTGGTCGCGCAGGGTGTCGGCCCAGATCTCGGCTTGTTTGATGTCCCAGCGTCCGGGGTGCCAGCCGGCGGCGCGCAGGGCGGCGTCGACGGGTACGGCGAAGCGGGTGGTCGAGGTGCGGTCGGCGTGCATCTGCCCTTCGTCTCGTCGAGGTCATGGGGTGGTGCGCGGCCCGGGGTGGGGGTGCTGTGCTGTGCGTGGGGTGGTGCCTGTGGGTGGGGTGGGTGTCGGTCGTCGGGTCAGCTGTCGTGGGATGCCGGGTCGACGATGCGGACGCCGAAGTGGGCGCTGAGTGCGGTGCAGGCGTGGCAGGGGGTGGCGAAGCTGCCGTGGAGGGGGTCGCCGTCCTCGCGGATGCGGCGGGTGGTGAGTTTGGCCTGTTTGAGGGCTTTGCGCGCCTCGCCGTTGGTCATGGGTCTGCGGGCGGCGCGTTTGCTGCGGGCGGCGTCGGCGGCGGCGATGTGGCGGGAGATGAGGATGGACTCGGCGCAGCGGCCGGTGAAGCGGTCGCGCTGGGCGCTGGTGAGGGTGTCGAGGAAGTCCTGGACGAGGGGGTGCAGGGCGGGGGGTGTGTCGCCGCGGGCGGCGGTGCCGGTGAGGGTGGTGCCGCGGACGGAGAGGGCGGCGGCGACGGTGGGGAGGATGCCGTCGCGGCGGTGGTGCAGGGCGGGGGCGTGGGTGGTGTCGGTGGCGCTCCAGCCGATGCGGGGGTCGCCGGAGCGTGGGTCGGTGGACCTGCCGGTGTGCGGTCCTGTCTGTGTCGCGTTCATGATCGTGCTCCCCTCCGTGCATCCCCCGGGAGGTCACAGACTGCCAAATGGCGAGGCTGGTGCGGAAGCTGGGGCGCTGCGACACGCCCGCAGCGGGTCATGGCGTCACGGTGGGGTGACGCCTGGTCACGGAGGCGGAGGAGGGGGTGGACCGGTGCCGGTGACCGGGCCGGCCGTACCGCATAGGCTGTCGGCACCGCGGGTGATGCGGTGAGGTCGAGACAGCAGACGTGACAGTCGATAGGGGCCGTAGTGCGCCAGGGTGGTCATTACGGGTCGTACAGAGTGCCGCAGGGGGCAACCGCCATGACGACAGGTCGGCTCGGGCTGGGGGCGCTTCCCGGCCGCCAGGCCGGGGGACACGCCGCGCCGCCGAACGCGGCCTACGCCGGGCAGGTCGTGCATTTCCCGGATCCGGTCCGGGCGGCCCGTCACCCGAGGGGGGTGCGGGTGGACGAGCGTGGTTATCCCGACTTCTCGCCTTATGCGCGTGCGGCGGCGGAGATCGCGGAGCCGCCGGAGGGTTTCGGGGTCGACGAGTTGCGGCTGACGGACTACGTGTCGGCGAACACGGCGTTGTCGGCGTCGGGGCACGCGTTGTGGGACACGGTCCCGGCGGTGGCGACGCCGCACGGCTGGACGTGGCACCACGTGGCGGGTACGCGGCGGCTGGAACTGGTGCCGGTCGAGGTGAAGGCGTTGCTGCGGCATCACGGTGGTGTGGCGACGTCGGGCGTGGACCAGGCCAAGCGGGGGACGCGGCCGTTGCAGGAGACGCGTCCGGCGCATTTCGGGTTGCCGAAGTCGGGTGTGGCGGTGAGTGAGGCGCAGGTGCAGGGGGTCGAGGAGGATCTCGGGTACCGGCTGCCGGGTGCGTACCGGTCGTTCCTGAAGGCGGCGGGCGGATGTGCGCCGGTGGGTGCGGCGCTGGACGCGGAGCTGGGGCTGCTGATCGACCAGCCGTTCTTCACGGTGCGCGACGAGGCGGCGGTGAACGACCTGGTGTACGTCAACAAGTGTCTGCGTGACCATCTGACCAAGGACTATCTGGGTGTCTCGTTCGTGCAGGGCGGGTTGCTCGCCGTGAAGGTGAAGGGTGAGCGGCTGGGGTCCGTGTGGTTCTGCGCGTACGACGACGTGCGGGACGTGGATCCGTCGTCGCCGCCCGCTGAGCGGGTGGAGCGGCTGTTGCTGCCGTGCGGGGACGACTTCGACGTCTTCCTGTCGCGGTTGGCGGGCAATCCGCCGGAGTTGGAGACGGTGGCGAACCTGATGGTGGACGGCGGGTTCGCGCGTGTGGTGCCGGTGGACGCGGTGTCGTCGTCGGCTGTGGGGGAGTGACGTCGGCGATGGTGACCTTCGCGCAGGCGCAGGAGCGCGCGGAAGAGTGGATCAACGGGGACGTGCCGTCGTACCAGCATCGTGAGGTGCGGGTGCGGGAGTTCGATCTCGGGTTCGTGGTGTGGGCCGAGGACCGTGCGGACGGGCCGCGCTCGGACGGTGGCGCGCAGCGGTTGGTGATCGCGCGCGACAGTGGTGAGGCGACGTTGTGGCCGGGGCTGCCGGTGGGTGAGGTGGTCCGGCGGTACGAGGAGGAGTACGGGCGTGCGGAGGCCGCGGACGAGCCGGTGGCTGCGCCGGCGGCGCGGATCGATCTGAACCAGACGTCGTTCCTGCTGACTCCGCCGGAGTGGTTGCAGGACGCGGCGGACAAGCTGGGCATTCCGGACCGGCGTGGGGCCGGTTCGGGGGCCGGTGCTTCCGGTGGTGGGGGGGCTGCCGGTGGCGGGCAGGATGCGTCCGGCGCTTCGGGCAGTGGTGCGTCGTGGCCGGCGGCCGGGGGGAGTGACGAGCCCGAGGGCGCGGGTGCTTCGGGGGCGCCGGTGCCGGAGGGGGCGACGCCCTGGGCCGGTACGGACACCAACGCGGATGCCGGTGAGGACGGTTCCGTCCCGCTGCCCGCGACCGTTTTCGCGCCGCCGCTGAGCGGGGCCGACGAGCAGGAGCCGCCCGCGTCGTCGGCTTCCGACGCCAAGACTGCTCTGATGTCGGGCGGCAGCGGGCTTCCGCCGACGGCGGTGGTGCCGGCGGTCGACGATCCGAACGCGCGGGGCGCGGGTGCGCCCGGGTGGCCGGGGACGCCGCCCGGCGGTGTGCCGCAGGGCGGTACGCCGCCGCACGGGTATCCGCAGGGGACCGGCGGTGCCGCCGGTCCCGGTCCCGGCTCCGCCGGTGGGCCGCAGCCGCCTTCGGGGCCGGGGGCCGCGCCGAGTGCCGGGGACATCGCGGACGCCGCGACGAGCAAGGCGGCTCCGCCGCAGGGGCGTGGGCGGGGTGCGGGTCCGGCGACGCCGCCTCCGCCGGGTGCGCCGGGGACGCCGGGCGCGCGGCCGGGTGCCACGCCCGCGCCGTCGGGGCCCGGGGTTCCGGGTACTCCGGCGGGCGGGTACGTGCCCACGCAGATGGTGTCGGCGCTCGGGCCTGAAGGGCCGGGGGCCGAGGCACTCGGTGGGCCCGGGGTCCCAGGTGGGCCCGGGGACTCCTCGGGTACGGGAGCCGTGCCGGGCGCCCAGGGCCCCCCGACTCCGCCCGGTCCTCCCGGTGCGCCCGGTGGTACGCCGCCCGGTGGTGTCCACCATGCCGCCACGATGTTCGCCGACCCCGGCCGGCCGGGCCCGGGTGCGCCGCAGCCGCCGGGGCCGCCTGGTGCTCCCCAGCCGCCTGGTGCTCCGAACCCGCCTGGTGCACCGCGGCCTCCGGGTGCGCCCGGTGTTCCTGGCGCTCCCCACCCTCCTGGCGCGCCTCAGCCTCCGGGTGCTCCGAACCCGCCCGGTGGTCCGGGTCCCGTGCACCACGCGGAGACCATGCTGGCCGCGCCCCCGGTGGGCGGCCCCGGCGTGCCTCCGCCGCCGCAGGCTCCCGGCGCGCCTCCCGCCGCCCCGGGTGCGCCCGGTGTGCCGCCCGGTATGCCGCCGGGCGTGATGCCGCCGCACGGCGGGCCGGTGCCCGGGCGGTCCGCGGCGTACGGCTATCCGCAGCAGCCGGCCGGGCAGCCGACGGTCGGGCCCGGCTACCAGGCCGTGCTGCGCTACCGCGCGCAGGACGGGTCCGAGCAGCAGGTGATCCGGCGTTCGGCGCCGGGCACGCCGCACCCGGAGTGGCAGATCTTCCACGAGCTGCGGGCGATGAACGTGCCCACGGACCAGGTGCTGGAGCTGCACACCGAGCTGGAGTCGTGCGAGCTGCCGGGTGCGTACTGCGCGCGGATGATCCGGGAGCAGTGGCCGCAGGCGCGGATCACGAGCATCGCGCCGTACGGCACGGACCATGCGAGCCGGCAGCAGGGCATGCAGCAACTGCTGGCGCACCAGGGCGAGTTGCATCAGGTGGCGGACGGCCCGGCGCGTCCGGCGCCGGTGCGTGCGCCGTTGCCGCCGGTGCCGCCGGCGCCGCCGATTCCGCCGGAGGGCATCGCGCAGGAGCTGGCGGCGGCGTTCGGGCCGGGGGTGTTCCGGTTCGAGCAGGCGGCGGTGTCCCGGCAGGGTGTGCCGCCGGTCGTGGCGCACACGCTGGTGGTGGCCGGTCTGCCGATGGACATGGGCCCGTTCTTCTGGGCGCAGGCCCAGCCGGGGCGGCCCGTTCCGACGCTGGCGGAGCTGGCGGCCGAGCGTGGTGTGCAGCCGGCCGCGGACGCGGGCTCCTACCTGGTGATGGGCAGCGACTTCGGCAAGGCGGTCTGTGTGCAGTACGGCACGGCCAACATCGTCGCCGTGCCGGTGGAGGCGGGGCCGGGCGGGGCGCCCGTACCGCCGCAGTTCGTCAACACCGGGCTGCCGGAGTTCGCGCGCTGCCTGGCGTTGCTCGGGCGGATGTGGCGGCTGCGGTTCGGGCTGAACCAGGAGCAGGCGGGCCGTTGGACCGTCGACTTCCAGGCGCAGTTGGCCGCGCTCGACCCGGCGGCGCTGGGGTCGCCGGAGAGCTGGTGGTCCGTGCTGCTGGAGCAGATGTGGGACGGGCTGCTGTGAGCCGTCGCGGCTGACGTGTCCGACGAAGCCGGGCCCGGTCGCTCGTGCGGCCGTGCCCGGCTTTCCTGTGCCCGAGTCGGTGGGCACGGGGCGGAAGGGCCGCTGCGCGACCACGCCCGGCAGGGTGACGACGCATACCGGTCAACGGGGGGCGGAGCGGAGCCCCGTCGGCCGGCGAGCGGCGGCCCCGCCCCCCCCTCACTCGTGCCTGCGCACCGCGCCCGCCAGGATCCAGCCCTCCACCGCCTCGTACTGGTGGCGCTGCTCCTGCGACCTGCGGCGGCCCGACGCCACGGTGCCCAGCCAGCCGCAGGCGAAGCCGAAGGGGATGGAGAGCAGGCCGGTCGTGGTGAACGGGAACCAGTTGAAGTCGGCCTCCGGGAAGGCGGACAGCGGTGAGCCGGAGACCAGGTTGGTGCCGGGCATCAGCAGCAGGACGGCCAGTGAGCCGCCGATGAGGGTGCTGAGCAGGCCCGTTCGGGTGTAGCGGCGCCAGAAGAGGCTGTAGACCAGGGCGGGTGCGATGGCGGAGGCGCCCAGGCAGAACGACAGCGTCACCAGGGGCTGCAGGCTGCGGTGCTGGACGAGCGTCGCCAGGGCGATCGCCGGGATGCCCACCGCGAGGGCGGAGACGCGGGCCAGGGTCATCTCCCGGCGCGGTGACATCTCCCGTACCCGGGCGGCGAACACGTCGTGGGCCAGGGAGTTGGCGCAGGCGAGGATCATGCCGGCGACGGAGGCGAGCACCGTGAGGAAGACGGCCGTGGTGACGGTGGTGAACAGGAACGTTTCCGCCGTGGACACGTCCGCGCCGAACGCCGCCTGCGAGCCCAGCAGGAACGCGGTGTTGCCCCGCGGGTCCATCTGCGCGATCACCGCCCGTCCGACCAGCGCGGTCGCACCGAAGCCGATGACCGTGATGACGAGCACGAACAGGGCCACGACGGACACCGCCCAGGACATCGACCGCCGTACCTGCCGGGCGCTGCGGGCGGTGTACATGCGCATGGTGACGTGCGGCAGGCAGGCGCCGCCGAGGACGACCGTCAGGTGCGCGGTGATCATGTCCAGGTCGGGGCTGGAGCCGCCGCGGAACTGGAGCCCGGACGACAGGAACGCCGGGCCCGCGCCGCTCCTGGCGGCGGCCGCGGCGAACAGCGCTCCCGGGTCCCAGCCGAAGCGGTGCAGGATCAGCGCCGCGACCACCAGGCCGGAGCCGAGCAGCAGCACGATCTTCAGGATCTGGATGAGGGCGGTGCCCTTCATGCCGCCGATGGCCGCGTAGCTGATCATCAGGGCGCCGACGCCGATGATGCAGCCGGTCTGCAGCGACTCCCCGGAGAAGCCGAGGATGAACGCCATCAGCTGCCCGGTACCGGCCAGCTGCACCAGCATCAGCGGCAGCAGCGCCGCGAGGGTCACCAGGCAGGCCGCGATCCGCACGGCGCGTCCCGGCATACGGCGGGCCAGCGCGTCGCCCATGGTGAACCGGCCCGCGTTGCGCAGGGGTTCGGCCAGCAGGAACATCAGCAGCATCAGCGACAGCGCGGTGCTGAGGGCCAGGACGGTCCCGTCGTAGCCGAACAGGGCGATGACGCCGCCGGTGCCGAGGACGGTGGCGGCGGAGATGTAGTCGCCGGCGATCGCCAGGCCGTTGCGCATCGGGGACAGGGAGCCGTACCCGGTGTAGAACTCGTCGAGGTCGTCCCGGTCCGGGCCCGTCATCACGCACAGCAGCAGCGTGATGGTGGCGACCGCGGTGAAGCCGACCAGGGACATCGCCTGGGCGTTGCCGCTGAACCCGGTGGTCACCGCGTCGCCTCCCGCTTGGCGTCCAGCGCGGCCTGCTTGCGGATCCGGTCCGCGATCGGGTCCACGCGGCGCCGGGCGGTCGTCTCGTACAGGACGATCGCCGCCCAGGTCACGGGGACCTGCAGGAGCGCGAGGAGCAGGCCGGTGGGGACGCCGTCGGTGACGGTGCTCGTCATGAACGAGGGCGCGAGCGCCGACAGGAGCAGGAACAGCACGAAGTAGCCGAGTGCCGCGAGCGTGGCCGTACGCCGCTGCCGGCGGTAGGCGCCGCGCAGGAGCCGCAGGTCGCTGTGGTGCCCGAGCGCGGGGTGGCGCTGGGGGCGCCGCGGGGCCGGTTCGGGCTCCTGCCGCGGCGCCCACGGGTAGGTCTCGGAGGAGTAGGTGCGGTACGAGGGGGAGGAGTCGGGGGGTGGGTACGGGGAGGACGGCTGCGGGTCGTAGGACATCCCGGTTGCTCCTTGCGAGGGTGGGATCCGGTGCGGCGGACCGCAGGGAGGTGGGGGCGGGCGGCCCCGCAGGTTACTTCGGAGTACGGGGCTTGCGCGAGGGTTTCGACAAACTGATCGGTCGGTACATGCTTGCCGCTGCGACCTGGGGTGTTACGCGAGTTGCCACGGATGTGCGAGTGTCCCTTGGTGCCCGCGGGGTGTCAGCGTCCGGCGGCGGCGGCCAAGTGGGGGCGCACGAAAAGGACTTCGGGTCGGCCGTCCGCCGCGGTCTGCTCCACCCGGACGAATCCGTTGCGCGTCAGGACCTTCATGGAGGCCGTGTTGTCCGGTGCGGTGACGGCGGTGAGGGACGTCAGCCCGTAGTCGGTGGCGGCCAGCCGGCACACCGCCGCGACGGCCGCCGTCGCCACGCCCCGGCCGGCGGCGCGTTCGCCGACGCGGTAGCCGAGTTCGGCGCGGCCGTCCACCGCGTCCACCAGGTTCACCCGGCCGACCGGCTCGCCCTCCTCCCCGAGGACGACGTGGAAGTGGCACACGCCCGTCTGCTGCTCGTCGAGGAGCGCCCGGTGCCGTGCGGCGAAGCCCTCGGGCGTGAAGTAGGCGTCCCCGCGGTCCGGGACCGTGCGCGCGAAGTACGCCCGGTTCTCCCGCTCGAACGCCAGCACGGCGTCCGCGTGATCCGCCCGCAGCCGTTCCAGGGTCACCATGCGGGAACCGTACGTACGGTCAGTCCTTGAGGACCGGGAATCTCCGGGGCGCGAGGAACAGCAGCACCGCGAACGCCAGCGCCGCCGCGCACGACGCGCCCAGGTAGACCGCGTGCACGGCGTCGGCGATGGCCCGCCTGGTCGCCTCCGGGGCCGTGCCCGCGTCCAGCGCCCTCGTCACCGGGTCGAGGTCTCCCGCCCCGCCGAGCCGGGCGGCGAGCACGCCGTTGGCGACCGCGCCGAAGACCGCCGCGCGGATCGTCTGGCCGGTCTGACGGCAGAACAGCGCGGACGCGGTCGCCCCCGCGCTCGTTCCAGCCCACCGTCGACTGCACCCCCACGATGAGCGGCAACAGCTTCGCCTGGATCCGGGGCCGCTCCTTCAGCGGGTACAGGTCGGCGGCGAGGGTCTGCACGGTGCCCTGCAGAGCGCCGCCGCCCAGCCCCTGCACCACCCGGAAGGCGATGAGGGAGCCCATGTCCCAGGCCAGCGCGCACAGCAGGGAACCGGCGAGGAAGAGCGCCGAGCCCGCGATCAGGACCGGCTTGCGGCCGAAGGTGTCGGACAGCTTGCCGTACACGGGCAGGGTGACGGTCACTGCCAGCAGATAGCCGGAGAACAGCCAGGAGAAGACGGAGAACCCGCCGAGATCCGCCACGATCTGCGGGACGGCGGTCGAGACGATGGTGGAGTCCAGCGCCGCCAGCGCCATCGACAGCATCAGCGCCGCCGCGACGGCCCCGCGCCCGCCGGTCGCGGCCGGTCGTGCGGCCTCACGTGCCGCGGGTCTGGTGCCGCCCACCCCCGGGATCCCTCCCCCTCGCGTCTGCCTGGCCCCTGCACCTATCTGCCGCCGGACAGCGTCCCACTTGACCCTGACGTCGCGGGAGGGTGGATCCTGACCGGGCCCCGGGGTGGAGCGAACCCTGAGAACGTCTCCACCCTTCGGCGGACTGCCCCTAGGGGTACCTCCGTACTACGACCTGGGGAGGGTTCGTACCGGCGGAGGACGAGACCGGCGGGGGGCCGTCCTTAACCTGGCTTTACGCCGCCGGGGGGCGGTGGTGACACCGGCGGGGGTGGGGTTTTCCACAGTAGAAGACTGCGCTGAACACCAGCGCGCGGGACCCCTCCCCGCCGCGAGACTGAGACGCGTCGGACGGATTCCGTGGTCCGGCACCGCACCAGCGGCTGCCGACCGGACACCGCCATCACCATCTGCTGACCGATTGAGGAGACATACCGTGACTTCGGCTGTGACCATTCCCAGGCACGGGGGTACTGGAGGGCGTACGGCCGTTGCCGCGCGGGCGCGGCAGGTCGTGAAGGCGTACGGGTCCGGAGAGACCCGCGTCGTCGCCCTCGACCACGTCGACGTGGACATCGCACGCGGCCAGTTCACCGCGATCATGGGCCCCTCGGGCTCCGGCAAGTCCACGCTCATGCACTGCCTCGCCGGGCTCGACACCGTCACCGGCGGCCAGATCTACCTCGACGAGACCGAGATCACCGGGCTGAAGGACAAGAAGCTCACGCAGCTGCGCCGGGACCGCATCGGGTTCATCTTCCAGGCGTTCAACCTGCTGCCGACGCTCAACGCCATCGAGAACATCACGCTGCCCATGGACATCGCGGGCCGCAAGCCGGACAAGCAGTGGTTGGACCGGGTCGTGGAGACCGTCGGGCTCGCCGACCGGCTCAGGCACCGGCCCACCCAGCTCTCCGGCGGACAGCAGCAACGCGTCGCCGTGGCCCGGGCCCTGGCGGCCCGGCCCGAGATCATCTTCGGGGACGAGCCGACCGGAAACCTCGACTCGCGCGCCGGCGCCGAGGTGCTGGGCTTCCTGCGCCGCTCGGTCGACGAACTGGGCCAGACCATCGTCATGGTCACGCACGACCCCGTCGCCGCCAGCTACGCCGACCGCGTGCTGTACCTCGCCGACGGCCGCATCGTCGACGAGATGTTCAAGCCGACCGCCGAGGCCGTGCTCGACCGCATGAAGGACTTCGACGCCCGGGGGCGCACGTCATGACCGTCATGAAGACCTCGATGCGCAACTTCCTCGCGCACAAGGGCCGCATGGCGCTCTCCGCGATCGCCGTCCTGCTGTCGGTGGCCTTCGTCTGCGGGACGCTCGTCTTCACGGACACCATGTCGACCACCTTCGACAAGCTCTTCGCGGCCACCTCCTCCGACGTCACGGTGAGCGCCGAGAGCGCCTCCGACACCGGTGAGACGACCGCCGACAACGGCAAGCCGCCGGTCATGCCGGCCTCCGTGCTCGCCGAGGTCCGCAAGGCGCCGGGCGTGAAGTCGGCCGAGGGCGCCGTGTTCTCCAGCGCCGTCACCGTCGTCGACGCCGACAAGGACAGCCTCTCGCCCTCCAGCGGCGCCCCGACCATCGTGGGCAGCTGGAACAGCAACGAGGCCCGCACCATGAAGATCACCTCGGGTGCGGCCCCCGAGGGCGCCGGCCAGATCATGGTGGACGCCGACACCGCCGGCAAGCACGACCTGGAGCTCGGCGACGAGATCGGCGTCATCAGCGCGGTCGGCACGCACAGGGCGAAGATCTCCGGCATCGCCGACTTCACGGTCACCAACCCCGGCGCGGCGATGCTCTACCTCGACACCGAGACCGCCCAGCGGGCCCTGGTCGGCGAGAGCGGCGTCTACACGAACGTCAACGTCACCGCGGCCTCCGGCGTCAGCGACGAGCAGCTCAAGAAGAACGTCGCGGCCGAACTCGGCGGCGGTTACCAGGTCAAGACCGCCAAGGAGACCGCCGACGCGAACCAGAAGGACGTCGCGGGCTTCATGAACGTCCTGAAGTACGCGATGCTCGGCTTCGCCGGGATCGCCTTCCTCGTCGGCATCTTCCTGATCATCAACACCTTCTCCATGCTGGTCGCCCAGCGCACCCGGGAGATCGGCCTGATGCGCGCCATCGGCTCCTCCCGCAAGCAGGTCAACCGCTCCGTGCTCGCCGAGGCGCTGCTGCTCGGCCTCGTCGGATCGGCGCTCGGCGTGGGCGCGGGCGTCGGCCTCGCCGTCGGCCTGATGAAGCTCATGGGTCAGATGGGCATGGACCTGTCCACCGACGACCTCACCGTGGCCTGGACGACCCCCGTGGTCGGCCTCGTCCTCGGCGTGATCGTCACCGTCCTGGCCGCCTACCTGCCCGCCCGCCGCGCCGGCAAGATCTCCCCGATGGCCGCCCTGCGCGACGCCGGTGCCCCGGCCGACGCCAGGGCCGGCTGGATCCGCGGCGTGATCGGCACGGTCCTCACCGGCGCCGGCGCCTTCGCCCTGTACCTCGCGGCCGACGCCGACCAGGCCAAGGACGGCTCGCTGTGGCTCGGCCTCGGCGTGGTGCTGTCGCTGATCGGCTTCGTCGTCGTCGGCCCGCTGCTCGCGGGCGCAGTGGTCCGCGTCCTCGGCGCGGTCCTGCTGCGGATGTTCGGGCCCGTCGGCCGCATGGCCGAGCGCAACGCCCTGCGCAACCCGCGCCGCACCGGCGCGACCGGCGCCGCGCTGATGATCGGCCTCGCCCTGGTGGCGTGCCTGTCCGTGGTCGGCTCCTCCATGGTGGCGTCCGCCACCGACCAGCTCGACAAGACCGTCGGCACGGACTTCATCGTCCAGTCCGACAGCGGCCAGCTCATCACCCCGCAGGCGGTCGAGGCCGTGAAGGCCGCGCCGGACCTGGAGCGGGTCACCGAGTACAAGTGGACCAAGGCCGACTTCACCACCCCCGACGGCAAGACGCTGAAGGACACGGCGATCACCGCGGCCGACCCGTCCTACGCCACCGACCTGCGCACCGAGGTCGTCGCCGGCAAGCTGCCGGACGCCTACAGGCCCGACTCCATGTCGGTGCACGAGAAGTTCGCGAAGGACCACGGCATCAGCCTCGGCTCCAGGATCGAGGTGGCCTTCGACAACGGCAGGACGGCCGACCTGACCGTCCGGGCGATCACCAGCAGCGACGTCGTGATCGACGCGGGCGCGATGTACACGTCCATCGCGACGCTGGCCGAGTACGTCCCGGCGGACAAGATGCCGCTCGACTCGCTGCTCTTCGCCACCGCCGAGGACGGGCGGCAGGACGCCGCCTACGCGTCCCTGAAGTCGGCGCTGGACGACTACCCGCAGTACATCGTGCGCGACCAGACCGACTACAAGGAGGCCCTGAAGGACCAGATCGGCCAGCTGCTCAACATGATCTACGGCCTGCTGGCCCTGGCGATCGTCGTGGCGATCCTGGGCGTGGTGAACACCCTGGCCCTGTCGGTGGTGGAGCGAACCCGGGAGATCGGACTGATGCGGGCGATCGGCCTCTCCCGCCGCCAGCTGCGCCGCATGATCCGCATGGAGTCGGTCGTGATCGCCCTCTTCGGCGCCCTGCTGGGCCTCGGCCTCGGCATGGGCTGGGGCGCCACCGCGCAGCAGCTGCTCGCCCTGGAGGGCCTGGTGGTCCTCGACATCCCCTGGCCGACGATCACCGGCGTGTTCATCGGCTCGGCGTTCGTGGGCCTGTTCGCGGCACTCGTCCCGGCGTTCCGGGCGGGGCGGATGAACGTCCTGAACGCCATCGCGACGGAGTAGTCACCGCCGTCCACCGCCACCGCACACGGGGGTTGCGGGGGGCCCGGCGCCGGGAAGTCCAGTCCAGGACTTCCCGGCGCCGGGCGCGTGCGGAACCGGGCGGGCGCTGTGCGGAACCGGGGGCGGGTGCCGCGCGGAACCGAGGGCCCGGCCTCCCGCCGGTGCCCGGGGCGTCATCCACAGCCCCGCCGCCCGGCCGCGCGGCGTCGTACGCTGGAGAACCCCGGCCCGCGGCGCGCGTCGGGCCCGTCGTGTTGCCCACCCTGGACGGAAAAAGCCCCTCATGAGCCTGCACGGTCTGCTCGACGCCGTCACGAAGGACGCCGCCCTCGCGGAAGCGATCAAGGCGGCCGCGGACGGCAACCGCATGCACGTCGACCTGGTCGGCCCCCCTGCGGCCCGCCCCTTCGCGGTCGCCGCCCTGGCCCGTGACTCGGGCCGCCCGGTGCTGGCCGTGACGGCGACGGGCCGCGAGGCGGAGGACCTGGCCGCCGCCCTGCGCTCCCTCCTCCCGCCGGAGGAGGTCGTGCAGTACCCGTCCTGGGAGACCCTCCCGCACGAGCGGCTCAGCCCGCGCAGCGACACCGTCGGCCGCCGCCTCGCCGTGCTGCGCCGCCTGGCCCACCCCCGCCCCGACGACCCCGAGACCGGCCCCGTCTCCGTCGTCGTGGCACCGGTGCGCTCGGTGCTCCAGCCGCAGGTCAAGGGTCTCGGCGACCTGGAGCCCGTCTCCCTGCGACAGGGGCAGAGCGCCGACCTGGGAGAGGTCGTCGAGGCCCTGGCGGCCGCGGCGTACGCGCGCGTGGAACTGGTGGAGAAGCGCGGCGAGTTCGCCGTGCGCGGCGGCATCCTCGACGTCTTCCCGCCCACGGAGGAACATCCGCTGCGCGTCGAGTTCTGGGGCGACGACGTCGAGGAGATCCGCTACTTCAAGGTCGCCGACCAGCGCTCCCTCGAAGTCGCCGAGCACGGCCTGTGGGCCCCGCCCTGCCGCGAACTGCTCCTCACCGAGGACGTCCGCGCCCGCGCCCGTGCCCTGGCCGAACAGCACCCCGAGCTGGGCGAACTGCTCGGGAAGATCGCCGAGGGGATCGCCGTCGAGGGCATGGAGTCCCTCGCCCCGGTGCTGGTCGACGACATGGAGCTGCTGCTCGACGTGCTGCCCCAGGGCGCCATGGCCCTGGTGTGCGACCCGGAGCGGGTCCGCACGCGCGCGTCGGACCTCGTGGCCACCTCGCAGGAGTTCCTGCAGGCCTCCTGGGCGGCCACCGCGGGTGGCGGCGAGGCGCCCATCGACGTCGGCGCGGCCTCGCTGTGGTCCCTCGCCGACGTCCGGGACCGGGCCCGCGAGCTGGACATGATGTGGTGGTCGGTGTCGCCGTTCGCCGCCGACGAGGAACTCGACGAGGACACCCTCAAGCTCGGCATGCACGCCCCCGAGACCTACCGCGGGGACACCGCCAAGGCCCTCGCCGACACCAAGGGCTGGCTCGCCGACGGCTGGCGCACGGTGTTCGTCACCGAGGGGCACGGCCCGGCGGCCCGTACGGTCGAGGTGCTCGGCGGCGAGGGCATCGCCGCCCGCCTGGAAGCGGAGCTGGCCGAGATCTCCCCGTCGGTCGTGCACGTGGCGTGCGGCTCGATCGAGCACGGCTTCGTCGACGCGAACCTCAGGCTCGCCGTCCTCACCGAGACCGACCTGTCCGGCCAGAGGGCCGCGGGCCGCGACGGCACCCGCATGCCGGCCCGCCGCCGCAAGACCATCGACCCGCTCACCCTGGAGCCCGGCGACCACATCGTCCACGAGCAGCACGGCGTGGGCCGCTACGTCGAGATGGTGCAGCGCACCGTGCAGGGCGCCACCCGCGAGTACCTGGTCGTGGAGTACGCCCCCGCCAAGCGCGGCCAGCCCGGCGACCGCCTCTACATCCCCACCGACCAACTGGAGCAGATCACCAAGTACGTCGGCGGCGAGGCCCCGACCCTGCACCGCCTCGGCGGCGCCGACTGGACGAAGACCAAGGCCCGCGCGAAGAAGGCCGTCAAGGAGATCGCCGCCGACCTCATCAGGCTCTACAGCGCCCGCATGGCGGCCCCCGGGCACGCCTTCGGTGCGGACACCCCCTGGCAGCGCGAGCTGGAGGACGCCTTCCCCTACGCGGAGACGCCCGACCAGCTCACCACCATCGCCGAGGTCAAGGAGGACATGGAGAAGTCCGTCCCCATGGACCGCCTGATCTGCGGCGACGTCGGCTACGGAAAGACCGAGATCGCCGTGCGGGCCGCCTTCAAGGCCGTCCAGGACGGCAAGCAGGCGGCCGTCCTGGTGCCCACGACGCTGCTGGTGCAGCAGCACTTCGGGACGTTCAGCGAACGGTACGCGCAGTTCCCGGTGACCGTGAAGGCCCTGTCCCGCTTCCAGACCGAGACCGAGGCCAAGGCGGTCCTGGAGGGCCTGCGCGAGGGCTCGGTCGACATCGTCATCGGCACGCACCGGCTGTTCTCCTCCGAGACGAAGTTCAAGGACCTCGGCCTGGTCATCGTCGACGAGGAGCAGCGCTTCGGCGTCGAGCACAAGGAGCAGCTGAAGAAGCTGCGCGCCAACGTCGACGTGCTGACGATGTCCGCGACCCCGATCCCGCGGACCCTGGAGATGGCGGTCACCGGCATCCGCGAGATGTCCACGATCACCACCCCGCCGGAGGAGCGCCACCCGGTGCTCACCTTCGTCGGCCCCTACGAGGAGAAGCAGATCGGCGCCGCCGTCCGCCGCGAGCTGCTGCGCGAGGGCCAGGTCTTCTACATCCACAACCGGGTCGAGTCCATCGACCGGGCGGCGGCCCGGCTGCGCGAGATCGTCCCCGAGGCGCGCGTCGCCACCGCGCACGGGCAGATGTCGGAGTCGGCGCTGGAGCAGGTCGTCGTCGACTTCTGGGAGAAGAAGTTCGACGTGCTGGTGTCCACGACGATCGTCGAGTCCGGCATCGACATCTCCAACGCCAACACCCTGATCGTGGAGCGCGGCGACAACTTCGGCCTCAGCCAGCTGCACCAGCTGCGCGGCCGGGTGGGCCGGGGCCGGGAGCGCGGCTACGCCTACTTCCTGTACCCGCCCGAGAAGCCGCTCACGGAGACCGCGCACGAGCGGCTCGCGACGATCGCCCAGCACACGGAGATGGGCGCGGGCATGTACGTGGCGATGAAGGACCTGGAGATCCGCGGCGCGGGCAACCTCCTCGGCGGCGAGCAGTCCGGCCACATCGCGGGCGTCGGCTTCGACCTGTACGTGCGGATGGTCGGCGAGGCCGTGGCCGACTACCGGCGCCAGCTGGAGACCGGTGAGATCGAGGAGGAGCCGCCGCTCGAGGTCAAGATCGAGCTGCCCGTCGACGCGCACGTCCCGCACGACTACGCGCCCGGCGAGCGCCTGCGCCTCCAGGCGTACCGCGCCATCGCCTCCGCCAACTCGGAGGAGGACATCAAGGCGGTGCGCGAGGAGCTCGTCGACCGCTACGGCAAGCTGCCCGAACCCGTGGAGAACCTCCTCCTCGTGGCGGGCCTGCGGATGTTCGCGCGCGCGTGCGGCGTCGGCGAGATCGTGCTGCAGGGCAGCAACATCCGCTTCGCGCCGGTGGAACTGCGCGAGTCGCAGGAGCTGCGGCTCAAGCGGCTCTACCCCGGCGTCGTCATCAAGCCGTCCGTGCACCAGGTGCTGGTGCCGCGCCCGAAGACGGCGAAGGTGGGCGGCAAGCCGCTGGTCGGGCGGGAACTGCTCGCGTGGGTGGGGGAGTTCCTGACGTCGGTGCTGGGGTCCTGACCCCTCCCGTGCGGTCGGGTCAGCTCGCGGGCGGAGGGAGGTGGCGTCGGAACCCCTCCGCCAGGGCTTCGAGACCGCACGCGCGGTAGAAGGTGTGGACGTAGGCGTCGTCGGCCGCCGGCAGCTGGACCTTGTAGCAGCCGGCCGCCTCGCCCCGTCGCACGGCGGACTCCGTCAGCAGACGGCCGACACCGCGCCGCCGGAAGGACCCGGCCACCACGACGTCCTCACGAACAGGAGGGAACGGCCGCCCCGCGTCAGGTTCGGCACGACGATGCGGTCCGCCGTGCCGGCCACGGTGCCGTCGGCATCGGCCACCAGGACCGTCCGTCCCTGCCGGCTCGCTGTGGCTGCCCAGACGGCGTCCGCCGACGCCTGGGGCAGCGGGCCGTCGTCCGGATTCAGCTCGCCGTTGACCGTCAGCAACGCCGGCGGGTCCGCCTCGGCCGCCGGCCGCCCCGGGATCCTCACGCGCCGAGTCCAGGGCGGGCATCCCTCTCGGCCGGCGGCCGCTGGTCGGCCTGACGGAAGAGCATCGCCGCCAGCCGGCGGAACACCTCATCGGGTTCCTGGTCGCCCACGGGGCCGTCCAGGTTGTGACCGAGCAGCAGCGTGGCGAAGCCGTGGGCCAGGGACCAGGCGGCGACACCGGCGAGGCGGGCGTCCGCGCCCCGGCCCTCGGCCGGCACGGCGGTGACGGCGTCGCGCAGGGCGTCACCGGCGAGGGCGCGGGCCGTGTTCAGTTCCAGATCGCCGGTGCGCAGGTGCTCGGGCGTGAACATCACCTGGAAGTGGGCCGGGTGCTCCCGCGCGAACCGTACGTAGCGCACGCCGGCCTCCTGCAGGTCACCGGCTTCCCGGAGCGTGGTCGCCAGCAGCCCGAACCCTTCCGCGGCGATCGCCGTGAGCAGTCCGGCACGGTCCTTGAAGTGGTGCGCGGGCGCCGCGTGCGAGACACCGGCGCGGCGGGCGAGGCCGCGCAGGCTGAGCGCGGACGGTCCGTCGGCCGCGATCACGTCGAGCGCCGCGGTGAGGATGGCGCGGCGCAGGTCGCCGTGGTGGTACGGCCGCCCGGAGGGGGCGTCGTCGCTTGCTGGTTCCTCGGCGGAGCTCATGGTCAGCAGCGTACGCCGAATCTAGCCATTGACAAGTTCGTGGAGGCCGGGCAATCTTGTCAGTGTCAAGTTGTGTGGGGGGCGCGACGGGATCGCGCGCCACCGGGCCGGGCGGAAGCGGAGGTACGTCATGTCGGAACGGGCCGGCGGGGTCGGCGAAGGCGCGGTGCCGCGGGGAGCGGCTGGAGCGGTGGCACAGGAGGGCGGCGTGGAACCGGCCCGCGTACGGCAGATGTGGCACCTGCTGGAGCCCCTGCACGCCGTGCTCTACTACGCGCCGGAGGCGTTCGAGGAGGCGGCAGCTCTCGGCTTCGGCACGCAGGAGCGCTGGCCGAGCTACTTCCCCTATCGCGCGGCCCCGTTGGGGAACGTCGGCCCGCAACAGGTGACTTCGGCCTTCTACAGCTTCAGTCCGCGCATGGTCGCCGCACACATCGGGCCCGCATGGGACATCGCCGGCCCGGCCGCGGTGCTGGAGGCGAGGACCCGCGCCGTCGACCGGGCCTGCCGCACCCTGTTCGGCGACCGGGTGGACAGCCCCGAACTGGCGGAGGCCGCCGCCCTCGCCCACCGCGCGGCACAGGCGGCGGACACGGCGGGGCGTCCCCTCGCCGCGGCCAATGCCGCACTCGGCCCGCCCCGGGCCTCGCACCTGCGGTTGTGGCACGCCGCGACGATCCTGCGTGAACACCGCGGCGACGGCCACCTCGCGGCCCTGCTCCTGGCGGACCTGGACCCGGTGGAGTCGCTCGTCTCCTTCGCCGCGACAGGCGCCGCGCCGGTCGAGCGCTTCGCCGGCCGCGGCTGGAGCGCGGAGGAATGGGCGGCCGCACGCGGGCGCCTGACGGCGAGGGGCCTGGTCGCCGAGGACGGTACGGCCACGGACGCCGGCCGCGACCTGCGCCACCGCGTGGAGCACCACACCGACCGGCTGGCGGCCCGGCCCTGGCAGTCGCTCGGCCCGGAGGGCGTCGACCGTCTCGCCGGGCTCCTGGGCGACTTCTGGGTCGCGGTCCTGGCATCGGGCCTGCTGCCCTCGGAGACGACGCTGGGCATAGGCAAGGTCTGAGGCTGTGGGAGTACCCGTGGCGAGCCCGGTGAAGAGGCCGTGAGCCGCCCGCAGGAGCCGCGCGCTGCGGGGACGCGTCCTCGTTGACGGCGCGGGTGCCGCGGGTGCCGCAGGCCCGGGCCTGGCCCGCTCGTTCCGGTGGGCCGATGTGGCCGAACCCTCCCCTCGCTACCGTGGACCGAGGCACAGGCCGTCCCCGCGGGGCGGACCCGGAACGAGCAGGGGAGGGGCGCAGCGTGACGCGTCTGAGGGGTGGGGCGGCGCTGGCCGCCGCGATGGTGTTCGCCGGAGCGGCACTGACCGGTTGCGAGGGCCTGGCCCCGCCCGCCGACGGTGACGGTCCCTCCGGATCCGGTGCGCAGGCCGCCGGCGACGGCCGGGCCGTGAGCCCGCTGGACAACCCGGACGGCACGAAACCGGGCCTGGCGGCGATCGCCTCCGGGGCGGACAAGACCGAGGCGCGTGCCCTGATCGAGAAGGTGACGACCAAGGGCCGCGGCCCCAGGACGGGTTACGAACGCGACGCGTTCGGCTACGCCTGGACGGACTCGGCACCGCGCGACGTCCCCTACTCCCACAACGGCTGCGACACGCGCAACGACCTGCTGAAGCGGGACGGGGAATCCCTGCGCTTCCGGTCGGGCTCGGACTGCGTCGTCACGTCGATGACGCTGCGCGACCCGTACACCGGCCAGGTCATCGAATGGACCAAGTCCCGCGCGGCGAAAGTCCAGATCGACCACGTCATGCCGCTGTCCTACGACTGGCAGATGGGCGCCTCGCGCTGGACTGAGGACAAGCGGGAGTCGATCGCCAACGACCTTATGTTGGCGGTGTAGGTGTCTCACGCTGATGTGTCTCAGGGGCAGGGCGCCCGTATCGAGCAGCCGTGTCTCACGCGGAGCGTGTTCCGATCTGGTGGTGGGAGAAGGGGTGGGGAAGTGACCGGACGCGCGATCCGGGCTACTCGTGGCGCGGGGACCGGCTGTGTTGTGCTGGTACTCGGGGCAGTACTGGCAGGCTGCACGGGGAGTGACCTCTCTGGCGGGAGCGGTTCGCCGGGCGGCGGTTCGTCGGCGTCGGACGTGCACGGAACCAGCCCTCTGGCCGATCCGGACGGCACGAAGCCGGGACTGGAAGCGATCTCCTCCGAGAAGGACCTGGCGGCGGCGCGAGAACTTATCTCCAAGCTGGCGACCAAGGGGCGAGGGCCGAAGACCGGGTACGACCGTGACGAGTTCGGTTACGCGTGGATGGATACAGCGGATGGCGTGCCTCTGGCACGGAACGGCTGTGACACGCGGAACGACTTGTTGAAACGCGATGGCCAGGACGTTCGGTTCCGCACCGGTTCCGACTGCGTGGTCGTCTCGATGAAGCTGCATGACCCCTACACGGGCAAGGACATCGCCTGGAAGAAGGCGAAGGCCACCGAGGTACAGATAGACCACGTGGTGCCGCTGTCGTACGCCTGGCAGATGGGTGCTGCACGCTGGGACAAGCAGAAGCGGCAGCGCCTGGCGAACGATGTGCTGAACCTTCTGCCCGTCTCGGGCTCGACGAACTCGGCCAAGGGGGACTCGGGGCCCGCGTCCTGGCTGCCGCCCAGCAAGGCGATTCGCTGCTCGTACTCGGTGCGGTTCGCGCAAGTGGCGCTGAAGTACGAACTGCCTGTCACCGCGCCGGACAAGACCATGATGCTCAAGCAGTGCGGAACTTGAGCCAACAGGCGGTCCTCACGCCCGGTGATCAACGGAGGCTGAGTTGTTCCGCGCCACCCTTCACCAGCGAGAGTGCGGTTCCGTGAGCAACTCGGCCAGGCCGTCTGCGAATTCGGTGAGCCAGTCCAACCGTGGTCCGCTGCGGGCAATACGGAATCCGTGACGACGGCCCCAGAACGCAGCCTGGACGGCATGGAACTGGGCCCAACGCTGGACGCGTTCGCGATCGAGTTCCGTGGCCTCGGCGAAGATGTCCAAGGCGCGGTGAACAGCCTTACGCAGGTCGTCCGCTTCGAGGAGCGTCAGGGCGCGCGCTTTGAGTAGCGTGCCGCCGTCGTAGGCGGGGTCCCCCGCGTACCCCTTGGGGTCGACGGTCAGCCACGGCTCGCGGTCGGCGCGCAGGATGTTGCGGGCGTGCAGGTCGCCGTCGATGAGAGTCTCGGGCTGGGCGGGGCCCAGTTCCCGGATTGTCGCCACGGTGGCGTCCAGTACGTGGCGCGACAGCGTGTGTGACAGCTCCCTGGCATCCTTGCGAAGCTGTTCCTTCCAGGTGTCCGCCTGGTCTCGCAGCCGGGGCAGGCCGGGCGGTGCGGGGACGGCCAGACGGCGATTGATCCGCCCCGCCACCGTCATCACCTCGTCCCCGTCCTCGACCTCCGCCAGAGTCGAGGTCTGTGCCCGTTCGAGCAGCATCGCGAACCGTTCGTCGTTGCGTTCGTGCAGGAGAACAGCACCACGCCCGCACCACGTCGCGAACGCGTCCGGCTCATGGACATTGCCGGGATGTGGAAACGACACCTTCAGCACGGCGGCATCTTCAGTCTGCCGTCGCACCGGGACGATCACCCCGACACCTCCGTGCATGACCTCGCCGTCCGGCACACAGCCCCAGTACCTCAGCAGGTCATCGACGATCCTGGGAGGTTTGGCGAGCCACACCGATCCAGGTTCTCCTTCGCGCCCGACAGTGCCCCGCGCGAACTCCTCTGGTACCGCAATCATTCGGGCACCCTATGTGCCAGCATGACATCGCTACCAGGGACGGCTCCAAGCCGGCCACATGGCCGGTAAGCCGCCCTTTTTGGTGCGAAGGGACACGATCTTCAGCTGGAGCCTTGAGCGATCTGGTGGCTCATGGGTGAACCGACGACGACCGGGCGCCTGTCCGTGGCAGTTGCCTGACGACCCCTTTCTCCACCTTGGTCAGCTGGGCTTTCAGCAAGCGGGTATCTGATTCGAGCTCGGCGTTCCTGAGCGCGAGCACCTGGATCTGGTTCGCGTACGCCGCGACGGTGGCACGCAACTCCCGGATCTCTTCACCCTTCTCCCGGCGGAGCTCCCGCTCGGACTGCTTCAGGCGCAGGATCTCCTGCCTGAGTTCGTCGGACTCCGGACGCCTGGCCTCGGGAGAGCTGAGAATCCCCTTGATCACTGCCGCGACGGGAGAGCGGTAGTACGAGGCTCGGGAGACGCCGGCCTCGGCGCAGATGTTCACCGCCGAGGTCCGGCCGTCGGTGATCTCGGGGCGGCCGAGCATGAGCTGCTCGAAGGCGCGCATGATCTTGTGGTCGATGTCAGTCAGGCGGGGGTTCTCCCGGGCGAGGCGGTCGAAGGCGGTGCGGACGACTCGGAGGGTGTCGTCCATGGTGTCGGTCATCGTCGGGTGTCCTCGTGGTCGATCTCGGCGATCAGGCGGGTGAGCGTGGACAGGTGCTCGGTGATGGCGAACTGCTGGAGTCGCGGGAGGCCGGTGGCCGCGCCGAGTTCGGCCCGGGCCATGTCCTGCGCTCGTTCCAGGCGGGGCAGGTGGACGGCGGAGCGGCGTGAGTTGGGGCAGTTCATGCACATGTCGAGCATGGCGACGGGGCGTCCCAGAGGCTTGGCCCGCTTGCTGCACACGGCCGTCTCCGCCTGGTAGAAGCAGTCGTTGAGCACGCCGGGGTGCAGGGTCTTCGTGAGATGGTGCAGCAGCGTCCTCAGGCGGGAAGGGCTGGCCACCGTGCCCGGCAGGTCGCCGAGTTCGCTGCGGATGCGGTCGAACTCGGCCTCGATGCGCCGGGCGGCGCCGCCCGCTGAGGCGCCGCCGTCGTTCCAGTCGTGGTAAAGGTCCTCGACATAGTCGAGTTTGGCCACGGCCTCCTCGGCGGCAACCTCGTCGGCGAAGCCGGAGGCTGAAGTTCCTGCGTATCCCTCGAACATGGTGATCGCGGCGTGCTTGTACTGGCGGGCGCCCGCGACCACGCCGAAGGGCTGATGGGCGATGTGCCAGGCGAGAGTCCGGCGGAACTGCCGGGTGTCGAAGCCCCAAGGGAGAGCCGTGCTCTCTTCCGTCGTGTCGTCATCCGCCGTTTCATCGTTCGCTGCGTCGTCTGTGACCGGGCCGGGATCGGGCGACGGGGCCGCCGTGACCATGGGGACGTAGAGACCCTCGGGCGTGCTGAACAGCTCGTTGAGATGGTCCCGGAAGGCCCGGATGCGCGTCGGCATGTTGCTGAGCAGCACGCTCCCGTGGCGGCCACCGCCGTCGTAGCCGAAGAGGTGGCGGGGGTCGTCGTTGATCTCGCGGAGTACGGCGACGGCCCGGTGCACGACATCCAGGACTACCCACTCGGCTTCCTCCCCGCTGAGCTCACGCCCCCTCCCCTTGTAGACCCTGCCTCGGACCTTGTACCGGGTTCGTCCGTCGGCCCCGCGCTCGATGAGGGCACAGTCCCGACCCAGCTCACGCACCTCCGCGTCTCGCATCCCCGACAGGTAGGCGATGACGATCCAGCATGCCGTGCGCAGGAAGGACAGCTCGTTGGCCAGGGTTAAGGGGCTGAGCCTCGGCCGCCACGGGCTGCCCGAGCCGGGCCACCGCGACATCGAGGTGTCGAGCCCGCCCTCCTCGTAGCCGATCTCCTTCCCGGCCTCGACCATCAGTGCTCGCAGATGCGACGCCTTCCCGCAGCCGGCGAGGAGAGAGACGAGAGCGTGGTTGGGGGCCTGGAGCACGCCGTCGACAACGACGGCGTCCGGCACGGTGTGGGCCGTCTCGCGCGGAACGGCGGGGATGCCCCGGCCGGCCGCGCGGCGTTCGGCGATGAGGGCCAGCACCCGCGCGCGTGCCTGGCCATGACCGAGGTTCCGGCCCTTGCGGGCTGCTTCGAGCGCGGAGACTTCTCGCTGTGCGGCGAGGATGTCGCCGCTTGCCGTCTCCACGTAGAAGACCGCTGCCCGTAGCAGGGGAGCGAGGACCTCCCCGGGGATGCGGGGCGTGGTGTTCTCGCCCTTGACGCGCTGGAGCCCGACGATGCCGTAGGCGCTGCGGCCGTTCCACGGCAGGACGCCCAGCCTGTCCTCGGACAGGAACGGCCCGTGGGCCGACAGGTGCTTCAGGAAAGTCACGTTGCGGACTGCGGTGTGCGGGCTGCTCTTCCACTTCTTCAGCGCGGCGTCCAGGTGGGCGCGGTCCACGTCGGACAGCCGTGGGGCGCCCACGTCCCGCAGATCCTTCATGACGGCGACGAACGTGCGCAGCTCAGCGGCTGCTGCCGTGGCCTTGAGCGGCCCCAGGCCCAGCGAACCCCGGCTCAGGCGGGAGGCGACGTACTCCTTCGCCGCGCGTCGCGTCACGGGGTCGCCGATCTGCGTGAAGTCGAGCCGCCACGCCCGCCATGTGCGGGGGAGCACGCACCGCAGGTCCCAGATGTCCTCGGCCAGTCGCGGGCCCCGGCTCGGCAGGGCCACAGTGAGCCGCTTCGGAAGTACGAACTCCTCGGACTCGTCGGACGGTGTGAGGTCCTGATGCTCTGTACTGGGGCTTGGAACTGCAGTCATGCGATGACCTCCAGAAACGACGGGGGCAGCAGCAGGCGATCACCGTCGGCCTCGACGATGGCCTGTGCCGCGGCGATCTGGCGGGTGCTGAAGCGGGCGCGGACACCGTGGACGATGCGGTCCCATGCGAGCCCGAACCGCGCGTTCCATTCGGCGGCGGGGTACTCCTCGCGCTGCCGCTCCAGGAAATCCAGGAAGGACAGCAGGCTCGGCAGGTGGCGGCTGGTGAACACCGCGTTCGGGCACTCCAGACAGCCCCAGGCCGGGACCGGGCAGGCAGCCCCGGGCTTGCGGGCGAACGGGGAGGCGAAGAAGTCGCGGCATGAGGCGAGCCACACGTCCTGCTCACCGGAGAGTGCCGACTCGATCTCCTGCGCGCTCAACGCGGCGTCACCGTCGTCGAGACGGCCGCCGTCGTCCGACAGCACCACCGGTGGGGCCACGGCCGCGCCGAGCGCCTGCTCAAGACCGGCCTCCACTGCTTGCTCGTGGATCTCCTCGTGGGCGTCGATGTCCGCGTAGTGCTTCGCCGCGACCGGTCGGGTGTGGCCCGATGAGAAGTCCTCCAGCACCCCGCCGGCCCGCAGGTACTGCCGGGACTTGACGGTCTTGCGTACTCGGCGCAGATCAAGGGCGACTGGTTGGCCATTGCTGTCGGTAAGGCGGTCGAGCCCTTGCTCGAACATCCATTCCCGGGTCACGGCTGACCAGGCGTGCGGGCCGTCGAAGGGCGCTCGGGCCTGCCCATGGCCGCTGACGTCGCACCACAGCGCGTCGGTGCCGATCAGTTCGCGGGTCCGTTTCGTCAGGCGCAGCGCCAGGCGGATCACGCCGCCGGGAAAGCGCAGCGAGCCGCCGTCGGCGACCCTGACCGTCTTGTGCGCGGAGCCCGGGGCGCGTTTCTTGACGTAGGCGACGCTGACGTAGCCGCGTGCCGGACTGGCCAGGCAGCCGGAGCGCAACTGCCGGATGCACTCCGGTTCCATGCCCGTCTGGCAGGCCAGCAGGAGGAGGAAGGGCACCAGGTCCCGCGCCGTGAGGTGGAGGCGGCCGTTGAGTTCCGATCTGCCGCCCCAGGGGCGCAAGATCTTGTACGAGACGTCGTCAGCAGTCAGCGGACCGTGGTGCACGATGTACCAGAGGATGTTCTCCTGCCGGCCCCAGCCGTGCTGACGTGGGTCGCGGCCCGTGGCGGCCAGCTTCTCGCCCTCCAGGATCCGGTCGCGGATGCGGGCGACGTCATCTCGGGCGGCACGCTCCAGCGTGTCGAGCACCGGGAACGGGTACGCGTCGAGCGGTTTCGACGCCCGGTGGGCCGAGGCCGACGTAAAGCCCAGGCGGGCGTGGAAGGCGGCGGCGAAGGCGGCAGGGTGTGCCTCGTGCACCGACTTCAGCAGCCGCACGAGGTACGTCATGGCCAAGTACGGCTCTTTGCTGGTCTTCCCGTACCTGGAGATCAGCCGTAGCTCGAACGCGTCCAGGAGATCGGGGCGCAGGTCATCCAGCCGCAGATCGGCAGCGGAGCCGGGGAGAGCGGCGGCGGTGAACTCGACGAACTCCCGGACATACCTGACGAGTCGGCGGACACCACCGCGGCTACGCAGGGTGCGGGGCGCGCTGATGACCTCGGTGAAGGCCGTGGCGAGGGCCCGGGTGAGGCACGGACACGGCAGGTCGGACAGGTCGATGCGCTCGGGCTTCCCGTTCAGGTTCACCATGAAGGTCACCGGACCGATCGACGGCACGCTGTCCGCCGTGTCCGGGGTGTCGACGGTGGCGGGGAAGCGAACGCGGCGCGGGCTCACTGGTACTCCTCCGTTTCCGGGCGTACCTGCTCGAAGGCTGCGGCCTGTTCGTCCCAGTCGTCGAGAGCCGCAAGAACGATCTCCTGGGCCTCGTCCAGCACGTCCAGGTAGGTGTAGACCGTCGCCTCGTGACGGTGTCCGAGCAGCAGCTGGAGTCTGCGCAGAGGATTGCCGATGAGCAGGCGTTTCACCTCGGCGTGCGTGAACCGTCGGTCCTCCCGCATGCCGAGCGCCCGGACGGTCTGACGCAGCAGAAGCCCCAGCATGTGGACGGCGAAGGAGTGTCGCAGGGTGTGCGGGTGGACGTCGAAGTCCAGGCCGAGGGCCGCGCACCGCTCGTTCGCCCGCCGGAACACCGACTGCCAGGTGCTGCCGCGCAACGGCAGCCCGTTCTCTCCAAGCCACAGCCACAGGGGCCCGCTCGCGCGGCCCTGACCGTCGACCTGCAGGAGTCGTGCCCGGTCCGCCGTGCCGATCCGCGAGTACGACCAGCTGGTGCCGGACTCGACCGCGAGGGCGTGCCGGTTCGCCCGACGCACCGGAAGCCGATCCGTGCACGCCTCGTACACCCCCTCGACGTGCCGCCGCTGCACGAGCTCGTCCCGCTCGATGCTGACGTAGTGGTGCAGATCGCGGGCGACCCGGGGGCGGACGTACACCGTCCGTGCCCTGTTGCGTTTGGCCACGGCGGCCGAGACGGTGATGTCGCCGAGCACGCGTCTTCCGGTGACCGGTGGCAGTTCCGGCGTCAGCAGGCTCGTGGCTTCGCCCAGTCGCATGCCAGTGCAGATCAGCAGGTCGGCGAAGAGGGCGTTGCGTTCGCCGTTGCGCCCCCGCCACGCGGGGTCGGGGGAGCCGTCCGGTAGTAGTCCCCGCAGGCCGACGTCCCGCCAGAGCATGAAGTCCTCGTGCGACAGGAATCTGATCGGCTGCCGAGGCACTTCAGACTCGGCGTCGGCGTTGACCCGTACCCGCTTCGGCCCCTGTGGCGACACCACGGTCTTGTCGATGTAGCGGAACGGCTCGGCAGGCAGCAGTTCCTCGTACACCGACCACTGAACCCACTTGTCGAGCGCGGCGACGGAGCGGTTCCAGGTCGCCACCGACACCTTGTCGGGGCCGTTGCCGTTCAGCCGCACGGCCTTGTACGCGCGCAGGTCGGCGCCGTCTGTGTCCCAGATGGACTTCCCGTTCCGGGACTCTTGGAGGAACCGGCAGTAGAGCATGACGTCGGTGCTGTAGGCGATCCGGCTGTTCTCCGACCGCACGCCCCAGTTCTCCAGATCGCGCAGGAAACGGTTGAGGTGGGGATCGTAAGTGCCGTCGGAGCCGAGGATGAAGAGCCTGCCCTCGTCGACACCGGCGCGCCGCAGCACTGCTTCTGTATCGAAGGAGAGTTCATCTGCGGCAGAGGTCCCGACTGCAGTCCTGTGTAACAGCACCGTCGCTTCCGTATCGGCGCCGGCATCGTCCGTGCTCAAGCCACCCTCCCCGTGTGAGACAAGCTGTACGCGCACATAACGGGACGAGCGGTGAGACAGTTACTGGTGCCGACATAAACGACCCGCTCAACCTCGTCCCGGTGGACGGTCCCACCAACAGCGCCAAGGGAGACTCCGGCCCGGCGTCCTGGCTCCCCCCGAACAAGGCGATCCGCTGCGCCTACTCGGTGCGCTTCGCCCAGGTGTCCCTGAAGTACGACCTGCCCGTGACGACGGCCGACAAGGAGATGATGCTGCGACAGTGCGGCGGGTGAGGCGGGTCGGACCGCTCACGCCCCGAGACGTGGCGGCGGGTGCGCTGCCGTCCGCCGGCATGACGGTCCAGGCGCTGGAAGCCCTGCGGGCCGAGCCGAGGGACCGGTCGGAGCCGGAGTTCGGGGCTCAGCGGCTCCGGGTGCCCAGGCTACCCCGGAGGACGACGAACCGCTCGGGCTGCGTGTGCCGGTGGAGCGTCAACTTGTGCGGGCATAGCGGGACTTGGCGCTTGGGGACGTGGACGCGCTGCTGCGCGGCCGGGTGCACGAGGAGCGGCTGGCGGGGCTCCTGGTGCTCGCCGAGCGGATGCGGACCGCGCGGGGTGCGGAGCGTGAGGTCCTGGCCGTCTTCCACCTGGCGCGGACCGGCTGGTGTGGACGGCTGGGACCTGCTGGACGGCTCCGCGCACGTCGTGCTCGGCCCCTGGCTCGTGCACGGGCCAGGAGGCGCCCTGGAGATCCTCGACGACCTGGCCGGCTCGTCCCGGCTCCGGGACCGCGGGATCGCCGTGGTCGCCACACCGGCGCTGATCCGTGAGGGGCGGTTCGAGCCGACGCTGCGTCTGCCGCGCCGCTTGTGCCGGGATCCGGAACCGCTGATCCACAAGGCGCTCGGCTGGATGTCGCGCGAGACCGGCCGCCGCGACGAGGCGCGCATGGTGGCGTTCCTCGACCGGCATCACGCCGAACTGGCGCGCGTCACCGTGCGGTACGCGACCGAACGCCTGCCGGCGCGGGAGCGGGCCCGGTTCGTGAGAGCGCGGCCGGTGTCCCGCACGGAGTGATCAGCACGTGAAGTGATCAGCACGACAACGGTTCGGTACAACCCGTGACGTGTCGTCCGTGTCGGGCTATACGCTCGGATCCCCACGGGCACTGTCACTCGCACACTCGCACACTCGTCCCCATCGGCTACACCGGTCCAGGAGCAGTCATGTACGGCCACGGCGCGGCGCCGCCTCCCCGCAGCGCGGCAACGGTCATCTCCCTGCGCGTGCTGATCGCGGCCGCCGGTGTGCTCAGCTGCGGCCTGCTGGCCTGCGCTCCGCTCTTCCGGGTGGCCGTGCTGCGGCGGCGCGCCCTGGACTGGGCGGCGGCCTGGTCCAGCCTGCCGCTGTCCATCGCGTGTTTCGCCGTGGTCGGCGCGCTGCCAGAGGACGACTACCGGACCGACATCGCCGTGGCCGTGATCCTGCTGCTCGGCGCCGCCAGCTCCGTCTACTTCCTGGTCGTGGACATCACCCACCACGGCGAGCGCCGGCGGTACACCCCCTACCCGCCCTCGCCCCACGCGTCCACGGCCGTCCACACGCCGTACGGCTACCCGCAGCCGGCGCCGCCCTACGCCCCGACGGGCACGCCCCCGCCGCCCACGTCCACGCCCGTCCCGCAGCCCCCCGCCCCCCACACCCCCGCCCCGCGCAACGCCGCGACGCAAGGCCCCGGCCAGGTCCAGCCGCCGCAGCAGCGCCCCGCGCCGGCCCGCATCGACCAGGTCCGCGCCGAACTCGACGAACTCAGCGACTACCTGCGCCGGCACGACGGCGAGGGCCGCGGCGACCACGAGGGCGGAAGGTGACCGCGGCGGCAGGACGTGTCGTCGCCGGCCGTTACGAGCTGTCCACGCTCCTCGGGCAGGGCGGCATGGGACAGGTCTGGACGGCCTACGACCAGCGGCTCGACCGCCGCGTGGCGGTGAAGCTGCTGCGCCCCGACAAGGTGGCCGGCCAGGACGCGGAGGACCTGCGCCGCCGTTTCGTGCGCGAGTGCCGGGTGACCGCGCAGGTCGACCACCCCGGGCTCGTCACCGTGCACGACGCCGGCAGCGAGGGCGAGGAGCTGTTCCTCGTCATGCAGTACATCGACGGCGCCGACCTGGCCGACCATCTCGCCGAGCACGTCCCGTACCCGTGGCAGTGGGCGGTCGCGGTCGCCGCGCAGCTGTGCGCCGTACTGAGCGCCGTGCACGCCGTGCCGATCGTCCACCGCGACCTCAAACCGCGGAACGTGATGGTGAAGCAGGACGGCACGGTCACCGTCCTCGACCTCGGCGTGGCCTCCGTGATGGACGCCGACACCACGCGCCTGACCCACACCGGCACCCCCATCGGCTCGCCCGCCTACATGGCCCCGGAGCAGGCGATGGGCGGTGCGGTCGGCCCCTACACCGACCTGTACGCCCTCGGCGTGCTCCTGCACGAACTGCTCAGCGGCGACGTGCCCTTCTCCGGCTCCACGGCACTCGGCGTGCTGCACCGGCACCTCTACGAGCCACCGGTGGCGGTCCGCAGCCTGCGCCCCGAGGTCCCCGAGGCCCTGGAGGCCCTCGTGCTGCGCCTGCTGGCCAAGGACCCGCAGCACCGACCCGCGTCCGCGCAGGAGGTCTACGAGCACCTGGAGCTGCTCCTGCCCGCGCGCGGCACGCCCACCGGAGCACCCCTCGACCCCACCCGCCCCTTCCTGCGCCCGCACGCCCCCTGGCCGGACCGGGCCCGCACCCCCGCACCGCAGCCCACACCGCCCGCCGCCCCCGTCGCCGGGACCGGCGGGAAGACGGACATCGCCCGCGCCGTCGACGAGGTCAAGCGGCTCCTCGGCGAGGGCCGGGTCACCCAGGCCGTCGACATCCTCGGCGCGATCCTGCCCGCCGCGGCGGAACAGCACGGTGAGCACTCCCCGGTCGTGCGCACCCTGCGCAAGCAGTACGCGGCCACGCTCCTCGACGACGGCCAGTACCGCCGCGCCCTGCCCGAGCTGCGCCGCCTCGCGGACGAACGGGCCGCCGAGGCCGGCCAGGCCGACCCGCAGTCCCTGCGCTTCCGCTACGAGGCCGCCCAGTGCCTCGAACAGCTGGGCGAACCGGCCGCGGCTCTCGCCGAGTACCGGGCGGTGCTGCCCTACTACGAGAACCAGTACGTCGCCGCCGGCGGCCCCGACCAGGCGTACGACGTCCGCCGCCGCATCGGGCACCTCCTGCTCGCCCTCGGCGACCGGGGCGCGGCCCACGACAGCCTGGCGCGGCTGCTGCACGACGTGGAGCGCACCCACGGTCTGGGGCATCCGCTGGGCGCCGAGATCCGTAGGACGCTGCTGTGGCTGGGGCAGGTCCGCGGCTGACGGCGCACCCGGGCGGGGCGCGGGAGTGCCGGAAGTCCCGGTGAATCGTTGGTCGAATGGGTTGGCCGGAGCCTGGTCACTGCCTACCATCGATCACCGCAAGACTTTGTGCACCGCCGCACAATCTCCTCAGGAGGTCTCCTTGCACCGCCGTCGCACCGCGCTCGTCCTCTCCGCCGCGATCGCCGCCGCGGCGCCCCTGCTCACCGCCTGCGGGAACGACGCGCACCCCGGCGCGGCCGCCGTGGTCGACGGGCAGCGGATCACCGTCTCCCAGCTGGAGGAGCGCGTCGGCGAGGTACGGGCGGCGCAGCGGGCGGCCGTGCGCGACGACGCCCAGTACCAGCAGGTCATCGCCCGGACCGGCACGCTCACCCGCGACACGCTGCACACCATGATCCTCGACCGGGTGCTTCACCACGCCGCCGAGGACGCCGGTGTGACCGTCAGCCGCAAGGAGATCCAGCGGATGCGCTCCGGCCTGGAGGAGCAGGCCGGCGGAGCCAAGGGCCTGGAGGCGACCTGGCTGCAGCAGTACGGCATCCCGCCGCAGCGCCTTGAGGAGAACCTCCGCCTCCAGCTGGAGGCCCAGAAGCTCGCCGAGCGGCTCGGCACCGACACCAGCCGCCCCGAGTTCTGGAAGGCCCTGTCCGAGGCATCGAAGCAACTGAACGTCGACCTCAACCCGCGCTACGGCACCTGGGACGTCCAGAAGAGCAGCCGCGCCGACGCGAAGACCCCGTGGGTGCGGGACGTCACGGCGCCGCAGGCCCAGCAGCCCATGTAGGACACCCTGCACCCCCCTGCACTCCGGGCCCCAGCACTCCGGCTCCGGGCTTCCGGTCCCCGGGGACTGCGGCCCCCGGGCTTCCGGTCTGCGGGGACTGCGGCCCCCGGGAC
>NZ_JBHYQH010000007.1:0-94215 GCF_042746715.1 Streptomyces sp. NPDC058741 | reverse complement strand
CGGCCCCCGGGACCGCGGACACCCTGCACCCCCCGGCACTCCGGGCCCCAGCACTCCGGCTCCGGGCTTCCGGTCCCCGGGGACTGCGGCCCCCGGGACCGCGGACACCCTGCACCCCCCGGCACTCCCGGCCCCAGCACTCCGGCACTCCGGTCCTCGGGCTTCCGGTCCCCGACACTGCGGCCCCCCCAGCATCGCGGTCCCCCGGCACTGCGGTCCCCCGGCACTGCGGCCCCCCGGCATCGCGGTGCCTGTGGACAGCCTCCGATGTGGTCGGTGGCGTGGGATAGCTTCGGATCGTGAACGCCAACAGCCCCGAAGCCGTCCCGGGCCCCGAGCGGACCGCCCCCGACGCGGCCGCCGACCCCGGCCGCGTCGTCCTGCTCACCACCAGCCACCGCGTCGCCCCCGGCCTGCTCTCCTGGCCCGCCTGGCAGGCCCTGCGCGCGGCCGACCGGGTGCTGTGCGCGGACGGGGCGCACCCGCAGCTGCCGTACCTGCGCGAGGCGGGGACAGCGGTCGACGAGGCGTCCCCGACCGCCGAGGAGCTGGTCGGCGCCTGCGCCGGCGGTCGCACGGTGGTGGTCGTGGCGACCGGTGAGGGCGAGCCCGCCCTGACGGACGGCCTGGCCCGCCTCGCCGGCAGCGGCCGCCTCACCATGCCGGAGCTGGAGCTGCTCCCCGCCTCCTACGACCTGCCGGGCGCCCGCCTGCTCGACCTCGTCCAGGTCATGGACCGCATCCGCGCCGAGTGCCCCTGGTCGTCCCGGCAGACCCACGAGGGCCTGGCCAAGTACGGCATCGAGGAGGCCTACGAGCTCGTGGAGGCCATCGAGGAGGACGACCGCGACGCACTGCGCGAGGAGCTCGGCGACGTCCTCCTCCAGGTCGTCTTCCACGCGCGCATCGCCGAGGAGGACCCGGAGGCGCCGTTCTCCGTCGACGACGTGGCGGGAGGCATCGTCGCCAAGCTGATCCACCGCCACCCGCACGTCTTCGGCGACGCGACCGCCACCACCCCCGAGGAGGTCAAGGAGCACTGGCTGCGCACCAAGGCCGTCGAGAAGCGGCGCAGCTCGATCACCGAGGGCGTCCCGCTCGGCCAGCCCGGCCTGGCCCTCGCCGCCAAGCTCGCCTCCCGGGCCCGCACCGCCGGCCTCGACATACCCCTGCCCCCGGTCGAGGGCATCGGCTACGACCTGCTGGCCCTGGCGGTCCGAGCGGAGGCGGAGGGCGTCGACCCGGAGGCGGCCCTGCGAGCGGCGGCCCGCGCGTACCGGGACGCGATCCGGGAGGCCGAGAGCTGAGCGGACCGCGACCCGGCGACGGCACGGGGCCGATACGGTCGGGGAGTGACCGACCAGCCCCGGCCCAGCACACCCGCAGCCGTCCCCGAGCCCCGTCCCGAAGCCGTCCCCGAGCTGTTCACCTGGGAGTTCGCGAGCGATCCCTACCCCGCCTACGCCTGGCTCCGCGAGCACAGCCCCGTCCACCGGACGCGGCTGCCCAGCGGTGTGGAGGCCTGGCTGGTCACGCGGTACGCCGACGCCAGGCAGACCCTCGCCGACCACCGGCTCTCCAAGAACCCCGCGCACCACGCCGGACCCGCGCACGCCAAGGGCAGGACCGGGATCCCGGGGGAGCGCAAGGCCGAGCTGATGACGCACCTGCTGAACATCGACCCGCCCGACCACACGCGGCTGCGGCGGCTGGTGTCCAAGGCGTTCACGCCCCGCCGGGTCGCCGAGTTCGCGCCTCGGGTGCAGGAGCTGACCGACGGGCTCATCGACGGGTTCGCCGGGAAGGGGGCCGCCGACCTGATCCACGAGTTCGCCTTCCCCCTGCCCATCCACGCCATCTGCGACCTGCTCGGCGTCCCCCGCGAGGACCAGGACAACTTCCGTGACTGGGCGGGCATGATGATCCGCCACCAGGGCGGCCCCCGGGGCGGTGTGGCGCGCTCGGTGAAGAAGATGCGCGGCTACCTCGCCGACCTCATCCACCGCAAGCGCGGGGCGCTGCCGGACGATCCCGCGCCGGGCGAGGACCTCATCTCCGGTCTGATCCGGGCCTCCGACCACGGTGAGCACCTCACCGAGAACGAGGCGGCGGCGATGGCCTTCATCCTGCTGTTCGCAGGGTTCGAGACGACCGTGAACCTGATCGGCAACGGCACCTACGCCCTGCTCACCCACCCCGGGCAGCGCACCCGCCTGCAGCGGTCCCTGGCCGCCCGGGACACCGCCCTGCTGGAGACGGGCGTCGAGGAACTGCTGCGCTACGACGGCCCCGTCGAACTCGCCACCTGGCGCTTCGCCACCGAGCCGCTCACCCTCGGCGGGCAGCGCGTCGAGGCGGGCGACCCCGTCCTGGTCGTCCTGGCCGCCGCCGACCGGGACCCGGAGCGCTTCGCCGGCCCGGACGTGCTCGACCTGTCCCGCCGCGACAACCAGCACCTCGGCTACGGCCACGGCATCCACTACTGCCTCGGCGCCCCGCTCGCCCGTCTGGAGGGCCAGACCGCGCTCGCCACGCTTCTGACCCGCCTCCCGGACCTCCGCCTCGCGGTGGACCCGGCCGAGCTGAGATGGCGCGGCGGCCTCATCATGCGCGGGCTGCGCACCCTGCCGGTGGAGTTCGCACCCGCCACGGCACGCCCCGGACGTGACGAAACCTCAACTCTGTGATCTTCATGTGATCTGCGCGGCATGAACTTGTGACAAGTGATCGTCTGCCGATACGTTCACCCATCAACACGGCCCGAGCACTCACGCCGTGTCGATCACTGCTGTCTCCGAAAGGTCTCCGCATGCTCTCCGGGAACGGTCGGCACCGTCGCCCCCGCCAGGCTCCGGCTCTCCTCGTCGCGGCCGGAGTGACCGGCTCCGCCATCGCGATCCCGCTCCTCGGAGCCTCCGGCGCCAGCGCGGCAGAGGGTGTGACCTGGGACCGGGTCGCGGACTGCGAGACCGGCGGCGCCTGGAGCCAGAACAGCGGCAACGGCTACTACGGCGGCCTCGCCATCTCCCAGGAGGACTGGGAGGCTTACGGCGGCCTCGACTACGCCGTGAGCGCCGACCTGGCCAGCCGCTCCCAGCAGATATCGGTGGCCGAGAGAATCCTCGCCGACCAGGGGGTCGGCGCGTGGCGCACCTGCGGACTGCTCTCCGGCCTCGAGCAGGGCAAGGGCTCCGGCGCCTCCGGTTCGCCCGAGTCGCCCGGTTCGCCCGAGTCGGACGAGTCGGACGAGTCCTCCCGTCCCACGGATTCACCCGGTCTGCTCGAATCCCCCGACGCGTCCCCGTCGTCGACGGCCTCGTCGTCCCCGTCGCCTGATCCGGAGTCGACTGCGACCGATAACGACGAAGAAAGCGACGAAACGCTCAAGTCCGACAAGTCCTCGGCCTCCGCCGACCCCGCGCGGCAGAGTGAGGACGGGAACTCCCCCCTGGCCGCCCCCGGCGAGATGCCCGATAACGCGCGGCAGGGCGAGGACTCCTCGGCGCTCACCGGCACCGGCTCCGGCCGTCACCGCGGCCCCGGCGCCGACGAGAACGCCGAGCCGGCCGACGGCCGGGCGGACGAGTCCGCGGGCCGGCACGCCTCGCGCGGTGACGACGCCTCCCGCGACGCGGCGGACGGCGCCTACACCGTCCGTTCCGGTGACAGTCTCTGGTCCATCGCCGACTCCCTTGACGTCAGCGGCGGATGGCGGGCGCTCTACGACGTGAACCGGGAGGCCGTCGGGGCCGACCCGAACCTCATCCGCCCCGGTCAGACGCTCACGACCAGGGGCGAAGCGGACGACGAGTGGTCGTTCGGGCACGGCGGAAACGAGGGCTGAAGTCACCCCGAAAAGGCGCGAGTTCACGTCATATTTCGCGGCTAATGTCCCGTTTGAGGGTCGTGAGAGATAGATCTCAGAAGGCCTGGTCGTCTTTGAATTTCCCCGGATCGCATGTCTACGGTCGTGACCGCTCGCCACCGTGAGCCCCGGTTGCCGCAACGCCGAATCCTGCCAGCGGCCGCACGGGAACAGTCGTCGCGTCAAGCGCCGTAGGCAGGAGCGGGGGACCCAAGGTAGGTGCCCGACCGGCTCGTTCCGCCGGAAGGGCTTGGGGTGAAGCCGCGTCCCGTCAGGGACGTGGCCGGGCAACTCAGCCGGCCCGAACCCGACAGCTCACCTCGCAGGCGTCGGTGAGGGGATCCATCCATGCTGTTTTCCAGCAAGGGCAAGCACCGCCGTCCGTCCAAGGCCGCCCGTGCCGTCGCCGTCGCCGGTGTCGCCTCCGCGGCCGTCGCCGGCCCGCTGATGGCGGCCGGCAGCGCCTCCGCCGCCACCGCCTCCGAGTGGGACGCCGTCGCCCAGTGCGAGTCGGGCGGCAACTGGTCCATCAACACCGGCAACGGCTACTACGGCGGTCTGCAGTTCTCCGCCTCCACCTGGGCCGGCTACGGCGGCACCAAGTACGCCTCCACCGCCGACCAGGCCACCAAGGCCCAGCAGATCGAGATCGCCGAGAAGGTCCTCGCGGGCCAGGGCAAGGGTGCCTGGCCGGTCTGCGGCAAGGGCCTGTCGAGTGCCGGCTACACCGGCGGCTCCGCCGACTCCGGCAGCTCCTCGCAGAGCCAGAGCCAGAACCAGAGCCAGAGCCGGCAGAGCACCGAGACCCGCGAGACCCGGCAGCCCGCCTCCCGCTCCGCCGAGCGTCCGGCCGCGAAGAAGACCGTCACCACCCCGACCGGCAAGAAGGTCAAGAAGGGCGACGGCGAGTACAAGGTCGTCAAGGGCGACACCCTGAGCTCCATCGCCGCGGAGGAGAAGGTCAAGGGCGGCTGGGAGAAGCTCTTCGAGCTGAACAAGGACATCGTTCAGGACGCCAACCTCATCTACCCGGGCCAGCAGCTGCACCTGAAGTGAGCAGCGGCCCGCCCAGGGCCCATGGTTCCCCCGCCCCGGTGCGTCGTCCCCCGTACGCACCGGGGCGGGGTTCTTTCGGCATCCTGCTTTGTTCCGTTCGGAAACAATTTTCTCTCGGTTCTGTCCACGAGGTGGGAGACCCGGTGGCCGAACGCCCCGAGCCGGTTAGGCTCATGTCGCGAGCCACCGCGGCCCGCGCCTCGCAGGGCCCGAGCGGCCCGCGTACCCGCGTCACATCGAGAAGGAGATGCTCGTGCCGTCCATCGACGTCGTCGTAGCCCGGGAAATCCTGGACTCCCGAGGCAACCCCACGGTCGAGGTCGAGGTCGGCCTCGACGACGGCAGCACGGGTCGTGCCGCCGTCCCGTCCGGCGCCTCGACGGGCGCCTTCGAGGCCATCGAGCTCCGCGACGGCGACTCGAACCGTTACCTCGGCAAGGGTGTGGAGAAGGCCGTCCTCGCGGTCATCGAGCAGATCGGCCCGGAGCTGGTCGGCTACGACGCCACCGAGCAGCGCCTGATCGACCAGGCCATGTTCGACCTGGACGCCACCGACAACAAGGGCTCCCTGGGCGCCAACGCCATCCTCGGCGTCTCGCTCGCCGTCGCCCACGCCGCCTCCGAGGCCAGCGACCTGCCGCTGTTCCGCTACCTGGGCGGCCCCAACGCGCACCTGCTGCCGGTGCCGATGATGAACATCCTGAACGGCGGCTCGCACGCCGACTCCAACGTGGACATCCAGGAGTTCATGATCGCCCCGATCGGCGCGGAGTCCTTCTCCGAGGCCCTGCGCTGGGGCGCCGAGGTCTACCACACGCTGAAGAAGGTCCTGAAGAGCAAGGGCCTGGCCACCGGCCTCGGCGACGAGGGCGGCTTCGCCCCGAACCTCGGCTCCAACCGCGAGGCCCTCGACCTCATCCTCGAGGCGATCAAGGAAGCCGGCTACACCCCCGGCGAGCAGATCGCCCTGGCGCTCGACGTGGCCGCCTCCGAGTTCTACGAGGACGGCGTCTACACCTTCGAGGGCAAGGAGCGCTCGGCGGCCGAGATGACCGAGTACTACGCGGAGCTCGTCGACGCGTACCCGCTCGTGTCCATCGAGGACCCGCTGTTCGAGGACGACTGGGACGGCTGGAAGACCATCACCGACAAGCTCGGCGACAAGGTCCAGCTCGTCGGCGACGACCTGTTCGTCACCAACCCCGAGCGCCTCGCCCGCGGCATCGAGGAGGGCGCGGCCAACGCGCTGCTCGTGAAGGTGAACCAGATCGGTTCGCTCACCGAGACCCTGGACGCCGTGGAGCTGGCCCAGCGCAACGGCTTCAAGTGCATGATGTCCCACCGCTCCGGCGAGACCGAGGACGTCACCATCGCCGACCTGGCCGTCGCCACCAACTGCGGCCAGATCAAGACCGGCGCCCCGGCCCGCTCCGAGCGCGTCGCCAAGTACAACCAGCTGCTGCGCATCGAGGAGATCCTCGACGACGCCGCGGTGTACGCCGGCCGCAGCGCGTTCCCCCGCTTCAAGGCCTGACCGCGCACCGGGCCCGGGCAGGCACCGGCCCGGGGCACGGCTGAGCCAGTCGTACGTACGTCCCCGTACTCGGTCCCGTACCGTGTGCGGGGACGTACGCGCGCAGGACGGTGGAGCGGAGGCTGACAGATGGCCGTGAAGGACCGGGACCGGTTCTCCACCACGACCAGGATCCGGCTGCTCGGCGAGCAGACCGCGGCCCGGGTCTACCGCTCCCAGACCAAGCGGCAGGCCCGCCGCTCCCGGCTGACCGGCCGGGCGGCGCTGCTCGCGCTGGTGATGTGCTCGCTGATCGTTGCCCTGGCCTATCCGATGCGGCAGTACGTCTCCCAGCGCGCCGAGATCGAGGACCTGCAGCGCGAGCAGCAGCAGGCCCGTCAGCGAGTCGAACGACTGCGCGACACGAAGGCGCGCTGGCAGGACGACGCGTACGCCGAGCAGCAGATCAGGCAGCGGTTGCACTACGTCATGCCGGGGGAGACGGGCTTCATCGTCGTCGACCCGCGCCCGGCGCGGCAGTCGCGCACCTCCCTCGGGGCGGCCGACCGCCCCTGGTACGCGAACGTCTGGGACGGGGTCGACAAGTCCGACGCCTCCGCCCCGTAACAGTGACCCCAGAGAAAGACACCCGAAGACAGTCATGGAAACGTCCCCGCCGACCACCCCGCGCACCGAGCCCACCGACGCCGACGTCGAGGCCTTCAAGCAGCAGCTCGGCCGGCCCCCGCGCGGCCTGCGCGCGATCGCGCACCGGTGCCCCTGCGGGCAGCCGGACGTCGTCGAGACGGCCCCGCGGCTGCCGGACGGGACGCCGTTCCCCACGCTGTACTACCTGACGTGCCCGAAGGCGAACTCCGCGATCGGCACGCTGGAGGCGAACGGCGTGATGAAGGAGATGACCGAGCGGCTCGCCTCGGACCCGGAGCTGGCGGCGGCGTACCGGGCGGCGCACGAGGACTACGTCCGGCGCCGTGACGAGATCGAGGTGCTGAAGGACTTCCCGAGCGCGGGCGGCATGCCGGACCGGGTGAAGTGCCTGCACGTGCTGGTGGCGCACTCGCTGGCCGCCGGGCCCGGGGTGAACCCGCTCGGGGACGAGGCGATCGCGATGCTGCCCGAGTGGTGGCGCAAGGGCCCGTGCGTGACGTCCGCCGAGGAGGACGCCCAGTGACCCGGGTCGCCGCCGTGGACTGCGGTACGAACTCGATCCGGCTGCTGGTCGCCGACGCCGACCCGGCGACCGGCGAGCTGGTCGACCTGGACCGCCGTATGACGATCGTGCGGCTCGGGCAGGGCGTGGACCGCACCGGCCGGCTCGCCCCGGAAGCGCTGGAGCGGACGTTCGCGGCCTGCCGCGAGTATGCCGAGGTCGTCAAGCGGCACGGGGCCGAGCGGCTCAGGTTCGTCGCCACCTCCGCCTCCCGGGACGCCGAGAACCGGCACGAGTTCGTGCGCGGGGTGCTGGACATCCTGGGCGTCGAGCCCGAGGTGATCTCCGGGGACCAGGAGGCCGAGTTCTCCTTCACCGGCGCGACCAAGGAGCTGGCCGGGCGTGACCACCTGCCCAGGCCCTACCTGGTCGTGGACATCGGGGGCGGCTCCACCGAGTTCGTCGTCGGTGACGACCGGGTGCGCGCGGCCCGCTCGGTGGACGTCGGCTGCGTCCGCATGACCGAGCGGCACCTGGTCCGCGACGGGGTGGTGAGCGACCCGCCCTCCGAGGAGCGGATCGCCGCGATGCGGGCCGACATCGCGGCCGCCCTCGACCTGGCGGAGGAGACGGTTCCGCTGCGCGAGGCACGGACGCTGGTGGGCCTCGCCGGGTCCGTGACGACCGTGTCGGCGATCGCCCAGGAGCTGCCGGAGTACGACTCGGCCGCCATCCACCACTCCCGGGTCTCCCGGGAGAAGGTCCGTGAGATCACCGACTGGCTGCTGCGCGCCACCCACGCCGAGCGCGCGGCCGTGCCCTCCATGCATCCGGGACGGGTCGACGTCATCGGGGCGGGGGCGCTCGTGCTCCTGTCGATCATGGAGCGGATCGGCGCGGAGGAGGTCGTCGTGAGCGAGCACGACATCCTCGACGGCATCGGATGGTCTTTGGCCTGACCGCCTACAGGTTGCGGTATACGTCCCGCCGGTCGCCCACCTTGACGACGAGAACGACGAGTTCGCCATCGTTGATCTGGTAAGCGACCCGGTAGCTTCCGACCCGGAGCCGGTAGAGCCCGGACGGGCCGGTGAGCTTCTTGACGTCGGCGTCCTGGCGGTACGGGTCGTCACCGAGTGCGGTCAGCGCGGTCAGGATGCGCATGGCGTCGGGCCGGGTGATGGCCCGGAGCTGCCGCTGTGCCGCCGCGGTGAACCGGAAGGCGTATTTCACGCCGCCTCGCCGTCCTGTTCGCTGAACAGGTCCGCCAGCAGCTCTGCCATCGTCACGGTGGGACCGCCCTCGGCCAGGACCGCTTCGGCTTCGCGCGCCAGCATGACGTCGGCCGCTTCCTCCAGCGCTTCGAAGTCCGCGATCGGGACCACGGCTGCCACCGGAGCACCGTTGCGCGTGATGACGGTCGGAACGCCTTCCTCGGCCCGGTTGATGTGGTCGGCGAGGTGCGCGCGGGCTTCACGTACGGTCACCGTGTTCTCAGTCATGAGATCAGTGTACGCGTGAGCGTGTACGCATGGCCCGGTTCGGGAGTCGCGTTCGGGAGTGATGCTCGACGGCATCGGATGGTCGCTGGCGTAGCCCGCTTCTGAGCAGGCACGGATCACGAATGAGCGCCGCCGGGGAGTCCTGGAGGACCGCCCGGCGGGGGTCCGCCGGGAAAGTTCGTGAAGTTCTTCACAAGGAATTCGGCCCTCCCGGGCGAAGAGAAGGTCCCGGTTGACCCGTCCGGGGGCCGAACGGCTCTTTGAACATGTTCAGAAGCATGGTATGGAGGGATCCGGAACAGTGCGCCCGGCGTCCCTCCGAGGGGCCCTCACAGGGGGCCGGTCGGGGCCAGAGAGGCAGCTCACGCGGCATTGACAACGGCCGGCGCTGCACAAACGATCCCGGTTGTCACCATGACGTGGATCACTCGGGCCGCGGAGGATAGCACACCCCCTCCACAACCTTGTGAAGGGGCGCACGAGGTACCCCCCTCTGGCGGGTGGATACTCGATGGCATGAGCACCACGGAGCGTCCCAGGATCCTCGTAGTAGGCGGTGGGTACGTAGGCCTGTACGCAGCTCGGCGCATCCTCAAGAAGATGCGTTACGGCGAGGCGACCGTCACGGTCGTCGACCCCCGGTCGTACATGACCTACCAGCCCTTCCTCCCCGAAGCCGCCGCCGGCAACATCTCCCCGCGCCACGTCGTCGTCCCGCTGCGACGCGTGCTGCCCAAGGCGGAGGTCCTCACCGGCCGGGTCACCACCATCGACCAGGACCGCAAGGTCGCCACGGTCTCCCCGCTGGTCGGCGAGGCCTACGAGCTGCCCTTCGACTACCTGGTCGTCGCCCTCGGCGCGGTCTCGCGCACCTTCCCGATCCCCGGCCTGGCCGAGCAGGGCATCGGCATGAAGGGCGTCGAGGAGGCCATCGGCCTGCGCAACCACGTCCTCGAGCAGCTCGACAAGGCGGACTCCACCACGGACGAGGAGATCCGCCGCAAGGCCCTCACCTTCGTGTTCGTGGGCGGCGGGTTCGCCGGCGCCGAGACGATCGGCGAGGTCGAGGACATGGCCCGCGACGCGGCCAAGTACTACAAGAACGTGTCCCGCGAGGACATGCGCTTCATCCTGGTCGACGCCGCCGACAAGATCCTCCCCGAGGTCGGTCCCAAGCTCGGCACGTACGGCAAGGAGCACCTCGAGGGCCGTGGCGTCGAGGTCTACCTGTCGACCTCCATGGACTCCTGCGTCGACGGCCACGTGGTGCTGAAGAACGGCCTCGAGGTCGACTCCAGCACCATCGTCTGGACCGCCGGCGTCAAGCCCAACCCGGTCCTCGCCCGGTACGGCCTGCCCCTCGGCCCGCGCGGTCACGTCGACTGCACCCCGACCCTCCAGGTCCGGGGCACCGACTACATCTGGGCCGCCGGCGACAACGCCCAGGTCCCGGACCTCGTCGGCCGCAAGGCCGGCAACGAGAACGCCTGGTGCCCGCCGAACGCCCAGCACGCGCTGCGCCAGGCCCGGCTCCTCGGCGACAACGTGCTGTCCGGCCTGCGGGGCTTCCCGCAGAAGGACTACTCGCACGCCAACAAGGGCGCGGTGGCCGGCCTCGGCCTCCACAAGGGCGTCGCGATGATCGTCATGGGCAAGATGAAGATCAAGCTCAAGGGTCGTCTCGCCTGGTACATGCACCGTGGCTACCACGGTCTGGCGATGCCGACCTGGAACCGCAAGATCCGCGTCTTCGCCGACTGGACGCTCGGCATGTTCCTCAAGCGCGAGGTCGTCTCGCTCGGCGCCATCGAGACGCCGCGCGAGGAGTTCTACGAGGCCGCCAAGCCGGCCCCGGTCGCCGCCGCGCCGAAGGAGAAGACCGAGGAGAAGGCCAAGGCCTCCTGACCCCCGGTCCGTTCCCAGCCTGATCGAAGGGCCTCCCGCCTCCGTGGTGCGGGAGGCCCTTCGGCGTGCGCTGCCGCGCGTGCCCGGCCTCGGCCACGGTGGTTCGACGGGGGCTGGATCGCCGACGCCGGCCTGCTGCCATCCGCGGGGCCATCGCCGAGCTCCCCGGATGCGGCGTTCGCCGGATGCGACGTTCGCCCGATGCGACGTCGACGGTTCTGGCCGGGCAGGTCGTCGGCACGGCCCGCGCCCCCGGGGGCCGGGTACTGAGCCGATCGCCCGCAGTGGCGTACGCCCTCCCAGGGTTTGCCCAGTCGTGACGCGCGTGGGGGACTGCATCGGGGTCCGGCAGGTGTTTTTGTGGTGTCGGATATTCCGGGATCCCCGTCACGGAGGTGCACACCATGGCAGACGCCGCCCCGCGGCTCCAGAGCCTCTTCGCACAGATGCTGGAAGCACCGCTTCCGGTGCGCATCCGCGCATGGGACGGTTCGCAGGCGGGCCCGCCGGGGGCGCCGACCCTGGTCGTACGCAACCGCCGCGCCCTGCGCCGCCTGTTGTGGAAGCCGGGGGAGCTGGGCCTGGCCCGTGCCTGGGTGGCGGGCGACCTGGACATCGAGGGGGACCTCTACGCCGCGCTCGACCTGCTGGCCGGCCTGGTCTGGGAGCGCGGCGAGGACGCCCGCACCCTGTCCCAGGCGCTGCGCGAGCCGGAGGTCCGCGCCGCCGTCCGCGGGCTCGTCCGGCTCGCCGGATCCCCGCTCCCGCCCGCCCCGCCGCGCGAGGAGATCCGCAAACCCCGCCGCCACCTGCACACCAAGCGCACCGACCGGCGCGCCATCAGCCACCACTACGACGTCGGCAACGACTTCTACGAGATCGTCCTCGGCCCGTCCATGGTGTACTCCTGCGCCTACTGGCCCAGCCCGGACGCCACCCTCGAACAGGCCCAGCGCGACAAACTCGAACTCGTCTGCCGCAAGCTCGCCCTGAGTCCCGGTCAGCGCCTGCTCGACGTCGGCTGCGGCTGGGGCTCGATGGCCGTCCACGCCGCCCGCGAGCACGGCGCCCACGTCGTCGGCGTCACCCTCTCCCAGGAGCAGGCCGCCTACGCCCGCAAGCGCGTCGCCGACCAGGGCCTCACCGACAAGGTCGAGATCCGCGTCCAGGACTACCGCGACGTCCGCGACGGTCCCTACGACGCGATCTCCTCCATCGGCATGGCCGAACACGTCGGCGCCGACCGCTACCTGGAGTACGCCGCCGACCTGTACGACCTGCTCAGACCCGGCGGCCGGCTGCTCAACCACCAGATCGGCCGCCGCCCCCGGCGCGACGAGGACACCTACCACGTCGACGCCTTCATCGACTCCTACGTCTTCCCCGACGGCGAGCTGCAGCCCGTCGGCACGACCGTCACCCAGCTGGAGCGCGCCGGGTTCGAGGTGCGCGACGTCGAGTCGCTCCGCGAGCACTACGGCCTCACCCTGCGCCACTGGGTGGGCCGCCTGGACGCCGGCTGGCAGCGCGCCGTCCTGCTCACCGGCCCCGGCCGGGCCCGCGTCTGGCGTCTCTACATGGCCGCCTCCGCCGTCGCCTTCGAACGCAACCGCATCGGCGTCAACCAGGTCCTCGCCGTCCGGACACCGGAATCGGGCGCCTCCGCGATGCCGTTGCGGGCCCGCACCTGGGGTGCGCCCGGCCGCGGCTGACCCGGACACGGCGGGAAGGGCCGGGCTCCTCGTGGTGAGGAACCCGGCCCTTCGGAGTACCGCGGCGCGGCGAGGTCACTCGGCCTTGATGGCGTTCAGCATGTTCAGCCGGGCGGCGTTGCGGGCCGGCCACATCGCGGCCAGGACGCCCACCAGACCGGCCAGCACCAGGAAGATCCCGATGCGGTCCCAGGGCAGGACCAGCGCGTAGCCAGGGATCTCGTCCGCGACGGTCTCACCGATCGCCCAGCCGAGGAACGCCCCGAGCCCGATGCCGACCATCGCGCCGAACACCGAGATGACCACGGCCTCCAGGCGGACCATCCGCTTCACCCGGCGCCGGTCCAGGCCGATGGCGCGCAGCATGCCGATCTCCTGCTGCCGTTCGAAGACGGACATCGCGAGGGTGTTGACGACGCCCAGCACCGCGATGATCAGGGCCATCGCCAGCAGGCCGTACATGACGTTCAGCAGGGTGCTGATGGCGCCGCCGAACTCGTCGCGGATGTCCTGCCGGTCCAGCACGCTGATCGCCGGGTTGTCGCCCAGCGCGTCCACGACGACCTGCTCGTTCGCCGCGGTCTGGCCGCCGTCGACCTTCACGAAGATCTGCCGGATGGACGGCTTCGTCTCGTGCCGGTCCACGATCTTCCGGTCGATGAGGACGGGGGAGAGGAACTCGCTGTCCTTGTATACGGCGCCGATCGTCAGCGTGGCCTTCTCGTCGTCGCCGAAGGTGACGAGGACGGTGTCGCCGGTCGTCCAGCCCCTGCTCTTCGCCGTCTTCTCGGCGACCGCGATGCGGCCCTCGGCGAGCGAGGCCGCGCTGCCGCTGACGACGTCGACGGCCAGGACCTTCTCGATGTCGCCAGGGGTGACGGCCGAGGCGGACACGTAGTCGCCGCCGTCGACCTGGAAGGAGGCGTCCTGCTGCGGCGAGACCGCGGACACGCCCTTCGCCTTCTGCAGCGCCGACAGCGCCGACCGGTCGAGGTCACCGCCGTTGGCCATCGAGACCATGTAGTCGGCCTTGATGTTGTCGGTGGTCATCTTGTCGATGGCCGTGCCGACCGTGACGCCGAGCACCGACAGGCCGGTCACCAGCGTCAGGCCGATCGCCAGCGCCGAGGCGGTGGCGCCGGTGCGGCGCGGGTTGCGGACGGCGTTCTGGCCGGCGAGCCTGCCCGCCACCCCGAAGGGGCCGACGAGCAGCGGACGGACGAGCGCGATCACGGGCCGGGACAGCAGCGGGATCAGGATGATCACGCCGATCAGCGCGAGGAACGCGCCCGCCCCGATGTACAGGCGGCCGTCGTCACCGCCGGTCGAGGCACCCGCCACGATCCCCGCCGCGCCCAGGGCTGTGACGGCCGCGCCGACGGAGTTGCGCAGCACCAGCGACTTGGTGGTGGCCACCGCGTGGACGCTGTTCATGGCCGCCACCGGCGGGATCCTCGCGGCCCGGCGGCCGGGCAGCCAGGCGGCGAGCATCGTGATCAGCACGCCCACCGCGAGAGCCGCGAGCACCGGCGTCGCGGACAGGACCAGCGGACCGTCCGGCATCTTCATGTCGAACGCGGCCATGCCGGAGCGCAGTCCGACGGCCAGGCCGATGCCCAGGACGAAGCCGACGACCGAGGCTACCAGGCCCACCAGCGCGGCCTCGGCGAGCACGGAGCGGGTGATCTGCCTGCGCGACGCGCCGACGGCGCGCATCAGGGCGATCTCCTTGGTGCGCTGGGCGACCAGCATCGTGAAGGTGTTGGAGATGAGGAAGATCCCGACGAAGAGCGCGATGCCCGCGAAGCCGAGCAGGACCTGCTTGAGGTTGCCCATGCCCTGTTCGATCTGCTCGGCCTGCTCGTCGGCGAGTGCCTGGCCGGTCCGGGCCTCGGCCGTGTCCGGCAGCAGCGGCTTGACCGCGTCCAGGATCCTCGTGTCGTTCGCGCCGGAGGCGGCGGTGACGGTGGCGCTCTCGAAGTAGCCCGGCTTGAGGTACTGCCTCTGGGCGACGGCGGTGTCGAAGAGGACGAGGCTGCCGCCGGCGTTGACGGCGCCGTCCTCGGTGGTGAACACCCCGCTGAGGGTGTACTCCTTCACCGGGCCGTTGGTCGCGACGCGCACCCGGTCGCCGACCCGGTACTCGCCCTTGGCGGCGGACTCCTCGTCCAGGGCGATCTGGTCGTCCTTCACCGGGCCGGATCCGTCGGTGAACGTGTACGCGGCGTCCTTTCCGTCCTTGCCGGGGGCGAAGTTGGAGCCCTTGTTGGACCAGCCGACGCCGATCAGCTTGCCGTCGGGGTCGGCGACCCCGGCGAAGCCCTCGACGCGGCCGTACACCCCGGCGACACCGTCCACGGCGGCGATCTCGTCGAGGACCTTGCCGCTCAGGCCCGGCTTTTGCTCGGGGTCGTCGGGGTCGGCGTGCGAGGTGACGGCGACGGCGACGTCGTCGTAGCTCTTGGCCGACTGGTTGCGGAAGGCTTGGGAGAGGGTGTCGGCGAAGACCAGGGTGCCCGAGACGAAGGCGACGCCGAGCATCACGGCGAGCACGGTCATCAGCAGCCGGGCCTTGTGCGCGAGGACGTTGCGCAAGGCGGTACGGAACATGGTGGCGGTTCTCAGTCCTGTCGGTCCTGGCGGGGGATCAGCTCGTGCGGCCCTTGGCGTCGAACGCCTTCATGCGGTCCAGGACCGAGTCGGCCGTCGGCCGGTGCATCTCGTCGACGATCCGGCCGTCCGCCAGGAAGACCACCCGGTCCGCGTAGGCCGCGGCGACGGGGTCGTGCGTCACCATCACCACCGTCTGGCCCAGCTCGCGCACGGAGTTGCGCAGGAAGCCCAGCACCTCGGCGCCCGAGCGGGAGTCCAGGTTCCCGGTGGGCTCGTCCCCGAAGATGATCTCGGGCCGGGAGGCCAGCGCCCGGGCCACGGCGACGCGCTGCTGCTGGCCGCCGGAGAGCTGGGAGGGACGGTGGCCGAGCCGGTCGGCCAGGCCGACCATGCCGATGACGGAGTCCAGCCACTGCCGGTCCGGCTTGCGGCCCGCGATGTCCATCGGGAGGGTGATGTTCTCCAGGGCCGTCAGCGTCGGCAGCAGGTTGAAGGCCTGGAAGATGAAGCCGATCTTGTCCCGGCGCAGCTTGGTGAGCTGCTTGTCCTTCAGGGAGCCCAGCTCGGTGTCGCCGATGCGCACCGACCCGGAGGAGAAGGTGTCGAGACCGGCCACGCAGTGCATCAGGGTCGACTTGCCGGACCCGGAGGGGCCCATGATCGCGGTGAACTCGGCCTGCCGGAAGTCGACGGAGACCCGGTCCAGGGCGACCACCTGGGTCTCACCCTGCCCGTAGATCTTCGACAGATCCGTGGCGCGCGCGGCCGCGGTGGTGGCCCGGTCGGCGAGGGATGCGGTGGTCACGGGATGGCACTCCTGACGGACGGCGGTGTTCTGCACGACGTGTTCCATCGTCCGTTCCCCGGACGGCCGTGTCGTCACCCGCTGTTCCGGTTCTGAACCCGACTCGGGTCGGACGGCGCCGGGCGGTGTCATACCTGGGAATGAGCCCGCTGAGGAGGACCGGTGTCAGGCCTGGTGTCGAGAACGGGTGGAGTGCCCTTGTTCAGACGGTGAAATTCCGTCATTCCGCATACGCGGCCGACCGCCGCACGCAAGGCTACTGGCAAGTGCGGACGGCCTGTTCAGGTGCTGATGCACCCTCAGAAGTCAATAAAATAAGACAACATCGGTCCGTACTCCGGCTGTTCGGGGGGTGCGTCCCGATAGTCTCGGGACCGCGATGCGGAGCCCATGGCCTGCCCGGATGGTGGAATGCAGACACGGCGAGCTTAAACCTCGCTGCCCCTTCGCGGGCGTGCCGGTTCAAGTCCGGCTCCGGGCACTTCCGATCCCTGCGTGCTCCATCGAGAAGTTCACCGCATGACCGTCGACAGCGGCCGGCTCGGCGTCCTCGCCGGCGCGCCTTCGCTCGACGAGCTGGTCTGCGCCCGCCGCGACCGGGGCTTCGCCCTGCTCTCCATGCGCTCACCGTCCGTCTCCCACCCCTACCTCCAGGTCTCCGACGGCACCGTCGCCGGGTCGTGGGCCGACGAGGAGGTCCGGGGCGAACTGGAGCGCCGCTCCGAGACCGCCGACGACTGGCGGCCGGCGCGCGGCCCGATCACTCAGATGTCCGGCACGCCCATGCGTTCCTACCTCCACGAGCCCATGCGCCACGGCCGCCTCTTCCTCGCCGGTGACGCCGCGCACATCGTGCCGCCCACCGGGGCCGAAAGGCTGAACCTCGCCGTCGGCGACGTCGTGACCTTCGCCCGGGGGCGCGTCCACGGGAGCGGACCGGCTCGCCGGACCTGCTCGACGCCTGCTCCGCGACCTGCCTGCGCCGGGTCTGGCAGGCGGAGCGGTTCTCCTGAGACATGACGGCCCTGCTTCACCGGGCCCCGGAGCGACCCCCTTCGAGGATCCGCTCCAGCCGGCCCGGCGGGAGCGGATCGCCTCCTGCCGGGCCGCCGGGACCGACCTCGCGCAGGTGTGCACGGGCTTCGCTTTCGGGTGAGGAGGGGAGTGACCCCCTGCGGTGAGGGGAATCACGAAGCCGCGTAGCGTGTTGCGCAGCACGACGAGGGAAAGATCCTCCCCAAGCACTAGGGTCATTCCTTTGCCTACCTATTACTCTTGAGCCAAGGCCACGCCTGGTGGCCATGGAGGAGTGAAATGAGGAGCAGAAACCCGGTCTTCTCGCGACGGGGGTTCAGCCGCGACAACGGCTCCGCGGGCTTCAACACCGCGCCGCAGGCCGGGGGTCCCGCTGTCGCCACCCAGGGCAACCCGTACGCACAGCCGACTGGCAACCAGTACGCGCAGAACCCGTACGCGCAGAACCCCTACGCCCAGCAGGACCTGCAGTACGGCGCGCCGCCGCAGGCCCCGGCCACCACCGGCCGGATGACCATCGACGACGTCGTCCTGCGCACGGCGAGCACGCTCGGCGTGCTCATCGTCACCGCCGCGCTCTCCTGGGCCCTGCTGCCGATCGACGACGCCAACATCGGCCGGAGCTACGGCATCGGTATCGGCGCCGCCCTGATCGGCATGGTCCTGGCGTTCGTGCAGTCCTTCAAGCGCAAGGCCTCGCCCGCGCTGATCCTGACGTACGCCGCGTTCGAGGGTGTCTTCCTCGGCGTCGTGTCCAACATCGTCGACAACCGCATCGCCGACGGCGCCGCCATGCAGGCGGTCATCGGCACCATGGCGGTCTTCGCCGGTGTGCTGGTCGCCTACAAGGCCGGCTGGATCCGCGTCAACCGCCGCTTCTACGGCTTCGTGATGGCGGCCGCGCTCGGCTTCGTCCTGCTGATGATGGTGAACCTGCTGTTCGCCGTCTTCGGCGGCGGTGACGGCCTCGGCTTCCGCAGCGGTGCGCTGGGCGTGATCTTCGGCGTCATCGGCGTCATCCTCGGTGCCTGCTTCCTCGCCCTGGACTTCAAGCAGGTCGAGGACGGCATCGCCTACGGCGCCCCGCGCGAGGAGGCGTGGTTCGCGGCCTTCGGCCTCACGCTGACGCTCGTGTGGATCTACATGGAGTTCCTGAGGCTCATCTCGATCCTCAACAGCAACGACTAGTCGCAGACGGTCGCAGCGCGAAGGGCCCCGGCTCGTGCCGGGGCCCTTCGTCGTCGTCCGGGGCCGTGCCCCTAGACCAGCTTGCGCGCGGCCCTCCTCAGGTCGTACTCGTGGATGATCGCTTTGGCGTGGCCGTACGCCAGATCGTGTTCGTGCCGGAGCCAGCTGACCTTTTCCTCGAAGCGGAACAGCGCCGGGCCTTCCTCGACGGTGCGCAGCCAGTCGGAGATCTCACGACCGGTGCAATGGGGGATGCGGGCGAGCATGTTGCGGTGGGTCTCTTCGGAGAAGACTTGGGACATCGGCGCCTCCGGACGCTGGGATGTAAGCCGGTCCTTCAGGTCACGGTGCCTGAGTGTTCGCCCGTTGGCAACAGTCCCGGTGCGACGCGTACGCTCGCGGCGTGGTTGATACGACGCCTCTGACCCGTGCGGTGGATCATTTCGCCGATCGTTTGAGGGCCGCGCCCCAGAGCCGTTTGCAGCGGGGCGCTGCAGCGGAGGCTCTCGGGCTGGCCCGGGAGCTGGCCCGCAGGGCACAGGTTCTCGAGGGAGTGGAGCCCCGGGAGATGCCGGATGCGGGGATGTTCGCGGCGGCGGATCAGATCACCGTCGCCGGGCACGATCTGGCGGTGGTGATCCCCGCGGACGCCGACGTCGACGAGGCGGTGCGGCTGGTCGAGGAGGCGCAGAAGCGGGCGGGGGTCTGAGTTCCGTGCGCGTGCAGCGCGCGGTCGCTCGCACGGGTTCCCGCGCCTGCTGGGGACCCGCCCTCAGAGGGACGCGATGACCCGGTCCGCCAGGATGTAGACGTTCTCCTCGCCGCACGCGAACGTGAGCGTGTACGCGCCCGAGATGCCCGAGCCGCCCAGCAGTGTCGGGGTCTCGCCCGAACGGAGGGCGCAGGCCAGGCGTTCCGCCGTCTCCCGGTGGCCCGGCGTCATGCACAGCGTCGTGCCGTCGGCGAAGACGTACACGTCCAGGGTGCCCAGCGGGCCGGGGCGGACGTCGGTCAGCTCGACACGGCAGGCGGCCAGCTTCTCCAGGGCGGCGACCGTGCGCTCGTGGTCGTTCAGGACCGGCGACGGGTTCGGCACGAAGTCCGGGTGGGAGGGATGGCGGCGGCGGGCCGCGGCAAGCTCCGCGGACTCGGCGGCGGGCTCCTCGGCGTCCGCGCCGGGCTCCGAGACCGGCTCCAGGCCTGCGAAATCGGCCTGCCGGGGCAGGAACAGGTCGTGGTCGCTCAGGCCCAGCAGGGACGGCGCGTCCGAGACGTCACGGGCTTCCTGGGCGGCCCAGAACGCCCGCGCCTCGGCGAGCTCGCGCTCCCGCTCCTCGGCCAGGGCCGCCGCCACGGCGGCCCGTATCTCGTCGGTGTCGGTCGTGGTGCGGGCGGCGGGCAGCAGTGCACGGGTGGTGGCGGCACGGTTCTCGGCCAGCGCGGCGTGCAGGGCCGCGACCTGTCGGCGCAGCTGCAGCACACTGCGCAGGACGGCGACGCCCACGGCGCCGGTGGCGGCCGTGGTGACCAGCAACGCGATCGGCATGGCGCTCACTGACGTACTCCCGGTTCAAAGTCGACCCCCGACTTCCTACATCAGCTTGAAGGGCGGACTGACCTTCTGTCAGTGCGTAACGTCACGAAAAGGACAGGGCTTCGGTCTCGGGGGATGGGGTGGGACTGCTGTGACCTGCGGTTCTCTCCGTGTGGAGGGAGGTAGGTCACATCCTGGGGGAGATTGGATCACAAAACGGCCCGGAACCCTGGTGCTTTCCGGGTTCCGGGCCATGACCTCACGGTCGGTGGCGCGGCGGCCACGGTACGGCGTTCAGCTGAGGCGCTCGATGACCATGGCCATGCCCTGGCCGCCGCCGACGCACATCGTCTCCAGGCCGAACTGCTTGTCGTGGAACTGCAGGGAGTTGATGAGCGTGGTGGTGATGCGGGCGCCGGTCATGCCGAAGGGATGGCCGACGGCGATGGCGCCGCCGTTGACGTTCAGCTTCTCCAGCGGGATGCCCAGGTCGCGGTAGGAGGGGATCACCTGGGCGGCGAACGCCTCGTTGATCTCGACCAGGTCGATGTCGTCGATGGTGAGACCGGCGCGGCGCAGGGCCTGGTTGCTCGCCTCGACCGGGCCGAGGCCCATGATCTCGGGGGAGAGGCCGGAGACGCCGGTGGACACGATCCGGGCCAGCGGTGTCAGGCCGAGCTCGCGGGCCTTGGTGTCGGACATGATCACCAGTGCGGCGGCGCCGTCGTTCAGCGGGCAGCAGTTGCCGGCCGTGACCATGCCGTCGGGGCGGAAGGCCGGCTTGAGGCCCGCCACGCCGTCCAGGGTGACGCCGGGGCGCGGGCCGTCGTCCTTGGAGACGACGGTGCCGTCGGGAAGGGTCACCGGGGTGATCTCGCGCTCCCAGAAGCCGTTCTTGATGGCCTCCTCGGCGAGGTTCTGCGAGCGGACGCCGAACTCGTCCATGTCCTGGCGGGTGACGCCCTTGGCGCGGGCCAGGTTCTCGGCGGTCTGGCCCATCGCGATGTACGGGTCGGGCAGCAGGCCGTCCTCGCGGGGGTCGTGCCAGGTGGTGTTCTCCTGCTGGGCGACCTCGGCGGTGCGGGCCTCGGCCTCGGCGAACAGCGGGTTGCGCGTGTCCGGGAGGCTGTCGGAGTTGCCCTTGGCGTAGCGGGAGACCATCTCCACGCCGGCCGAGATGAAGACGTCGCCCTCGCCGGCCTTGATCGCGTGCAGGGCCATGCGGCTGGTCTGCAGCGACGAGGAGCAGTAGCGGGTGACGGTGCAGCCCGGCAGGTGGTCCATGCCCATCTGCACGGCGACGATCCGGCCGAGGTTGTTGCCCTGTTCGCCGCCGGGCAGGCCGCAGCCGAGCATCAGGTCCTCGATGTCCTTCGGGTCCAGCTCGGGGACCTTGGCGAGGGCGGCCTGGATGATCGTGGCGGTGAGGTCGTCCGGGCGCAGGTCTTTCAGGGAGCCCTTGAAGGCGCGGCCGATGGGGGAGCGGGCGGCTGAGACGATCACGGCTTCGGGCATCACGGCTCCATTGACGTACCGGGTGGTCGGGCTGGGCTGACTGGGAAGTTACCCGTACGTAAGCGCCGGGTCACGGGTGTGGCGGTGTGACCCTGGCCGCAGTTTTCTAAGCGCTTGCTTTGTGCCGGGGTGTCCCCCCGGTCACTTCGACGGTGTGACGGGGGACGGCTCCGGCTCGGGCACCCGCCGGCGGCGCCGGCGCTTGAGCAGCGCCCACGGGCCGCGCGGACCGGCCGGCATGGCCGCCGTGACCTCCGTACCGCCCTCGGAGGCGGCCTCCACCGCCGCCCGTGCCACCGGCAGGAACCCCTCGCGGCGGGAGGCGTCCGGGCGCTCCTCCTCGGCCGGCCACAGTCCGAGCGCGGCGCAGACGGTCGGCAGCACCGCCATCGCCGCGGTGGCGTAGCCCTCGGCCGAGGGGTGGTAGTTGTCCGGGCCGAACAGCTCGCGCGGGTTCGCCGCGAACTCCGGGCCCAGCAGGTCCCCCAGGGACACCGTGCGGCCGCCCTGCGCGACGGCTCCGATCGTCTGGGCGGCCGCCAGCTGACGCGAGGCCCGCCGCGCCAGCCACCGCAGCGGCTGCTGCACCGGTTCGATCGTGCCCAGGTCCGGGCAGGTGGCGACGACCACCTCCGCACCGGCCGTGCGCAGCCGCCGCACCGCCGAGGACAGGTGGCGGACCGAGCGGGTCGGGGGCATCCGGTGGGTGACGTCGTTCGCCCCGATCATGATCACGCAGATGTCGGGCACCGGGTCCGGATCGGCCAGCACCAGGGCGACCTGGCGGTCCAGGTCGTCCGAGCAGGCGCCGGGCAGCGCCACCGTGCGCAGGACCACCGGGCGCTCCGCCAGCGCCGCCACCCCCGAGGCCAGCAGCGCCCCCGGGGTCTGCCCGGCGCGGTGCACGCCCTGGCCGGCGGCGGTGGAGTCGCCCAGCATCGTCAGCCGCAGCGGAGGCTCACCGGGCGCGGCGTACGTACCGCCGTAGCGCCCGTCCGCGTTTGGCACATGCGGTGACCTGCCGTTCCCCACCCGCCGCCGGGCCAGCTGCACCTCCGCCAGCAGCAGCCCCGCGGCGGCCGCCCCCGCCAGACCGATCCCGCCGCCGCCGTACGCGGCGCCGGCCGCGATCCGCCGGGCCACCCTCGCCCTCGACATGCTCGTCATGCGTCGCCGCCACCTCCTCGAACCCGTACACCCAGTGCTTGCCCCGAACCGCCCGTCGCCCAATCGCAACGGAGAGTGAACGACCGTCACGGACCACCGTGAGGTCATAGGCTGGCGGCACCCAGGACCACTTCTTTGCGGCATCCGGAGACAACGGTGCGATTTCACGACTCGATGATCAGCCTCGTCGGCAACACCCCGCTGGTGAAGCTCAACAGCGTGACCAAGGGCGTCAGGGCGACCGTCCTGGCCAAGGTGGAGTACTTCAACCCCGGCGGGTCCGTGAAGGACCGCATCGCCCTGCGCATGATCGAGGCCGCGGAGGAGAGCGGCGCGCTCAAGCCCGGAGGCACGATCGTCGAGCCGACCAGCGGCAACACGGGTGTGGGGCTCGCCATCGTCGGGCAGCAGAAGGGGTACAAGTGCATCTTCGTCTGCCCTGACAAGGTCAGCACCGACAAGATCAACGTGCTGCGCGCCTACGGTGCCGAAGTGGTCGTCTGCCCGACCGCCGTGGACCCCGAGCACCCGGACTCGTACTACAACGTCTCCGACCGGCTCGTGCGGGAGACGCCCGGCGCCTGGAAGCCCGACCAGTACTCCAACCCCAACAACCCTCTCTCCCACTACCACTCCACCGGACCGGAGCTGTGGGAGCAGACGGAGGGGAGGATCACCCACTTCGTGGCGGGCGTGGGCACCGGCGGCACCATCTCCGGGACCGGGCGCTACCTCAAGGAGGTCAGCGACGGCAAGGTCAAGGTCATCGGCGCCGACCCCGAGGGCTCCGTCTACTCCGGCGGCTCCGGCCGGCCCTACCTCGTCGAGGGCGTCGGCGAGGACTTCTGGCCCACCGCCTACGACCGGAGCGTCGCCGACGAGATCGTCGCCGTGTCCGACAAGGACTCCTTCCAGATGACCCGCCGTCTCGCCAAGGAGGAGGGCCTGCTCGTCGGCGGCTCCTGCGGCATGGCCGTCGTGGCCGCGCTGGAGGTCGCCTCGCGGCTCGGTGAGGACGACGTCGTGGTCGTGCTGCTGCCGGACAGCGGCCGCGGCTACCTCTCCAAGATCTTCAACGACGAGTGGATGGCCGACTACGGCTTCCTGGAGGACACCGGCCCGAGCGCCCGCGTCGGCGACGTGCTGAACGACAAGGAGGGCGACCGCATGCCCTCCCTCGTCCACATGCACCCGGAGGAGACGGTCGGCCAGGCCATCGAGGTGCTGCGCGAGTACGGCGTCTCGCAGATGCCGGTCGTCAAGCCGGGCGCCGGGCACCCCGACGTGATGGCCGCCGAGGTCGTCGGCTCGGTGGTGGAACGCGAGCTGCTGGACGCGCTGTTCAGCAAGAACGCCTCGCTCGACGACCCGCTGGAGAAGCACATGTCCGCCCCGCTGCCGCAGGTCGGCTCCGGCGAACCGGTCGCCGACCTGATGGCCGTCCTCGGCAAGGCCGACGCGGCGATCGTGCTCGTCGAGGGCAAGCCGACGGGTGTGGTCAGCCGGCAGGACCTGCTGTCCTTCCTCGCCCGCACCGGTGCGTGAGGTCGGGCGGTGCGTGAGGTCGGGCGGTGCGTGAGGTCGCGCGACGCGCTCAGGCCGCGCGACGCGCTCAGGCCGCGCGACGCGTGACGCCGCGCGACGCGTGATGTCGCGCAAGTGGTACGAGTGCGACACGTTCGCGCAGCACCCGCTTAACACGGGACCTGCACAGTGGGGGGTGTCGGCAGGGCGGGAGCGGCTCCCCGCCCCCGCCGGCGCCGTAGGCGTCACGGACCTCCGGAGCGGCTCCCGGACCTCCACCGACGCCACGGACGCGGGGGCCCGGCCCTGACCAGGCCCGCGTCCTTCGCGGGGACCGCCGTCGTCCCGCCCCCCGTTCACGGGGGTGCGGCGGTCCCCGCGCACCCCCCTCTTCCTGTGTCCGGTCCGCTCAGTCCTCCCAGTCGCCCTTCTTGGAGGAGCTGCGGCGGCCGAACAGGCCCCGGTTGGCGCGGGCCGCCTGGGCGACGTTGACACCGACGATGCCGGCCCAGGCGACCATCAGACCGGGCAGCTGCGCGATGCCCCCGCCGATCGCCGACAGCGGCACCGCGAGGACGAGGGAGACGATCCCGAAGCCGAAGCGCTCGCCCCAGGAGTCCGTGGCCCTCGGCGTCCGGGAGTCCCGGGCCGTCTGCATCTGCTGCTCGGCCAGCTGCCGGCGCACCCGGCGCTCCACCGCGCCGTCGATCCGCTGGTCGACCTTCTCCAGGAAGGAGTCGACCAGCGCCGACTCGTACTCCTCGCCCAGCTCCCTGCGCGCGTGCAGGGTGGCGTCGAGTTCCCTCTTGAGTTCGGCGTCCCGCGCGTCCATTCCGCTCATGCCGTCCACGGTAGGAAGCGGGGGAGCCGGTCGCACTGGGGTTAGCCCCCCTTTCCGGCCTTGGGTCCAGGGCATTCCGGGACCCCGGCCATCCCGGCCTGCGGCGGCGTGGGCCCGCTCAGCAGCCCCTGCCGTACGGCGGCTTCCGCGTCGCGGCGGCGCAGGCGCCGGGACGGCGTGGGGCGCACCCACAGCAGGTGCTCCCCGCCCGGTGGCGCGACGACCCCGCCGCTGCCGGGGTCCCCGGCCCACCACAGCACACCGTCCGGCCCGGGGTCGGCCAAGTGGTGGCGCGGTGCCATGGTCCGTACGGCCAGCGGTATCAGGGTGCCGGCCCGCGGGTGGCGCAGCACCACGCGTGGCGCGCCCCGGCCCGAGGGGACGGCGACCGCGCCGCAGGCCGTCCAGGGATGCGTGGCCACGGCACGCCGCATCCGCCGCGCGGTGACGAAGGCCGCCGCCCCGACGGCCGCGGCGGCGGGACCGCACACGACACAGAACCCGGCGAGTGCGCGGAGCCAGGCGGTGCCGTCGCCGCCCGGTCCGAAGACCAGCCCGACGACCGTGGCCGAGGCCCCGCTCGCGGTCCAGTGGACGGCACGCCGGCGCTGGGCGGAGACCGCCCGCGCGGTCGCCGGGAGCGCGAGCGCGGTCGTCATGGGCGTGCCGGGACGCACGTCGGACATCACAGGCTCCGTCCCTTCGCATGGGCGCCGCTCGCAGAGGTGCCCCGCCGGTGCCCGGGAGGGCACCGGCGGGGCGGGGCCCCGCGGCTCGGTGCCGCAGGGCCCCCGGCAGCGATCAGCCGATCTGGATCTTGCCGTTCGCCTCGGTGGCCGACGGGGCGGTGGGCCGCGCCTCGCCGTGGCGCCGGGTGATGCCCTGCAGCAGCGGCGAGGTCGACTCCGGTGGTCGAGCTGAGGAGTTCGACGCCCTGCGCGACGTTGTCGGCGACCGTGCGCGAGAGCTGGCTCGCGCCGTCCGTGGAGATGACGGTCATCTTGTCCACGGCGCTCAGCGGCTCGGAGGCCTTCGCGACGACCTGCGGCAGCACCTCCACCAGCATCTGCAGCACAGCGGCGTCGCCGTACCGGTCGAAGGCGTCGGCCTTCTTCTGCATCGCCTCGGCCTCGGCCGCGCCCTTGGCGCCGATCGCCGCCGCGGCGGCCTCGCCCTCCAGGCGGACCGCCTCGGCGATCGCCGCGCGCCGGGCCTTCTCGGCCTCGCCCTGCTTGATCCCCTCGATGGCCTGCGCGTCGGCCAGGGCACTGCGGCGCTGCTTCTCGCCCTCACCGGTCAGCCGGGCCCGCTCCGCCTCGGCCTGCGCCGCGGCGATGGCGGCCAGCCGCTCGGCCTCGGCCTGCTTGACCCGGGCCACCCGCTTGGCCTCCGCCTCCTGCTCGGCGGCGTAGCGCTGGGCGTCGGCGGGCTTGCGGACCTGGGTGTCGAGCTGGCGGTCGGTCAGCGCGGCCTGCCGTTCGGCGACCTTCTCCTGCTGGGTGAGGATCTCCTGCTGCCGGGCCGCCTCCGCGAGCGGGCCGGCGGCGGCCGCGCGGGCGGCGGCCTCGTCGGTCTCGGCCCTGATCTCGGCCTGCTTCAGCTGGAAGGTCCGCTGGGCGATCGCGATCTCCTCCTCGGCCTTCAGCCGGGCCTGCTCGGCGGCACGCCGGGCCACCGCCTCGGCGATGTCGGCCTCCTGCTTGGCGCGGGCGGCCTCCGGCCGGCCGAGGTCCTCCAGGTAGGAGCCCTCGGTGGTGATGTCCTGGATCTGGAAGGCGTCCAGCACCAGGCCCTGCCCGGACAGGCTGGCCTCGGCCTCCTCGGCGGCCTGCCCGGCGAAGGCGGCCCGGTCGCGGATGGCCCGTCGACGAGTCCGTCCAGAACGGAGACCCCGTCGAACAGCCCTTCCAGCAGACCGTCCAGGACGAACGACAGGGCAAGGAGGACGACCCCCGCTATGCCGAGCCCGAGAAACCAGGCCATCCGCGCACACCGCCTCTCCTTTGCCCTCCCCCGTTGCCGCGGGCATTCACACGCGGTCACCGGCCGGGACATTGCCTGACTCCGGCAATCTTTACGCGGCTTTGATGCCGCGCTCCGCACAGGCGGCGTCTCCACCGGCCCCGCGGCCCGGCCCCCCGTGCGGGCCGTCCTCCCCGGCGATGTGGCACACCGGCATCACATGGCGCTTCCGGGGTAGACGGGGTTCGTGTTGCACGAATATGCGCAGAGCCCGGCGAGTTCCGTGGCCCCCGCGGCCGAGGGTGACGGCAGGCCGCCGGCGCCCCGTCGAGTCATGTCGGCGGCGGTGGCCGTCGAGGACGACACGGGCATCGCCGAGGCCCGTGACGTGGCCGGCGCCTTCCTGGCCCGTGTGCAGTCCGAACAGGGCCTGCCGGTCTCCGGCCGGGCCATGGGCGTGACACAGCTCGTGGTGAGCGAGCTGGTCACCAACGCCCGCAAGTACGCCCCCGGGCCCTGCCTGCTGACCCTGGAGATCCAGGACGGGGCCGTGCGGATCAGCGTCTGGGACGGCAGCACCACGCTGCCGGCCATCCTCGCACCCGACCCGGACCGGATCGGGCAGCACGGCCTGGAGATCGTCACCGCGCTCTGCGTCAGCTTCGCCATCCACCGCGAACCGGTCGGCAAGCGGATCACCGCCGCGGTCATGCTCGCCGACGACCCGGGCGGCGCCGCGGCCGGCCGCCAGGTGCTGTAGCCCCCTTCCGAGGGCGGAACACCGCATCGGCGAAGGACGCGTGCGCGCGTGCCCAGCGGCCCGGCCCCCCCGGGCACGCACGGGCCGTCCCATGGTCCCGCTTGCCGGTCTGCATATGCTCATGCAGAATCCTCAGCTACTGAATAGGCGAGGGGGAGCACGTCATGAGCGTGACCGACAGCCCTGCCGCGCGGCTGCAGGCGCTCTTCGAGGGCCACCGGCTGACGCCCACCCAGCGGCGCATCGCGCACAGCATGGTGCGGCGCGCCGCCGACGTGCCGTTCCTGTCGAGCGTCGAACTCGCCGAGCTGGCCGGTGTCAGCCAGCCCTCCGTGACCCGCTTCGCCGTCGCCCTCGGCTTCGACGGCTACCCGGCCCTGCGCCGCCACCTGCGCGAGGTCGCCCCCGCCGAACCGGCGGCGGAGGCCGGCTCCGCCAACGAGTACCAGCAGGCCGTCGAGGCCGAGATCGCGAACCTGCGGCACCTGGCCGAGGCCCTGGCCGATCCGGGGCCCGTGCGGCGCGCGGGCCGTCTCCTCGCCGCCTCCCGTCCCCTGCCCGTCCTCGGGCTGCGCGCGGCGGCCGCCCAGGCGCACGGCTTCGCCTACTTCGCCGCCAAGGTCCACCCCGACGTACGGCTGCTCAACGAGGGCGGCACGATGCTGTCCGACCGCATCGACGCCGCCGTCCGCGCCGGCGCGAGCGCCCTGCTGTGCTTCGCCCTGCCCCGGCACCCCCGCGAGGTCCTCGACACCCTCACCTACGCCAGGGAGGCCGGCCTGAGCGTCGTCACGGTCGCCGACTCCGCCTTCGCGCCCGTCGCCAAGGTGTCCGACCTGCTCCTGCCCGCCGCCGTCGGCACCGGGCTCGCCTTCGACACGGCCTGCGCCCCGATGCTGCTCGGGCGGGTGCTGCTGGAGGCCATGTGCGACGACCTGCCCGAGGCCCAGGCCCGGCTGGAGGAGTTCGACACCAAGGCCGCCGCCCGGAGCCTGTTCGTCGACTGACCGCTCCTCCGGCGTCTTCTCAGACTCGTCTCACGTTGTGCCGCTAATCTGCGATGCCGGCACCGTGAGGAGACGCAGCGACGGGAGGCCCCGTATGACACGTGGAGGACAGGGACTGGCCAGGGTGGCCGTCGTCGTGCGGGCGGGGGCGGCCCCGCTGTGGTGGCTGGGCGTGTGCGCGGCGGGCGTCGGCCTGTTCCCGGCCGGAGCGACGGGCCGCCGTATCGGTGTGCTGGCGGGAGCGGCCCTCTTCCTGCTGGCCGCGGCCGCGGTGTCCGTCACCCGCCGCGGGCGCTACACCGCCCTGGCCGCCGCGGCGGCCCGCGCCGGCAAGCACGACGTGCTCCAGGACCGCGCGGTGACGACCCGCACCTGGCGCCGCACGCACCGCTGGTGGCTTCTGCTCGCCTTCCTCGCCGCGCTCGGCACCGCCTTCGCGATCCCGGCGGCCGGCGGGCTCCTGCTGGCCGGCTGCGGTGCGGGCCTGTGGCTGAAGGCGGCCTGGCTGGGCCGCCGGGAGCGGGCCGACGAGGTGCTGCTGTGGGTGCGGGTGGACTGGCTGCGCGCGGGCGCGGGCCGTCCGGCGGGCAAGCGGGTCAAGGCCTACCGCACCACCGGCATCAGGGCGGGAGACGCGGCCCCGGGCGGGGCGCGCAGGAAGTCGCCGGCGCTGGTGTAGCGCGGGGCGAGGCACGCACCAGGGGCGCGAGGACGCGCGCGACCTGCCTCCGCGCACCCGCGCCCCACCCCTCACACCGGCACGCCCGAGGCCGCCACCGCCCTCACCCCAGCGCGTCCGCCTCCGCCCCACCGGACTCCGCGACGACCTCCTCCACACTCTGCGCCCGCCGCACCACCGCGAAGCGCCCGTCCGGCCAGAACCCGTACACCCCCGGCCTGACCAGCGAGTTGTAGGCGTAGTGGTGGGCGAAGTAGTACGCCCCGGTGTCCAGCGCCGCCGCGTAGTCCCCCTGCTCCAGCAGTGGCATCCGCCGTCCCTCCGCCAGCAGGTCACCGGCGAAGCACGCCGGTCCGGCGACGTCCTGCACCACCACGGGTCCGTCCTTCACCCGCCCCTTCGCGTCGTACGCGCGGATCCGCAGGGGCCAGTTGCCCGGCGCGTAGACGGTGCGCGCGGCGACCTGCACCCCGGCGTGGGTGACCGCGACCGCGCGCCCGCCGGAGGTCTTGGCGTACTCGACCCGTGCCACCACCGTCCCGTGCTTGGCCAGCAGCGACCGCCCGAACTCGGTGACCAGCCCGTAGCGCCCGTCGAACAGCCCCGGCACCTCCCCGGCCAGCGTGCGCGCGTACTGCTCGTACGTCGGCGTCGTGGCGTCCGAGGCGAGGTTCACCGGCAGGCCGCCGCCGATGTCGAGCGTGTCGACCTGCTGTCGCCCGGCCCGCCGGTTGATCTCCTCCGCCAGCGCGTAGGCCTCCGCCACCCCCCGGGCCATCAGGGACAGCGGGATCCCCTGGGACCCGGTGTGGGTGTGCAGCCGGGTCAGCCACGGCCGGTCCAGATACGCCCGGGCGACCCACTCCCGGGCCCCCTCGTCCCGCAGCGCCACCCCGAACTTGGAGGTGGCCGTCGCCGTGGACAGGGAGCCGATGGCACCGCCGCCGACCTGCGGGTTGATCCGGATGCCGAGGGGGGAGCGACTCGTCCCGGCCCTCAGCAGCGCGTCGATGCGCTCCAGCTCCTGCGGGTTGTCCGCGTTGACGGCGATCCCCTCGGACAGCGCCTCGCGCAGCTCGGCCGTGGTCTTCGCGGGGGAGTCGAGCACCGTCATGGCGGGCGGTACCCCCGCCGCCCGGGCCAGTGCCAGCTCGCCCGGGCTGGCCACCTCCGCGCCGACGCCCTCCTCGCGCAGCAGCCGCAGCACCGGCACCAGCGGGGTCGCCTTCACCGCGAAGGCGTGCAGCACCGGTGTGCCCGGCGCCGTCACCGCCTCGAACGCCGACCGCAGCCGTGCGACCGACTCCCGGACCCCGGTGACGTCCAGCAGCCCGACGAGCGGGCTGCCGGGTCCCAGCAGGCCCTGTTCCACGGCGGCCCGCACCGCCTCGTCCCGCCGGGCCGCGCGCCCGGCACCGGAGTCGTCCGCCTCGATGTGTGCGCCCATGCGACCAGCCAAACACCGACGGCACGGCCGCGCCGAGCCCTCCGAGGTGTTGACTAGCTCTATTCAGAGATACAGGATGTGAATAGACGCGGCAACATCCGCCGGGAGCACCCGCCAGGAGGCACACCATGTCAGGACCCCGCCCCGTCCGAGCACCGCGCGGCACGGAACCGAGCGCCCTGGGATGGCAGCAGGAAGCCGCCCTGCGGATGCTGCAGAACAACCTCGACCCGGAGGTCGCCGAACACCCCGACCAGCTCGTCGTCTACGGCGGCACCGGCAAGGCCGCCCGCGACTGGCGCTCCTTCGACGCCATGGTGCGCACGCTGAAGGGCCTGAAGCAGGACGAGACCATGCTCGTCCAGTCCGGCCGCCCCGTCGGCGTGATGCAGACCCACGAGTGGGCCCCGCGCGTCCTCATCGCCAACTCCAACCTCGTCGGCGACTGGGCCACCTGGGAGGAGTTCCGCCGGCTCGAACAGCTGGGCCTGACCATGTACGGCCAGATGACCGCCGGCTCCTGGATCTACATCGGCACCCAGGGCATCCTCCAGGGCACCTACGAGACCTTCGCCGCCGTCGCCGCGAAGAGGTTCGGCGGCACCCTGGCCGGGACCATCACGCTCACCGCCGGCCTCGGCGGCATGGGCGGCGCCCAGCCCCTCGCCGTGACCATGAACGACGGCGTCGCCCTGTGCGTCGACTGCGACCCGCGCGCGATCGAGCGCCGCATCGAGCACCGCTACCTGGACGTCAGGGCCGACAGCCTCGACCACGCGCTGCGGCTGGCCACCGAGGCCCGCGACGCCCGCCGCCCGCTGTCCATCGGCGTCCTCGGCAACGCCGCCGAGCTGGTCCCGCAGCTCCTCGCCATGGGCGCGCCCATCGACATCGTCACCGACCAGACCTCAGCGCACGACCCCCTGGCCTACCTCCCGATCGGCGTCGACTTCGACGAGATGGCCTCCTACGCCGCCAAGGACCCGGCCGGCTTCACCACCCGGGCCCGCGAGTCCATGGCGCGGCACGTCGAGGCCATGGTCGGCTTCCAGGACGCCGGCGCCGAGGTCTTCGACTACGGCAACTCCATCCGCGGCGAGGCCGAACGGGCCGGATACGACCGGGCGTTCGCCTTCCCCGGCTTCGTCCCCGCCTACATCCGCCCCCTGTTCTGCGCGGGCAAGGGCCCCTTCCGCTGGGCCGCCCTGTCCGGCGACGCCGCCGACATCGCCAAGACCGACCGGGCCATCCTCGACCTCTTCCCGGAGAACGACTCCCTGGCCCGCTGGATCCGGATGGCCCGGGAGCGCGTCCACTTCCAGGGCCTGCCCGCCCGCATCTGCTGGCTCGGCTACGGCGAGCGCGACAAGGCCGGCGAGCGGTTCAACGACATGGTCGCGAGCGGGGAGCTGGCCGCGCCCGTCGTCATCGGCCGCGACCACCTGGACTGCGGCTCCGTCGCCTCCCCCTACCGGGAGACCGAGGCCATGCTCGACGGGTCCGACGCGATCGCCGACTGGCCGCTGCTGAACGCCATGGTCAACGTGGCCTCCGGGGCGTCCTGGGTGTCGATCCACCACGGCGGCGGCGTCGGCATGGGCCGGTCGATCCACGCCGGCCAGGTCACCGTGGCCGACGGCACGCCGCTTGCCGGGGAGAAGATCCGCCGCGTCCTCACCAACGACCCCGGCATGGGCGTGATCCGGCACGTCGACGCCGGGTACGACATCGCCGAGTCCGTCGCCGCCGAGCGGGGTGTCCGCATCCCGATGCGCGAGGGTGACCAGGCGTGACCTTCCACAGCATGTGGGCCCAGCTGCTCCCGATCGGCCGCAGCTCCGCCTCCGGCGGCTACCGCCGCTTCGCCTGGACCGGCGCCGACCTGGACTGCCGGGCCTGGTTCCGGGAGCAGGCCGAGACACGCGGGCTGACCTACGAGACCGACCGCAACGGCAACCAGTGGGCCTGGCTCGGGGACCCCGCCCGGGGCGACGCCGTCGTCACCGGGTCGCACCTCGACTCCGTGCCGGACGGCGGCGCCTTCGACGGGCCGCTCGGAGTCGTGTCCGCCTTCGCCGCCCTGGACGAGCTGCGGGGCAGGGCAGCGGAGCTCTCCCGGCCCCTCGGCGTCGTCAACTTCGGCGACGAGGAGGGCGCCCGCTTCGGCCTCGCCTGTGTCGGGTCCCGGCTCACCGCCGGGCAGCTCACCGTCGAGGACGCCCACCGGCTCACCGACGGCGACGGAACCACCCTGCCCCGGGCCATGGAGGCCGCCGGCCACGACCCGGACGCCATCGGGCCCGACCCCGAACGCCTCGCCCGCATCGGCGCCTTCGTCGAACTCCACGTCGAACAGGGCCGCGCCCTCGACCTGTCCGGGCACCGGGTCGGCATCGCCTCCGCGATCTGGCCGCACGGCCGCTGGCGGTTCGACTTCCGCGGCGAGGCCAACCACGCCGGCACGACCCGGCTCACCGACCGCCGCGACCCGATGCTGCCGTACGCCGAGACCGTGCTCGCCGCCCGCCGCGAGGCCGAACGCGCCGGAGCCGTCGCCACCTTCGGCAAGATCTCCGTCGAGCCGAACGGCGTCAACGCCATCCCCTCCCTGGTGCGCGGCTGGCTCGACTCGCGCGCCGCCGACCAGCCCGGCCTGGACGCCGTCGTCGCCGGGGTGGAGAAGGCCGCCGGGGAGCACGCCGCCGCCCACGGCGTGGAACTGGCCGTCACCCGAGAGTCGTTCACCCCGGTCGTCGAGTTCGACCACGCCCTGCGCGACGAACTCGCCCGCATCCTCGGCCCGGACCAGGACCACCGGCTCACGGTCCCCGTCCTCGGCACCGGCGCCGGACACGACGCCGGGATCCTGTCCGCGAGCATCCCGACCGCCATGCTGTTCGTGCGCAACCCCACCGGCGTCTCCCACTCCCCGGCCGAGTCCGCCACCGAGGACGACTGCGTGGCCGGGGTCCTCGCACTCGCCGACGCACTGGAAGGGCTGGCCCGCACGTGACGACGACGTACTGGCTGGAGCACGCCTGGCTCGGCACCTCCCCCGAGGCTCCCGGCTCCGCCCGGGCAGAGGGCGGCCCCCCGGTCGAGCCGGGCGTGGTCCTCGACGTCCGCGACGGCCGCGTCACCGCCGTCCGGACCGGCGTCACCACCCCGCCGCCCGGCGCCGGGATCCTGCGCGGGCTCACCCTCCCCGGCCTCGCCGACGCGCACTCCCACGCCTTCCACCGGGCCCTGCGCGGTGTCGTCCAGGTCGGCTCCGGCACCTTCTGGACCTGGCGCGAGGTCATGTACGCCACCGCCGCCCGGCTCACCCCGGACCGCTACCACGCCCTGGCCCGCGCCGTGTACGCCGAGATGGCCCTGGCCGGCATCACGGCCGTCGGCGAGTTCCACTACGTCCACCACGCCCCCGGCGGCGCCCGCTACACCGACCCCAACGCCATGGGCGAGGCCCTGATCACGGCCGCCGCCGAAGCGGGCATCCGCATCACCCTCCTCGACACCGCCTACCTCTCCTCCGGCTTCGGACAGCCGCCCGCCGAGCCCCAGCTCCGCTTCTCCGACGGCACCGCGGACGCCTGGGCCGAACGCTGTTCACTTCTCAAGGAACGGGATCACGCACGGATCGGAGCGGCCGTCCACTCCGTACGGGCCGTGCCCGCCGGCCAGTTGGCGACCGTCGCACAGTGGGCCGAGGAGCGGCGGGCCCCGCTGCACGTGCACCTGTCCGAGCAGACCGCCGAGAACGACGCCTGCCACGCGGCCCACGGGTGCACGCCCACCCGGCTGCTCGCCGACCACGGGGTGCTCGGGCCGCGCACCACCGGCGTCCACAACACCCACCTCACCGACGACGACATCGCCCTCATCGGCAGCAGCGGCACCGGCACCTGCATGTGCCCGACGACCGAGCGGGACCTGGCCGACGGCATCGGACCCGCCGTGGCGCTGCGGCGCGCGGGCTCGCCGCTCTGCCTCGGCTCCGACAGCCACGCCGTCATCGACCTGTTCGAGGAGGCGCGCGCCCTGGAGCTGAACGAACGGCTGCGCACCCGCACACGAGGTCACTGGACGGCCGCTGCCCTGCTGCGCGCGGCCTCGGCCGACGGCCACGCCGCCCTCGGCTGGGAGGGGGCCGGCACCCTGGAGCCCGGCGCCCTCGCCGACTTCACGACGATCGCCCTGGACTCGGTCAGGACGGCAGGGCCGCCTGCGCGGCTCGGGGCCGAGACGGCCGTATTCGCCGCGTCGGCAGCAGACGTGTCGCACACGGTCGTGGCGGGGCGGCACGTCGTACGGGACGGGGCGCACGCGCTCGTCCCCGATGTGCCGCAAGCCCTCGCGGACGCCGTCGCAGCCCTGCGCGACTGACCCCGGGCCGCCTCCCCCCGCGCCCCGCCCCCGCCCCGACCGCCGACCAGGCCAGCAAGGACGCCATGAGCAACGCGACGACCGTCAGCCCCGCCCACTCCGCGAGCAGCGCCAGCACGCTCATCACCAACATCGCCGCCCTGGTCACCAACGACCCCTCCCTAGGTGACAGATCCCCCCTCGGACTGATCCAGGACGCGGCCGTCGTCATCGAGGGCGACCGCATCGCGTGGACCGGTGATCACAGGAAAGCACCCGCCACTGACAACCGGGTCGACGCCGGCGGCCGGGCGGTGATCCCCGGCTTCGTCGACTCCCACTCCCACCTCGTCTTCGCGGGCGACCGCACCCAGGAGTTCAACGCCCGTATGTCGGGGCGCCCGTACAGCGCGGGCGGCATCCGCACCACGGTCGCCGCGACCCGGGCGGCGAGCGACGAGGAACTCGAGGCCAACGTCACCCGCTACCTCGCCGAGGCCCTCCGCCAGGGCACCACCACCCTCGAGACGAAGTCCGGCTACGGCCTCACCGCCCACGACGAGGCCCGCGCCCTGCGCGTCGCCGCCCGCCACACCGACGAGGTCACCTACCTCGGCGCCCACATCGTCGCCCCCGAGTTCGCGGGCGACCCGGCCGGCTACGTCTCCCTGGTCACCGGCGAGATGCTCGACGCCTGCGCCCCGCACGCCCGCTGGATCGACGTCTTCTGCGAGCAGGGCGCCTTCGACGGCGACCAGGCCCGCGCGATCCTCACCGCCGGCCGGGCCCGGGGCCTGCACCCCCGTATCCACGCCAACCAGCTCTCCTACGGCCCCGGCGTGCGACTCGCCGTCGAACTCGACGCGGCCAGCGCCGACCACTGCACCCACCTCACGGACGCCGACGTGGACGCCCTGGCGAGCGGCCGTACGGTCGCCACGCTGCTCCCCGGCGCCGAGTTCTCCACCCGCGCCGCCTGGCCGGACGCCCGCCGCCTGCTGGACGCCGGGGTGACCGTGGCCCTGTCCACCGACTGCAACCCCGGTTCGTCCTTCACCTCGTCGGTGCCCTTCTGCATCGCACTCGCCGTACGGGACATGGGCATGACGCCGGACGAGGCCGTCTGGGCGGCCACCGCGGGCGGCGCCGCGGCCCTGCGGCGCACCGACGTCGGCCGCCTCGCCCCGGGCGCGTACGCCGACCTCGCGCTGCTCGACGCCCCCAGCCACGTCCACCTCGCCTACCGGCCCGGCGTCCCCCTCGTCACGGCCGTCTGGCGGCGCGGCGCGCGGGTCCTCTGAGCACCGGACCGCCCGAAGGCACACGGCTTCCCGGCCTGCACCCTCCACGACCGCACCGGCGGAGCGGAGAACGGGCCGAGCCCGGCCCGGCACGCGAGCGGGGGTGGACCGCTCGGTCCGCCCCCGGAGGACGGCGTCACCCGGTGAGGATCACTCCTCGACGGTCAGCCCCTTGCGCAGCCGTACCAGCGTCCGCGACAGCAGGCGCGAGACGTGCATCTGCGAGATACCCAGCTCCTCGCCGATCTCCGACTGGGTCATGCCGGCGACGAACCGCAGGGAGAGGATCTTCCGTTCCCGGAGCGGGAGTTCGGCGATCAGCGGCTTCAACGACTCGACGTACTCGATGCCTTCGAGTCCGTGGTCCTCGTAGCCGATACGGTCCGCGAGCGCGCCCTCGGAGTCGTCCTCCTCCGGCTGGGCGTCCAGCGAGGCGGCGGTGTAGGCGTTGGAGGCGGCCATGCCCTCGACGACCTCGTCGCCCGAGATGCCGAGGCGCTCGGCCAGTTCGGCCACCGTCGGGGCCCGGTCCAGCTTCTGCGCCAGCTCGTCACCGGCCCTGGCCAGGTCGAGGCGCAGTTCCTGGAGCCGCCGCGGGACGCGGACGGACCACGAGGTGTCACGGAAGAAGCGCTTGATCTCGCCGATGATGGTCGGCATCGCGAACGTGGGGAACTCCACACCGCGGGACAGCTCGAAGCGGTCGATCGCCTTGATCAGGCCGACGGTGCCGACCTGGATGATGTCCTCCATCGGCTCGCTGCGGGAGCGGAAGCGGGAGGCGGCGAACTTGACCAGCGCCAGGTTCAGTTCGACGAGCGTGTTGCGGACGTACGAGAACTCGTGGGTCCCTTCCTCCAGCGTCTCGAGCCGCTCGAAGAGGGTCTTGGACAGGGCCCGCGCGTCGACGGCGTCGACTTCCTCGTACCGGGGGATGTCCGGAAGTCCGGCGAGCGAGCTGTCGGGTGTGACGAGCATCTCGTCCCGTTCGATGGGATCCAGATGTTCCGGAAGGGGTGTCGACGTCGCTTTCCGGGTACGCGAGGCGTCGAGCCGGGGTGACATGATGTCCTCCATCGTTCTCGGCATGTGGCTGCCGGAGCCAGTACGTGCACTGCGGTGTGCGGCGCCTCCAAAGCCGGCCGTGTCGGTGCGTGTTCCCTTAGGCCTATCCGCTTTCCGGAGCCCACCGCAAGTGCGCTCTGTGAGCATATGTCCGTTTGTGTGTAGTTGTTCGGGTGTCGGAGTGTGGCGGGAAGGCGTAGTCTTCGAGGTCGTCAGCAAGCAGCCACGACGTCGGGAGAGAGAGACGGCATGGACCGCGGGACGGTCGGCAGCGCACAGTCTGGCCGGCTTCTGGTGGAGGTGCGGGAAGAGGGCTCTAGCGCCGTCGTGACCCCGGCGGGTGAGTTGGATCACCACACCGCCGATCTGTTGCGTGAGCCACTCGAGGACTGCCTCGCCAAGGGATTCAAGCGCCTGGTCATCGACTGCGCGCGCCTGGAGTTCTGCGACTCCACGGGGCTGAACGTGCTCCTCGGGGCGCGGCTCAAGGCGGAGGCCGCCGGTGGCGGCGTCGCGCTCGCCGGCATGCAGCCGGTGGTGGCACGCGTGTTCGAGATCACCGGGGCCGATGCGGTCTTCAGTGTCCATGACACTGTCGAGGCGGCCCTGGCCGACGAGCCGGGCTGACCGGCGTGCGTCGGCGCGCCGTGCCCCGGACGCCCCTCTGTGACCGGCGTCCTACCCCTGTCACGGCTTTCATGGCCAATACAGGGGTGTTCCCCCGGTCCGCCCGGGCAGGAGACATCCTGAGCCCGTCGGCTGCCAGGGTGACGGGGGCGCAGTGAAACCGACGTGCCGCGCGCTGCGTGACAGATGTGTGTATCGGGTTTTCTCATGGTGAAACGGTGAATCGGTGAGGTGAAGCGCTGATGAGCACCACCCGGCCTTACTCGCCGGGCGACCGCGGGCCGGAGCCCAGCGGCGCTTCCGGGGCGTCCGGGGACGGCGTGCCGGCGGCCGGCCCGCCCGGCGAGGGTGTGGTCGCGTCGTCCGGGGCCACGGCGCCTCCGGGGGGCCGGCAGGTGCGCCGGCTGAGCTTCGAGGACGAGAGCGGGGTCGTCCCGCTCGCGCGCGACTTCACCCGCCAGGCGCTGTACGCGTGGGGCTGGCTGCCCGCGGACTCCGCCGACCGGCGGGCCGCGGCGGAGGACGTGCTGCTGGTCGTCTCCGAACTGGTCACCAACGCCTGCCTGCACGCCGAGGGGCCTGAGCAGCTGAACATCACCTGCGACAACAAGGTGATCCGGATCGAGGTCTCCGACCGCGGCACGGGCCAGCCCGCACCGCGCACGCCCCACCGGGCGGGCCGTCCGGGCGGCCACGGCATGTTCATCGTCCAGCGCCTGTGCCTGGACTGGGGTGTCGTACGCAGCCCCGGGGTCTCGGGCAAGACGGTCTGGGCCGAACTCGGGGCACCGGCCTGACGCGCACCCGCCGGGCGGGTGCGCGTGTGCGTGTGTGACGTCGGACGGGCCGCCGTGACCGCCCGGCACCGCCGGCCGCTGTACGCCGCCCGGCCGTGCACGCCGTCCGTCCAGGTCTCCCTGCCGCCGGGTCCGCGCGCCGCGCTGTCCTGAGCGCACCCGTCCGACCTTCCGTCCTGCGGCTTGACGAAGCGACCGCCGGTACGCCCGAACGGGTGGCGCCACGCGCTCAGATGCATCGCCCGTGCCCTCCCTCCGGCGACCCGGGCCCCGTCCCTCGCCCCGGCCCCCACGGCGCCGGACGGAGGTGGCACGACCCGCTCCGCGTGAACCCGCGGCACAGGCTCCGGTGCGGGCTCCCGCCCCCGGCGCCGAACCCCCGCACAGCGGCGGCCCCGAACCTGCGGGCATCGCCCTCGATCCGGGACCGGCACGGTCGCGTCACCCGCCCGAACCCGACGACGCTCAGGTCGCGCGGCTCCTTCAGGGCGACGCTCCGCCGCCCTCCGGCGTCTCGTCCAGCGCGCGGACGCGGTGGGCGCGTTGCGGCTGACACGACGTCACCCCTGGTGCTCGCGCGAGCCGCTGAGGGCCGTTCCGCGCCGTATCCGCCCGCTCCCGCCCCGCCGGGCTCCGCCCCGACCGGAAGGGGCGGGGAGGGGAAAGGGCCGCCGCACCCACGGGTGCGGCAACCCTCACCGGTGACGGCCGGCGTCAGCGGACGTCGCCCATCATCGCCCTGACCTTCTTGCGGTACACGAACACCGCGAACCCGGCGACCACGGCCAGCGCCGCCTCCAGCGCCACGAAGCCCGTCCGGTCGAGGTTCACCCCGCCGACCGCCGGGTTGGACAGCAGCGCGGTGACGGAGTCGCCCGCGGTGACCGCGAGGAACCAGACGCCCATCATCCGGGAGGCGTACTTCGCCGGTGCCATCTTCGTCGTCACGGACAGGCCCACCGGCGACAGCGTCAGCTCACCGACGGTCTGCACGAAGTAGATCGCGACCAGCCACATCGCGGCGGCCTTGTGACCGCCCTCCGCGATCGACAGCGGAGCGAGGAACAGGAAGAAGGACGCACCCACCAGCACCAGGCCGGAGGCGAACTTCACGATCGTGCTCGGCTCCTGGCCGCGCCGGTTCAGCCACAGCCACAGCCAGGCGAAGACGGGCGCCAGCGCCATGATCAGGACCGGGTTGACCGACTGGTACCAGGAGACCGGGAACTCCCAGCCGAAGACCGTGTTGTCGGCGCTCTTCTCGGCGAACAGCGACAGGGTCGAGCCGCCCTGGTCGTAGATCATCCAGAAGACGGCGGCCGCGACGAAGAACCAGATGTACGCCGAGACCTTCGCGCGCTCGCCGGAGTCCAGGTCCTTGTCGCGCAGGATGCTGGTGATGACCAGGATCGGCACGATCAGGCCGAGCAGCGTGAGGGGGATCAGCGCCCAGTTCAGGGTGAAGTGGCCGGTGCCGCCGACCAGGCCGTAGAAGACCACGGCGACGGCCAGCCAGATCAGGCCCTTGCGCAGGGTGCGGGCCTTCTCGGCGGGCGTCAGCGGGGTCGGGACCTCGCTGCTGCGGGCGCTCAGGTGGCGGCCGCCGAGCAGGAACTGCACCAGGCCCAGCGCCATGCCGACCGCGGCCAGCGCGAAGCCCAGGTGCCAGTTGACGTTCTCACCGACGGTGCCGATCACCAGCGGGGCCACGAAGGCGCCGAGGTTGATGCCGATGTAGAAGACGGTGAAGCCGCCGTCGCGGCGCGGGTCGTCCGGTCCGTCGTAGAGGTGGCCGACCATCGTGGAGATGTTGGCCTTCAGCAGGCCGGAGCCGATGGCGACCAGTCCCAGGCCGGCGTAGAAGCTCGCGGCGGCGGGCAGCGCTAGGCACAGGTGGCCGAGCATGATGACGACGCCGGCGGCGGCGACCGTCTTGCGGGGGCCGAGCACGCGGTCGGCGAACCAGCCGCCGGGCAGCGTGAGCAGGTACACCAGCGACAGGTACACGGCGTAGATGGCCGTGGCGGTGCCCGCGCTCAGGTGCAGGCCACCCGGGGCCACCAGGTACAGCGGGAGCAGGGCCCTCATGCCGTAGTAGGAGAAACGCTCCCACATCTCGGTCATGAACAAAGTGGCCAAGCCGCGGGGGTGGCCGAAGAAGGTCTTCTCGGAACCGGGGGTGCCCGGGCGGGCCGAGTCCTTCGTCAGGCTGGACGCCATGGTCGTTCCTTGCTGCTCGGGACGCGCCCCCGCGACAGCGGTGGTGCGCCCGGTGGGGGGCTGCCGGCACCGGTGGGTGCCCGGCCGCCCGCCCGACGCCTACGGGGGTCCGCTCCGGATCACGAAGCGGTGGTCGCTCGCCACCGGGATCCACGCCTCTACGCGCGTCGCCGCACGAGGAGGCCCGGCCACAGGTCGTTTCACGGTCGGGGCCGGCGGGGGACCGGCCCGCACACAAAGAAGACCTTCAGGGCACACCGCCTCCGAAGGTCGCCGTGGTGCAACAGGCGTTGTTTCACCATACGGCAGGACACCGTCGCATATGGAAGGACTTGAGACACGGATCACAGGTGTCGGGGGAACCGCACGCCCTCTTTCCAAGGTCCCTACCAGGATCCCACCCCACAGGCAGAGGTCCGTCAGGATGCCCCACAGGCGTAGGACACGGGTGTGCCCCCGATGAGAAGCCGTGCTTCCGGTCACACCCCGGCTCGGGGCCGTGCAGGTCTACCATCACCTCATGACCCGAGTACTGCTCGCCGAGGACGACGCGTCCATCTCGGAGCCGCTGGCCCGTGCCCTGCGCCGGGAAGGCTACGAGGTGGAGGTGCGCGAGGACGGCCCCACCGCTCTCGACGCCGGAATGCAGGGCGGCGTCGACCTGGTCGTGCTCGACCTGGGTCTGCCCGGCATGGACGGTCTGGAGGTGGCCCGCCGCCTGCGTGGCGAAGGCCACACCATCCCGATCCTGATCCTCACCGCGCGCGCGGACGAGGTCGACACGGTCGTCGGGCTGGACGCGGGCGCCGACGACTACGTCACCAAGCCGTTCCGGCTGGCCGAGCTGCTCGCCCGGGTCCGGGCCCTGCTCCGGCGCGGTGTCGCCGAGCCGCAGCAGCCGCCCGCCACCCACGGCGTGCGCATCGACGTCGAGTCGCACCGCGCCTGGATGGGCGAGGAGGAGCTCCAGCTCACCGCCAAGGAGTTCGACCTGCTGCGGGTGCTGGTGCGCGACGCGGGCCGGGTCGTCACCCGCGACCAGCTGATGCGCGAGGTCTGGGACACCACCTGGTGGTCCTCGACCAAGACCCTCGACATGCACATCTCCTGGCTGCGCAAGAAGCTCGGGGACGACGCCGCCAATCCCCGCTACATCGCCACCGTGCGCGGTGTCGGGTTCCGTTTCGAGAAGAGCTGAGCCGATTGGGCAGGTTCGGGTAACAGGACATGCGCCGCCGACTGATCCAGTCCACGCTCGCCGTGGTGCTCGTGGTGATCGCCGTCTTCGGCGTCTCCCTCGTCATCGTCGAGACCCGCACGATCAGCAACAGCGCCCAGGAGCGGGTGGAGTCGGAGGCGGTGCGGCTGGCCAGCATCGTCGACAGCCGGCTCTTCGGCTCCCAGCAGGTCGACGCCGGGGTGCTGCGCGAGCAGGTCACCCAGGACCACTACTACGCCGTCATCCGGATCCCCGGTAAGGCGCCCATCGAGGTCGGCGACCAGCCGGACGGCGACGTCATCAGCGCCACCGCCCCCGGCGAGGAGGGCGAGACGGTCACCGTCCAGGAGCCGCGCTCCTCGGTGACCCGGGAGGTCGGCCGCACCCTGCTGATCATCGCGCTGGTCGCCCTGCTCGCGGTCGTGGCCGCGGTCCTGCTCGCGGTCCGCCAGGCCAACCGGCTGGCCTCGCCGCTGACCGACCTCGCGGAGACGGCCGAGCGGCTCGGCTCCGGCGACCCCCGCCCCCGCCACAAGCGCTACGGCGTCCCCGAGCTCGACCGCGTCGCCGACGTGCTGGACAGCTCCGCCGAGCGCATCGCCCGGATGCTCACCGCCGAGCGGCGCCTGGCCGCCGACGCCTCCCACCAGCTGCGGACGCCCCTGACGGCCCTGTCCATGCGGCTCGAGGAGATCACCCTGACCGACGACCCGGACACGGTGAAGGAGGAGGCGACCATCGCCCTCACCCAGGTCGAGCGGCTCACCGACGTCGTGGAACGGCTGCTGACCAACTCCCGCGACCCGCGCACCGGCTCCGCCGTCTCCTTCGAGCTCGACGAGGTCATCCAGCAGCAGCTCGCCGAGTGGCGGCCGGCCTACCGCAGCGCTGGCCGGGCGATCGTCAGCTCCGGCAAGCGGCATCTGCGGGCGGTGGGCACGCCCGGCGCGGTCGCGCAGGTCCTGGCCGCGCTGATCGAGAACTCCCTCATGCACGGCGGCGGCACCGTCGCGCTGCGCACCCGCGTCACCGGCAACCAGGCCGTCATCGAGGTCACGGACGAGGGCCCAGGCGTCCCCGCCGACCTGGGCGCCCGCATCTTCGAGCGCACCATCAGCGGCCGCAACTCCACGGGCATCGGCCTGGCCGTCGCCCGCGACCTGGCGGAGGCCGACGGAGGCCGTCTGGAGATGCTCCAGACCAAGCCGCCCGTCTTCGCCCTGTTCCTGTCCCGCACGGCCCTGCAGAAGCCGGGCGACGGTGAGGACGCGCCGACGATCCGCTGACCGGCTACGGCACCCGCTGCCCGGCCGGCGCCTGCCGCTCCCGGAGCTCCGCCTGCGCCGCCGCGTCCCGGGCGGGCAGCGCGCGGAACACCCACGAGCGGTACGACCAGAAGCGGAAGAGGGTGGCCACGCCGATGCCGATGAACTTGAAGACGTTGTTCTGCAGCGGGGTGTTCCAGCCGAAGCCGTAGGTCGCCGCGTAGAGCACGCCGTTCTCGATGACCAGTCCCGCCGCGCTGAACAGCAGGAACAGGGTCATCTCACGCCCGCGGCCGGTCTTGTCGCGGTCGCGGTAGGTGAAGTAGCGGAAGCCGACGTAGTTGAAGACGATCGCGACGACGGTCGCGATGACGCCCGCGCGCACCACCTGCAGGTCGGTGACGTGCCGCACCAGGTTGAACACGAGGAGGTTGACCAGCACGCCGGCGCCGCCCACCGCGCCGAACTTGGCGGCTTCGTGGACGAGCCGTCTCAGCCGCGAGGCACCATGTCCCATGGTCGTACAGGCCCCCGTCCGTCGGCGTCAACCCAGCCATGCTAACCACCCTCCCGCGCGATCTTCCTGTCCATGCCGGTGGGGAGCCGGAGAGGGGCCGGGCGGGGCCCGGGAGGGGCAGGAATCCGGCCACCGCGGCGCGGCCGATACCCTGGGGGCGTGACGTTCCCGGTAGTCGGCATGGTCGGCGGTGGCCAGCTCGCTCGTATGACACACGAGGCGGGCATCCCGCTCGGCATCAGGTTCAAGCTTCTCAGTGACACCCCGCAGGACTCCGCTGCGCAGGTCGTGAGCGATGTCGTCGTCGGCGACTATCGCGATCTGGACACGCTGCGCGAGTTCGCGCGCGGGTGCGATGTGATCACCTTCGATCACGAACACGTACCCACCGAGCACCTCAGGGCCCTGGAGGCGGACGGCATCCCCGTGCGCCCCGGCCCGGACGCGCTGCAGCACGCCCAGGACAAGGGTGTGATGCGGGCGAAGCTCGAGGCGATCGGCGTGCCCTGCCCCCGGCACCGGATCGTCTCCGATCCCGAGGACGTGGCCGCCTTCGCGGCCGAGCTCGAGAGGGGCGGGCCCGAAGGGTCCTCCGGCAAGGGCGGTGGTGGGCGACGGGCGGGCGGCTTCCCCGTCGTCCTCAAGACCGTCCGCGGCGGATACGACGGCAAGGGCGTGTGGGTCGTCGGCTCCGCCGAGGAGGCCGCCGAGCCGTTCAAGGCGGGGGTCGCCGTCCTCGCCGAGGAGAAGGTCGACTTCGTCCGCGAGCTGGCCGCCAACGTCGTCCGCTCGCCGCACGGCCAGGCCGTCGCCTACCCGGTCGTGGAGTCGCGGCAGGTCGACGGCGTCTGCGACACGGTCATCGCGCCCGCCCCCGGCCTCGACGAGGAGCTGGCGCTGCGGGCCGAGGAGATGGCCCTGAATATCGCGAAGGAGCTGGGCGTCGTCGGGCACCTCGCCGTCGAGCTGTTCCAGACCCGCGACGGCCGCATCCTCGTCAACGAGCTGGCGATGCGCCCGCACAACTCCGGCCACTGGTCGATGGACGGCGCCGTCACCAGCCAGTTCGCCAACCACGTCCGCGCGGTGCTGGACCTGCCCCTGGGCGACCCGCGCCCGCGTGCGCAGTGGACCGTCATGGTCAACATCCTGGGCGGGGACTACCCGGACATGTACTCCGCGTACCTGCACTGCATGGCCCGCGACCCCCAGCTCAAGATCCACATGTACGGCAAGGACGTGAAGCCCGGCCGCAAGGTCGGTCACGTCAACACCTACGGCGACGACCTGGACGACGTGCTGGAGCGCGCCCGTCACGCTGCCGGCTACCTGAGAGGCACCATCACCGAATGAGCCCTGTTGTTGGCATCGTCATGGGGTCGGACTCCGACTGGCCCGTCATGGAGGCCGCCGCCAAGGCCCTCGACGAGTTCGAGATCCCGTACGAGGTGGACGTCGTCTCCGCCCACCGCATGCCGCGCGAGATGGTCGCCTACGGCGAGCAGGCCGACGGCCGCGGGCTCAAGGTGATCATCGCCGGGGCGGGCGGCGCCGCCCACCTGCCCGGCATGCTCGCCTCCGTGACCCCGCTGCCGGTCATCGGCGTCCCCGTGCCGCTGAAGTACCTCGACGGCATGGACAGCCTGCTGTCGATCGTGCAGATGCCGGCCGGCGTCCCGGTCGCCACGGTCTCGGTCGCCGGTGCCCGCAACGCAGGTCTGCTGGCCGCCCGCGTCCTCGCCGCGCACGACGAGGAACTGCGCGGCCGGATGCGCGAGTTCCAGCAGGAGCTCAACGACCAGGCCACGGAGAAGGGCAAGCGTCTGCGCTCCAAGGTCGAGGGCTCGGTCGGCGGCTTCGGCTTCGGGAAGTGACCCCGTGACGTACCTCGACGACGCCCGCGCGCTCCTCGCCGAGTTCCCCGTCGTCGACGGGCACAACGACCTGCCCTGGGCGCTGCGCGAGCAGGTGCGCTACGACCTCGACGCGCGGGACGTCGGCGTGGACCAGAGCGCCCATCTGCACACCGACATCCCGCGGCTGCGGGCCGGCGGGGTCGGTGCGCAGTACTGGTCGGTGTACGTCCGCACGGACGCGCCCGACCCGGTCGCGGCGACGCTCGAGCAGATCGACTGCGTCCGGCAGCTGCTGGAGCGCCACCCGCGGGACCTGCGCCCCGCGCTCACCGCGGCCGACGTGGAGGCCGCGCGCGAGGAGGGCCGGATCGCGTCGCTGATGGGCGCCGAGGGCGGGCACTCCATCGCCAACTCCCTGGGCACCCTGCGCGGCTTGTACGGGCTGGGCGTGCGCTACCTGACGCTCACCCACAACGACAACGTCGACTGGGCGGACTCCGCGACCGACGTGCCGAAGGCCGGCGGCCTGACCGCGTTCGGTCGCGAGGTCGTCCGGGAGATGAACCGCCTCGGCATGCTCGTCGACCTCTCCCACGTGGCGGCGACCACCATGCGGGACGCGCTCGACACGAGCTCCGCCCCGGTGATCTTCTCCCACTCCTCCGCCCGGGCCGTCTGCGACCACCCGCGCAACATCCCCGACGACGTCCTGGAGCGGCTGCCCGCCAACGGCGGCATGGCGATGGTGACGTTCGTGCCGAAGTTCGTCCTCCAGGCGGCCGTCGACTGGACCGCCGCCGCCGACGAGCACCTGCGTGCCCACGGCCTGCACCACCTCGACACCACCCCCGAGGCCATGAAGGTGCACCGCGCCTTCGAGGAGCGCCACCCGCGCCCGGTCGCCACGGTCGCCACGGTCGCCGACCACCTCGACCACATGCGCGAGGCGGCCGGCGTCGACCACCTCGGCATCGGCGGCGACTACGACGGCACGGCCTTCACCCCCGACGGCCTGAACGACGTCTCCGGCTACCCGAACCTCGTCGCGGAACTCCTGGACCGCGGCTGGTCGAGGGCCGACCTGGCCAAGCTGACCTGGAAGAACGCGGTACGGGTGCTGGACGCGGCACAAGAGGTGGCACGCGGGCTGCGCACGACGCGGCCGCCGTCGAACGCCACGATCGCATCGCTGGACGCGCCCGCCGGCTGAGCCCCGCGCGCGGGACGGCCGGCCACCCCCTTCCGCGACCGGCAGGGCCCTCGGCCACCCCCGTCCGCGACCGGCCGGACGGGGGGCCGCCCCGGCCGGCTCCCGGCCTCCCGCGGACCGTGTGGGCGAGGCCGCCCGGCGGTCCCGGGGGAGCACCCCGCGGCAGGCCGTCCCGGGTACTCCGAACGCCCCGCCCATCAGGAACCGCCCCGCGCCCCGTGGGACGGTGGCCGTACTGCACGACGACGTACGGAGCCGCCATGGCAGACCTCCAGGACGAGCTGCGTTCCACCACCGAGGCCGGCGAGTTCGACGATCTGGCCGACCCGTACCCCGAGGGGGCCGTCGTCCCGGCGGAGTCCTACGAGCCCGTCTCCGACCCCGACGACGAACCGCTGACCCGGGCGCACGCCATCCTCGCCGCGCACCCCGTCGCCGACGGCTACAACGGACTGCCCTGGGCGCTCAAGCGCCTGTCCTACTACGACCTGGAACTCGGGGAGAGCACCGTCGCCACCGACGTGCCCCGGCTGCGCGCCGGCCATGTGGGCGCCCTGTTCTGGTCGCTGCACCTGCCGGAGGGCCTCGACGGCGACCGGGCCGTCAGCGCCACCCTGGAGCAGCTGGACCTGGCCGAGACGGTCGTGAGGTCGTGCGGCGAGGGACTCCGCCCGGCCTCCACGGCGGGGCAGGTGGCGGACGCCCGCAACTGCGGCCGGGTCGCGGTGCTCCTCGGACCCGCCGGGGCGTCGGCCCTCGGCGACTCGCTCGGCATCCTGCGCCGGATGCACGTGCTCGGCCTGCGCGTGCTGACCCTCGCGGGGGTGTCCTGGGCGAGCGAGGCGGGACTCACCCGCTTCGGTGAGGAGGTCCTGCGCGAGATGAACCGGCTCGGCGTGATCCCGGACCTCTCCGGCACCTCGCCACAGACCCTGCGCCGCGCCCTGGGCCTGTCCCGGGCGCCCGTGCTGTGCAGCCGCTCCGCCGCCCGGGCCGTCCGCCCGCACCCCGTGAACCTCCCCGACGACCTGCTGGCCGAGCTGGGCGCCGCCGAGGGCCTGTGCATGGTGCCGCTCAGTGCCGAGCAGACCGGCTCGACCGTCCGCGACGTCGCCGACCACCTCGACCACATCCGTGCCGTGGCCGGGGCCCGGTGCGTCGGGCTGTCCGGTACGTACGACACCGGAGCCGCCCACCCGCAGGAGCTCGGCGACAGCTCCTGCTATCCGCGCGTGGTCGCCGAACTGCTGCGCCGCGGCTGGGAGGAGGCCGACGTGGCCATGCTGACCTGGGGCAACGTCCAGCGCGTGCTGCGCGGCGCCGACTTCACGGCCCGCGCCGCCCAGCAGCGGCGCGAGCCGTCCACCGCGACGATCTCGGAGCTGGACGGCTGATCCGGCCGGGCCCGCCCCACCCCGCGAGCGGGACGGGCCCCGCGCTCACCCGTGCTTCAGCCGGCAGAGGCAGAACGGGTGCCCCACCGGGTCGGCGTACACCCGGAAGCCCTTCTTCTCGTCGTCCTCCCGGTCCAGCACCCGCGCGCCCGGCTCAAGCACCCGCTGCTCCGCCGCGTCGATCCCCTCCCAGGTCGGCCCGCCGTCGACGTCGGGGTGGAACTGCTGGGCGTTGCGGTCGGCCCGCGGCCGCTCCGGCGCGGTGTGGCCGGGGGAGCGCTGGAAGGCCGGCCGGGGCCCGCCGGGGACGCGCAGCACCACCCGGTCGGGGTCGTCGTCCTCCGGTGTGCCACCGACGACCTGCGCGTGGAAGCGGGCCAGTTCGCGCGGGTCGGGACAGTCGAGGACCGCGGAACGGAAACGTGCGGCAGCGGCGATGAGGTCTCCCGGTGTCAGCAGGCGCAGAGGCAGAACGGGTGCCCGGCCGGATCGGCGTAGACCCGGAAGCTCCGCTCGCGGTCCTCGGCGTCCAGCACGGTGGCGCCGAGCGCCAGCACGCCCTGCTCGGCCGCGTCCAGGTCCTCCACCTCCAGGTCGAGGTGGAACTGCTGCGAGTGCTCGGGGGACGGCCACCGCGGCGGCACGTATCCGGGGGCGGCCTGGAAGGCGAGCGGTGTGCCGCCCGGCACCTTCAGGTCGACCCACTCGTCCTCCCCGTCGTTCTGCACCGTGGGCGTGCCGCCCAGCACCCCGGCGTAGAACGCGGCCAGCGCGCGCGGATCGTGGCAGTCCAGAACGACGACACCCGGCTTGGCGAGAGCCATGACTTCCTCCTCGAAGTCGCTGTGACCTTGTCACTGGTTACGGGCCACTGGTTACCGCCAAAGTCGGGTAACCAGTAACTGTTACTGCATGCTGCCCCATAGGCGGTAACCTCGCAAGGGAAATGGCGAGAGGTACGGTCCAGCCATGACGGAGAGATCGCCCGCGCCCGGCGGCCTGGCCCTGGTCGAGGCCCTGGTGAACACGCTGGACCTGGAATCGGGCGCCGACGCGCTGGACACGCCCCAGGGCCGCGAGCGCTTCGGGATCACCGGCGACCACGAGGCCGAGCGGGCCCGCGCCCTGCGCGAGTCCCTGCGCGTGGTGCTGCTCGCCCACGCCGGCCACCCGCCGCACCGCGACGCACCCTCGCTGGAGGACCTTCTGGCCTCGGCGCCGCTGCGCGTCACGGTCGACCCGGCCGACGGCTCGGCCGCCCTCGCCCCCGCCGGCGACCGGACCCTGCACGCGCGCGTGGCCGCCGCCGTCGCCGAGTCCCTGGTCGCCGGCACCTGGAGCCGCCTCAAGGCGTGCGAGGCCGCCGACTGCCACTGGGCCTACTACGACCGCAGCCCGGCCGGCCGCGGCCGCTGGTGCTCGATGCAGGTGTGCGGGGCCCGGGCGAAGATGCGCCGCTACCGGGCCAAGGGCGGATAGGCACCCCGAGCCACGGCCCGGTGGTGCAGAATGCACGAAGACGCCGGTTCGGCCGACTGAGCCTCGGCCGAACCGGCGTCACCCGTCAGTCCGTTCTCAGGCGCGGGGCCGTCCCATCGCCCGGTACGTCCAGCCGGCCTTGCGCCAGCGCTCCGGGTCCAGGGCGTTGCGGCCGTCCAGGACGACCTTCGCCGCCGCCACCTCGCCGAGCGCCTCCGCGTCCAGCTCCCGGAACTCCCGCCACTCCGTCAGGTGCAGCACGATGTCGGCGCCCCGCACCGCCTCCAGCGCCGAGTCGGCGTAGCCCAGGGTCGGGAAGACCCGGCGGGCGTTGTCCATGCCCTTGGGGTCGTAGACCGTGACCTGGCCGCCCTGGAGGTGGATCTGCCCGGCGACGTTCAGCGCGGGGGAGTCGCGCACGTCGTCCGAGTCGGGCTTGAAGGTCGCGCCCAGCACCGCCACCCGCTTGCCGAGGAACGGCCCGCCGCCCAGCGCCTGCCGGGCCAGCTCCACCATCTGCCCGCGCTGGCGCATGTTGATCGAGTCGATCTCCCGCAGGAACGTCAGCGCCTGGTCCGCGCCCAGTTCACCGGCGCGCGCCATGAACGCCCGGATGTCCTTCGGCAGGCAGCCGCCGCCGAAGCCGATCCCGGCCCGCAGGAACTTCCGGCCGATGCGGTCGTCGTGGCCGATGGCCTCCGCCAGCTTCGCCACGTCACCGCCCGCGGCCTCGCACACCTCCGCCATCGCGTTGATGAAGGAGATCTTCGTCGCGAGGAAGGAGTTCGCGGACGTCTTCACCAGCTCGGCGGTCGGGAAGTCCGTCACCACGAACGGCGAACCCTCGGCGATCGGCGTCGCGTACACCTCCCGCAGCAGCCTCTCGGCCCGCTCGCTGCGCACGCCCACCACGATCCGGTCGGGGTGCAGCGTGTCGTCCACGGCGAAACCCTCGCGCAGGAACTCGGGGTTCCAGGCCAGCTCGGCCTCCTGCCCGGCGGGCGCGTGAGCGGCCAGATAGGCCGCGAGGCGGTCCGCGGACCCCACCGGCACCGTCGACTTGCCCACGACCAGGGCGGGTCCGTGCAGGTGCGGGGCGAGGGAGGCGATCGCGGAGTCGACGTACGACATGTCGCAGGCGTACTCGCCGTGCCGCTGCGGGGTGTTCACACAGACGAAGTGCACATCGCCGAACGCGCCGATCTCGGCCCAGTCCCGAGTGAAGCGCAGCCGGCCGCTGGAGCCCTCGATGCCCGCGACGTGCTGCCGCAGCAACTCGTCCAGGCCCGGCTCGTACATGGGGGCCTCGGCGCGCTCCAGCTTCTCGATCTTCTCGGGCACGACGTCGAGCGCGAGCACCTCGAAGCCCAGCTGGGCCATGGCCGCCGCGTGTGTCGCGCCCAGATAACCGGTGCCGATCACGGTGATCTTCAGGGCCATGGATGCTCCAGGGGTCTACGGCATGCGGTGCGCGCCCGAGCATATCCGGGGCATGGCGGCGCGCTTCACCGGGCAACTTCTCCGCTGTCGCCTAGCTCACGTACCCCTCCGCCGGGCGACGCCATAAACTTTTGATTACTTAACGGTAGTTAGCGTCACCATCGCAGCGTTTTGGAGCGTGAGAGACCTTGGCCGGATCGGCTGACTTCGACCTGTACCGCCCGTCCGAGGAGCACGACATGCTCCGTGACGCCGTCCGCTCGCTGGCCGAGGCGAAGATCGCGCCGTACGCCGCCGCGGTGGACGAGGAGGCCCGCTTCCCGCGCGAGGCCCTCCAGGCACTGGTCGCCAACGACCTGCACGCCGTGCACGTACCCGAGGAGTACGGCGGCGCCGGCGCGGACGCGCTCGCGACCGTCATAGTCATCGAGGAGGTCGCCCGCGTCTGCGGCTCCTCCTCCCTGATCCCGGCCGTGAACAAGCTCGGCTCCCTGCCGGTGATCCTCTCCGGCTCCGAGGACCTGAAGAAGCGGTACATGACCCCGCTCGCCAAGGGCGAGGGCATGTTCTCCTACTGCCTCTCCGAGCCGGACGCCGGCTCGGACGCCGCCGGCATGAAGACCAAGGCCGTCCGCGACGGCGACCACTACGTGCTCAACGGCGTCAAGCGCTGGATCACCAACGCCGGCGAGTCCGAGTTCTACACGGTGATGGCCGTCACCGACCCGGAGAAGCGCTCCAAGGGCATCTCCGCCTTCGTGGTGGAGAAGTCCGACGAGGGCGTCTCCTTCGGCGCCCCCGAGAAGAAGCTCGGCATCAAGGGCTCCCCGACCCGCGAGGTCTACCTCGACAACGTCCGCATCCCCGCCGAGCGGATGATCGGCGAGGAGGGCACCGGCTTCGCCACGGCGATGAAGACGCTCGACCACACCCGCATCACCATCGCCGCCCAGGCCCTCGGCATCGCCCAGGGCGCCCTCGACTACGCCAAGGGCTACGTCAAGGAGCGCAAGCAGTTCGGCAAGCCGATCGCCGACTTCCAGGGCATCCAGTTCATGCTCGCGGACATGTCCATGAAGATCTCGGCCGCCCGCGCCCTGACCTACCAGGCCGCCGCCGCCTCCCAGCGCGTCGACGCCGACCTCACCTACCTGGGCGCCGCCGCCAAGTGCTTCGCCTCGGACGTGGCGATGGAGGTCACCACGGACGCCGTCCAGCTCCTGGGCGGCTACGGCTACACCCGCGACTACCCGGTGGAGCGCATGATGCGCGACGCCAAGATCACCCAGATCTACGAGGGCACCAACCAGGTCCAGCGCATCGTCATCGCGCGCAACCTGCCGTAGTCCCGCCTTCACGTGACATGCCTCGGCCCCGGCGATCGCCGGGGCCGAGGCATGTCGGAGGATCCCGGGCGCCCTCTCACAGGAAGCGCCGGATCGGCGTCACCGCGGCCTCGGCCAGCCGCGCGGGAAGGGGCCGCCGCCGCCAGCGCGCGGCGTCGATCGGCTCGCTCAGCTTCCGGTCGGCGTCGAAGTCGGCGTCGAGCGCCGCCGTGAAGTCCTCGTCGAGGACGGCCAGGACGACCTCCTCGTCGTGCTCCATGGACCGGCGGTTGAAGTTCGTCGAACCGATCAGCGAGCAGACCCCGTCCACGGTCAGGATCTTCGTGTGGAGCATCGTCTGCTGGTACTCCCGCACCTCCACCCCGGCGTCCACGAGGGTCTGGTAGTGCTGCCGCCCGGCCAGCAGGCACGCCCGCTGGTCGGTGTGCGGCCCCGGCAGCAGGATCTCGACCCGCACCCCGCGCCGGGCCGCGGCGGCCAGCAGGTCGATGAAGTAGGTGTCGGGGGCGAAGTAGGCCGTGGCCAGCCGCAACCGCTCCTGCGCCGAGGTGATCAGCACCCGCAGGACCGTCTGCATGTCCTGCCAGCCGAAGGAGGCCGAACCCCGCACGACCTGGACCGTGGACCGGCCCGGCTGGGGCTGCGGAGTGAAGCGGTCCTCGTCGTCGTAGAGGTCGTCGTGGCACTCGGCCCAGTTCTGGGCGAAGGCCGCGGCGATGCCGTCCACGGCGGGGCCGCGCACCTGGACGTGGGTGTCGCGCCACTCGTCCGGGTTCCGGGCGTCACCGCACCACTCCTCGGCGATGCCGACGCCCCCGGTGAACGCGGTGTGCTCGTCGGTGACCAGCACCTTGCGGTGGCAGCGGTGGTTCTGCCGCATCGGCGACAGCCGCGTGGGCTTGCGGAACCAGGCCACCTGCACCCCGGCCTCGTCCATGGCGTCCAGCAGGTCCCGCTCGATCTCCTTGGCGCCGAAGCCGTCCAGCAGCAGCCGCACCCGGACGCCCGCGCGGGCCCGCTCGGCCAGGGCGTCGGCGAACTCGTGCGCGATGTCGCCGCGCCAGTACACGAACGTCATCATGTCGACCGTGTGCTCGGCGGCCCGGATGGCGGCCAGCATCGCGGGGAAGATCTCGTCGCCGTTGCGCAGCGGCACCAGCTCGTTGCCCTCGGTCGCGGCGATTCCGATCAGGCGCTCAAGACGCCTGCGCAGCCGCTGCTTCTGCGCCTCGGATCTGCTGTGTCCCGGCTCCGGTTGGGGTTCCGGTGCCGTCCGTTCGTCGTAGGTCTGCTGTGTCATGGGTGGGTCTCCCCCTCGCCGCGGAACTGCCCTGCCGGTGCCTTCACGACGCCGCCCCCCGGGGCGTCTGCATCCCCTCCTTGCCGCTGTCGGCCGTTTCACGCAGCCCCGGCTGAGTCGTGCCTCACAGGCGGCGAGAAGCGGAACGCGTGCGGTCCGCCCTGTGGTGCTCATGGGGCGGGAGGCGTAGGACGAGAGGAGGCGGGCGCCGAGCCGCGGCTCCCGCCGGCCCCGGGAGGAAGCCATGACCCAGCAGCCCACCACCGCCACCCCGCTCAGCAAGGAGATGCAGGACTGCGTCCAGGCCTGCATGACCTGTCACGGCGTCTGCGAGGAGACCATGAGCTCCTGCCTGCAGACGGGCGGCCAGACCCAGATGCAGATCATGCGCGCCGTCATCGACTGCGCCGAGACGACGCGGCTGTGCGCCGACATGATGATGCGGCGCTCGCCGCTGTCGGCCGAGATGTGCGCGATGTGCGCCCGCGCCTGTGACATGTGCGCGGAGGCGTGTATGGCCATGCCGGAGGACGCACAGATGACGCGGTGCGCCGAGGCGTGCCGCACCTGCGCCGAGATGTGCCGCTCGATGTCGGCCCACATGAGGTGAGCACCACCGGACGGCGAAGGGGGGCGCCCCGCCGGGCGCCGCCCTTTTTTCCACCGCGGAGCTCGCGCCGCCGTCCGCTCAGTTGCCGGAGACGGTGACCTTCTCGTCGTTCTTGAGCTCCTCCACCAGCTTCTTCACCTTCGCGGTGTCCCACTGGAGGTTGCCGTTGGCGGAGTTGCCCGCGATGGGCATGTTCATCGACGTGCCCTCGCCGCCGCTGACGCCCTTCATCGCCCAGAACATCGACGCCAGGTCGAACAGGCCCATGTCCTCGTCGACCACGAGCGAGTCCAGGCCCGCGCCCATGGTGGGGTACAGCTTGAACGGGTTGAGCACCGTGCTCGGAGTGGCGACCTGGTTGGCCAGCGCGGAGAGGAACTTCTGCTGGTTCTTCGTACGGTCCAGGTCGGAGCCCGCGAGCGCGTAGCGGGTGCGGACGAAGGCGAGGGCCTGCTCGCCGTTGAGGGTCTGCCGGCCCTTCTTCAGGTCCGCGCCGGACTTGGTGTCCTTGATGTCCTGCGGGATGTCCATCTCGACGCCGCCGACCGCGTCCACGATGTTCGCGAAGCCGCCGAAGCCGATCTCCACGTAGTGGTCGATGTGCAGGCCCGTGTTGGCCTCGACGGTACGGACCAGCAGCTCCGGGCCGTCCTCCGCGTACGCGGCGTTCAGCTTCGTCTGCCGGCCCCGGGCGGGGTAGAGCTTGCCGGAGTCGGAGCCCTTGTACGAGGGGATGGTGACGTTCGAGTCACGCGGCAGCGAGATCAGCGTCGGGCCGTTGCCGCCGGTGTGCAGGATCATCATCGAGTCCGTGCGCTTGCCCTCGGCGGAGCCGGTGTGCAGCTTCTTCTTGTCCTCGGCGGACATGCCCGCGCGGCTGTCGGAGCCGACGATCAGGTAGTTGGTGCCCTCGCCCGCCTCCGGCCGGTCGATGACCTTCGACAGGTCGACCTCGCGGTTGAGCTTGGAGTCGGCCCAGAAGTAGGTGGCGACGCTCGTCACCACCAGCACCGTCACCACCGTGACGGCCGTCACCTTGATGCGGCGGCGCCAGTCCGGCGCGGGCCGCGGCCCGTACACGCCGTCGTCCGGTCCGCCGGGGCCGCGGCCACCGGGGGAGCCGTAGACCTGGCCGGTGTTGTAGCCGCTGTCGTAACCGGGCGGCTCGCCGTAGCCCTGGCCGTCCACGTAGGACGGCTGCTGCGGGACGCCGCCGGCGTACTGCGGGGCGCCGTGGGCGCCCTGGCCGGGCGATGCCGCCGGACCACGGCGGACCTGGCGCATGACACGGGCGCTCTCGGGCTGCGCGCTCGAGCTGCCACGTCCGAACCGGCTGCCGCGGTCGCCGCCGGACCATCCCTGGGGCCAATCATTCATGGGCCCCAGTGTGCAGGTCCACGCGGTACGCCATACAAGAGTCGTCGGAAAATCAGAGCACGGCTGTGGCGAAGCTGACACAAAACCCCTCATGCGCGGTCGGCATAAGGTGGGGGCCGTGACAGACCAGGCCCCAGCTGCGGATTCCGGCACTGCGGATATCCCGGGCAAGCCGACTGCGGCGTCCCGCACCACCCTCAGCCACATCATGACCCACAACGACACGAACCTTCTGGGGACCGTGCACGGCGGGGTGATCATGAAGCTGGTCGACGACGCCGCGGGGGCTGTGGCCGGGCGGCACTCCGGCGGGCCGGCGGTGACCGCGTCGATGGACGAGATGGTGTTCCTGGAGCCCGTCCGCGTCGGTGACCTGGTGCACGTCAAGGCCCAGGTGAACTGGACCGGCCGGACGTCCATGGAGGTCGGCGTCCGGGTCCTGGCCGAGCGCTGGAACGAGTCGACGCCGCCCACGCAGGTCGGCTCCGCCTACCTCGTCTTCGCCGCCGTCGACGCCGACGGCACACCCCGCCGGGTCCCGCAGGTCCTGCCCGAGACGGAACGCGACAAGCGCCGCTACCAGGAGGCCCAGATCCGCCGCACCCACCGCCTGGCCCGCCGCCGCGCGATCATGGAACTGCGGGAGAAGCGGGCCGCGGAGGGCTTCGAGGACTGAGCCGGGCCTGCTACGAGCACGCCACCTCGTCGCCCCGCACCACCCCGAACTCGCCCTGCCCCGGGTCCTCGGCCCGCACCTTCCGCACACGCTCGAAGTCCGCTCCCGCGATCACCTTCAGGGTCGCGCCCAAGCCCTTGACGGGGCGGAGTTCGCTGCCCGGGAGGGCGGTCGAGAGGGACTTGGCCGAGCGGTCCCAGCGCGGGTCGTACGCGACGACCGTGCGCCTGACGTCCCGGGTGCGGGAGTTCACCGGGGCCTTGGTCGTGCGGAAGCCCGTGGAGGACAGGGCCGCGTCCACCCGGCGGCCGAGACCGGGCGTGCGCGTGCCGTTCTCCACCTGCACGCGGATCTGCTGAGGGGCGACCGCGACGATCCTGGCGACGCCGCGCGACCGGTGCACCGACAGCGGCTGGTCCTGGCGCAGGGCCTGGAAGAGGCGCTCGGACTTCACGGGGTCCCACTTCAGCGTCGAGCCCACGCCCTTGACGGCGTATCCCGTCTTCCCGATGGGCACGGTCGTGAACTCGGAGGAGGAGGGGGAGAAGTTCCGCATGGCCCGGCCGAGGTCCAGCATCTCCTCCGTGCCGAATCCCTTGTCGGCCCGCACCGAGCCGAGCACGGCCCGGGTCACGTCCCGCAACTTCATCGGGTTGAGGAGGATCCCGGAGGACGTGAGGCGTTCCACGAGCGCCGCCATGAAGCGCTGCTGCCGCTTCATGCGGCCCAGGTCGGAGGCCCCGTCGATGTGCCGGGCGCGCACGTACTGCAGCGCCTGCCCGCCGGCGAGCGTGTGCCGGCCGGGCGGCAGGTTCAGGCCGGTGTAACTGTCCTTCAGCGGCTCCGTCGTGCAGATCCGCACACCGCCGACCACGTCCACGGTCTTCATGAAGCTGGTGAAGTCGACCTCCAGGTAGTGGTCGATCTTCACCTTGGTCATGCTCTCGACCGTGCGCACGGTCAGCTGCGGCCCGCCCTCGGCGTAGGCGGCGTTCAGTTTGAGGGGGTGCCCGTGGTGGCGTTCGCCCGAGGTGCGGTCGCGGTGCGCGGGGGTCATCGCGTAGGAGTCCCGCGGCAGGCTCACCACGCTCGCCCGCTGCCGGTCCTCCGAGATGTGCACGATCATCATCGTGTCCGTGCAGTGGCAGGGCGCCCCGCCCAGACGGTACTTGCGCCGCTCCTCCTTGCTGATCCTCTCGCGGCCGTCGGTGCCGACCAGCAGGACGTTCATGCCGTGGCCGGACCGGGGGCGGTTCTTCATGTCCTTGAAGGCGTCGACCCGCGTGATGTCGGCGTCGAGGCCGGTCACCACGGCGTGCCCGATGCCGGCCGAGGCGAGGACCACCACCGAGAACGTGGTGACCACCCGCATCCCCCAGCGCGGCCTGCGGCGCCGCGCGGGCGGCGCGGGACGGCGCGGGGCCTTGCGGCGGGAGGGCGGCTGCGGGCGGCGCTGCGGGCCGGCGGTGGACCGGGAGGATCGCGGCGGCGTGGGCATGGGGACACCTCCGGACGACGGCCGTACGTGGGATCCGTGAAACCGTAGGCCGATACGATCTGCTGCCCGCGTTTGTGCCCCGGCGGCGCGCACCGCTGTCCCCCGTTCGCGGTAACGTGAGGCTCCTATGAACGCCAATCCCGACGTGCGGCTCCCCGCCGTTTCCGTGATCATGCCCGTCCTCAACGAGGAGCGGCACCTGCGGGGAGCAGTCCAAGCGATCCTCGCGCAGGAGTACGCCGGCGAGATGGAGGTCGTGATCGCCCTCGGTCCGTCCACGGACCGCACGGACGAGATCGCCGCCGAGCTCGTGGCCGAAGACCCGCGCGTGCACACCGTCCCGAACCCCACCGGCCGTACGCCCGCCGCGCTGAACGCCGCGATCAACGCCTCCCGGCACCCGATCGTGGTGCGGGTCGACGGGCACGGCATGCTCTCCCCGGACTACATCGCCACCGCCGTGCGGCTGCTGGAGGAGACCGGCGCGCAGAACGTCGGCGGCATCATGCACGCCGAGGGCGAGAACGACTGGGAGCACGCCGTCGCCGCGGCGATGACCTCGAAGATCGGGGTGGGCAACGCCGCCTTCCACACCGGTGGTCAGGCGGGTCCGGCCGAGACGGTCTACCTGGGCGTCTTCCGGCGCGAGGCGCTGGAGCGGCAGGGCGGCTACAACGTGGAGTTCATCCGCGCCCAGGACTGGGAGCTGAACTTCCGCATCCGTGAGGCCGGCGGGCTGATCTGGTTCTCGCCGGAGCTGAAGGTCTCGTACCGGCCGCGGCCGAGCGTGAAGGCCCTCGCCAAGCAGTACAAGGACTACGGCCGTTGGCGGCACGTCGTCGCCCGCTTCCACGAGGGCTCCATCAACCTGCGCTACCTCGCCCCGCCGACCGCCGTGTGCGCGATCGCGGCCGGTCTCGTGGTGGGCGCGCTGCTGACGCCGTGGGGGCTCGTGGTGCCCGGCGGCTATCTCGCGGCGATCGTGCTCGGCTCGGTCCCGGCGGGCAAGGGGCTGCCGCTGAAGGCCCGGCTGCGGATCCCCGTGGCGCTCGCCACGATGCACATGTCGTGGGGCTGGGGCTTCCTGACGAGCCCTCGCTCCCTGGCGAGGAAGGTGATCGCCTCCCGCCGCCCGCCGGTCCGGGCGGACGCGACCACGAGCTGACCGCTCACGCACGCGGGCCCCTTCCCGGTCGTTGGGTTCGAGCGGTCCTCGCAGCACCCGCGATCCGTGGGAGTTGCGAGGACCGTGGTCGTTGGACGGGAGGGGGCCCCGCGTGTGCCTGGGTTACGGGCGCGAGGCCGAGCGGCCGGCGCCACCCGTTCTCCAGGGCAGGGGGCCGCCGCGCGCGCCCAGCCGTCCCCCGGCGTGCGAAGGGTTCCCGGCCGTGCTCACCACCGGTAGGGCGCGTACACGTCCATGCACTCCTTCTCGTCCGCGGTCAGCGCGTCCGCGCTCTCGGGCAGGTCGCCCGCCTCGGGGGCCTTCTGCTCGGGGTAGGCCGTGCCCTCCCGCCAGTCGCTGCCGACGGTCAGGGTCGTCGTGACGGTGTCCGCGGCCCGCACCCGGCTGCTCGGCACACCGACCGCCTCGGCCACCGCCAGCGCGTTGGCGCGGCCCTGCTCCCCGGTGCTCTCCGGGTACGTCACCTGGGTCCGCGCCTGCGGTTCCTGCACGCCGCCGGCGACGGCCCGGGTGAACCCCTCCTGCTGCAGCGCGGCGGCGATCGCCGCGGCCCGGTGCGGAACGGCGGCCCGTTCCTCGCTCGCCGTGCCGTTGACGACCGTGACCGACAGCCCGGCGGCCGGAGCGGCGGCGGGCAGGGCGGACTTCTCCGGCGACGGCGACGGCGACGAGGACGGGGCCGTGGCCGTGGCCGCGCGGCTCTCGCCGTTCTTGTCGAAGGAGACGTCGTCGCGGAGCATCGCCCACATCCTGTCCGCGTCCCCCGGCTTGGGCAGCAGGTGGTTGCGGTCCAGGTTGTCCTCGATCCACGGCATCGTCGTCATGGTGATGCGGCTCGTCGGGACCGACTTCAGCTGCATGCCGAGGTTGTACAACTCCTTGACCGTGCCGATCTCCTCGGACACCTTCAGCGCCTTCGTGCCGGCCTCGGCCAGGCCCATCAGCCGGCCCGTGTCCGTGAAGACGTTCTGCTCCTTCAGCGTGCGGATCATCGCGTTCATGTACATGTGCTGCGCCTTGGCGCGCAGCGGGTCACTGCCCCAGGCGTGCCGGGTGCGCAGCCACTGCAGCGCCTGCTTGCCCTGCACCTTGTGCGTGCCGGCCTTCAGCTTGAGCCCGGAGCCGCCGCGCTGGCCGGACAGCGGCCGGTCCCACACGTTCTGGTTGACGCAGACCGGGACACCACCGACGGCGTCCGCCATGTCGACCACACCGGCGAAGTCGACCATCATCCAGTGGTCGATGTACACACCGGTGAGGTTCTGCCAGGTCGCCAGTGTGCAGCCCGGTCCGCCGCGCTGGAGCGACTCGTTGATGATGGTGTTCTTCGCCGGGTAGGTCTCGCCGGTGTCGGGGTCGGTGCACTCGGGGATGTCCACCCGGGTGTCGCGCGGGATGCTCACCACGGACGCGCTCTCGCGGTCCGCCGAGACGTGCAGCAGCATCTGGACGTCGGCCAGGGGCTTGCTGCCGACGTTGTCCCGGCTGCCGCCGAGTTTGACGTTCTCCGCGGAGTTCCGGCTGTCGGAGCCGATCAGCAGGATGTTGAGGGGGCTCTGGCCGGCCGAGTTGGGCTCGGTCTTGCGGACGTCGGAGTCGCCGCTGTTGCGCTTGCCCTTGTCGAGGTTGCCGTTGAGGTGGCGGTAGTAGAGGTAACCGGCGGCGGCCGTCCCGAGTATCAGCACCGACAGCACGAGGGCGAACCAGCGCAGTATCCGGCGCCCCCCGCCAGGCCGCCCGCCCCGGCCGCTCCCGTCGCCGTCGCCCGTGGCGGACGAACCCGTGCCCGGACGCTCCTGCTGGACCAGGCCGCCCGCCGCACGCCGAGCGCTGCCTGAGCGCACGTCACTCTGCGCCATACCCTGCCTCCCCACCCCTACGGCCGACCCACGGGTCGCCCCGCGTCGTGTTCGGATCCCCAGCGACCCGCGTCCGTCCGGACACGGATGCCCCGCTTCCCGCCGGGCACGGTCGTCCCCGTCACTGTTTGGACACCTGACACGCCCGGTCGGATGTACACCCGGTCAACTGTCCGAAATCTCCGTCCGCCGGTAAGACGCAGACCGGGACGGTCAGGTCACTTCGCGCACCGCACCTTGTCGGCGGTGGACTTCTGCACGTCCTCCGGTGCCTTGGTCGGCGTGGTGAGCGGAACGCCCGCGCCCTTGTAGTCCCTGCCCAGGGTCAGCGTCATCGCGGGCTGCCCCTGGGAGTTGGTCACGCTCTCGCCCGGCTTCATCGCTGCCCCGGACAGGCCCAGGACGGCGGCGAGCCGGCGTGCCTGGTCCGCCTGCCCGGGCGCGTACTCCAGCGTCGTCCTCGCCAGCTGCTCCCCGGCGTTGCCCGCGTTCTCGGACTTGGTGACGCCCTCCTCGACCTGCAGCCAGCTGAGGGTCTCCTGGGCGCTGCCGGCGACGGCGCCGCCGTTGAGGATGCGCACGCGCACCTCGGAGGCCGGGGCCTTGGTGCCCTTCAGCCGGGCGGCCTCCGCGGCCTTCTCCTGCTTCTTCTTCTGCTTCACCTCGGTCAGCGACACGTCGTCCCGGACCATCGCGAAGAGCTGCTGGGCCTGGGGCTGCTTCAGCACCACCGTGGCCTTGACCGCCTCCTCGGGGTTGTCGTCGACCGGCACGGTGGCGAACGTGAGGTTCCTGGTGTCGAACTTGCCCAGCTCGGCGCCGAGGTCGGCCAGCTTCTTGATCGTGCTGATCTGGGAGTCGACGGTGAGGGCCTTGGTGCCCGCCTCCGCCAGCTTGATCATCTTGGACGGGCTGGTGAGGGTGTCGTTGGACTTCAGCTTGCGCATCAGCGAGCCCAGGAACTGCTGTTGCAGCTCGATCCGGCTCAGGTCGCCGCCGAAGCCCACGGAGTGCCGGGTGCGCACGAACGCCAGCGCGTCCTCGCCCTCGATCGTGTGCTCGCCCTTGGGCAGGTCGAGCTTGGAGTCCTTGTCCTTGATGTCCTTGGCCAGGCACACGTCGACGCCGCCGACCGCGCTGGTCAGCGTCTTGACCGCGTTGAAGTCGGCCACCATGAAGTGGTCCATCGTCAGCCCGGTGAGCTCGGTGACCGTGCGCATGGTGCAGCTCGGCGTCCGGTCCTCCTGGCCGAGACTCTGGTTGAAGCGGGTGTTCGGCGTGCCCGGGATGATCTTCTCCGAGCCGTCCTCCTGCGTCGTCGGGCAGTCCGGGATGTCGGTGACCAGGTCGCGCGGGATGCTCAGCACCGTGGCGTTCGTGCGGTCCTTGGAGACGTGCAGCACCAGCGTGGTGTCCGCGTGCCCGGAGCTGCCCTTGTCGCCGTAGCCCTCGTTGCCCTCGCCGGTGCGCTTGTCGGTGCCGATGAGCAGGATGTTGATGGCGCGGTCCTTGCTGAACCCGCCGGTGCCCGCGCCGTCGTCCGACACGGAGGTGATGTTGTCGTTGAGGTGCTCGTAGTACAGGTACGCGGCCGCGCTCGTGGCCAGGAGCACGAAGGCCAGCGTGCCTCCGGTCCACAGCAGGGCCTTCCCGCCCTTGGGCTTCTGCGCCGGACGGCGCCCGCGCCGGCCAGCCGCCGCTTCGGCGGGGGCGGCGCCGCGTCGGCGCCCGGCCGGGGCCTCGTCGCCGGAGGCCGCCGCGCCGGACCGCCGCGCGGGGGCACCCTCGGCCGGACGGCGGGGGGCGGCTGTGCGGGGACGTGCCGAGCCACCCGCCCTGGAAGGGCCGCGTGCGCCGGAACGGGGCCCGGGGACCGGTGACTGCGGTGCGGAAGCGGGCGGTCGCAGTTCGTATTCGCCGGTGTCCGGGTTGAGTACCCACTGGTCTGCGGGGTCGATGTCGTCCGCCCGCCCACGGCTTTGCGCGTCCACGGTTGCCTGATTCCTCCGTCGAGCCACGCGGCGCCCTCCCCCGGAAGGCGCACGGCGCTGGTCAAGCAGCACCCACCCCCAGGACGGACCTCGTGGGGGAGAGCTCTCGATCGCACACCCTATCCGCACACTTCGGCGTCAAGCGACGTGGGTGACGAACCCCCCGCTCTGACAACTGGGCAATCCGACGCAATTGTTTGCCGGACGTCAGGCGAGCACCCGCCCACAGCAAGCTACTTGGCGCACTCCACCTTGTCGGCGGTGGACTTCTGCACGTCGTCCGGGGCCTGCGTCGGCGTGCTGAGGGGAACGCCCGCGCCCTTGTAGTCCTTGCCGAGCGTCAGGGTCATCGCGGGCTGCCCCTGGGAGTTGGTCACGCTCTCGCCCGGCTTCATCGCCGAGCCGGACAACCCCATCAGGTCGGCGAGCCGGCGGGCCTGGTCGGCCTGGTCGGGGGAGTACTCCAGGGTCGTCTTCGCCAGCTCGGCGGGCGCGTTGCCGGCGTTCTCCGACTTGGTGACGCCCTCCTCGTTCTGCAGCCAGTTCAACGTCTCCTGGGCGCTGCCGGCGACGGCGCCGCCGTTGAGGACGCGCACCCGCACCTCGGAGGCCGGGGCCTTGGCGCCCTTCAGCCGGGCGGCCTCGGCGGCCTTCTCCTTCTTCTTCTGCTGCTTCACCGCGGTGAAGGACACGTCGTCCCGGATCATCCGGAAGACCCGCTGGGCCGACGACTCGTTGAGCACGACCGTCGACCTGACCTTCTCCGCCGGGTTGTCGATCACCGGTGTGGTGGTGAACGTCAGGTTCTTGGTGTCGAGCTTGCCCAGCTCCAGTCCCAGGTCCTTGAGCTTGCCGATGCTGTCCAGCTGCGAGTCGACGGTCAGCGCCTTGGTGCCCGCCTCCGCGAGGTCGAGCATCTTGGAGGGGCTGGTGAGGGTGTCGTTGGACTTCAGCTTGCGCATCAGCGCGCTCAGGAACTGCTGCTGGAGCCCGATGCGGCTCAGGTCGCCGCCGAAGCCGACGGCGTGCCGGGTGCGGACGAACGCCAGCGCCTGCTCGCCCTCGATGGTGTGCGTGCCCTTGGACAGCTTCAGGTGCGAGTCCGGGTCGTCGATGTCCTTGCCCAGGCAGACCTCGACGCCGCCGACCGCGCTGGTCAGCGTCTTGACGGCGTTGAAGTCGGCGACCATGAAGTTGTCGGGTTTGATCCCGGTCAGCTCGGTCACGGTCCGCATGGTGCAGCTGGGGGTGCGGCCGTCCTGGCCGAGGCTGGTGTTGAAGCGGGCCTGCCGGGTGCCGGGGATGACCTTCTGCGTCCCGTCCTCCTGCGTGGTCGGGCAGTCCGGCACGTCCACGAGCAGGTCGCGCGGGATGCTCAGCGCGGTCGCGTTCGAACGGTCCTTGGAGACGTGCAGCAGGATCGTGGTGTCGGCGTGCCCCACGCTGCCGGCGTCGCCGTAGCTCTCGTTGCCCTTGCCGGTGCGCTTGTCGGTGCCGATCAGCAGGATGTTGATCGCCTTGTCCTTCTGGAAGCCGCCGGTGCTGGCACCGTCGTCGGAGACGGAGGCGATGTTGTCGTTCAGGTGCTCGATGTAGAGGTACGCGGCTCCCGCCCCCGCGAGCACCACGAACGCCATCGTCCCGCCGGTCCACATCAGGGCCTTCTTGCCCTTGGAGGTCTTCCTGACCGGCCGCCGCCCGCGCCGCCCCGGCAGCGGCTCCTCCGGTGCCCCGCGGCGCCGGCGCGGCGGCGGCACCGCGCGGCCGGGTGTCTCGGGCTGTGCGCGGCCGGACGTCTCGGGCTGCGAGCGGCCCGGTGCCCGGGTGCGGCCGCGCGCCGCCCGGCCGGTCGCGGAGGAGGGCGGCCAGCGCGGTGAGGGAACGCCCGGCTGCGGTGCGGAAGCGGGCGGTCGCAGTTCGTATTCGCCGGTGTCCGGGTTGAGCACCCACTGGTCTGCGGGGTCGATGTCGTCCGCCCGCCCACGGCTTTGCGCGTCCACGGTTGCCTGATTCCTCCGTCGGGGCACGCGGCGCCCTCCCCCTCCAGGGCGCCCGGAACTCGGTCACACAGTGCGCGACCTCAGGACGGGCCTCAGAGCCGGTCGCACCGGATCGCTCACATTAACCGCCCCGTTGTGTCCGGGGCGACGGCGGTGACGCATTCCACGTCCCTACACCTGGGCAATTCGCCCCTTTTCCGGGCGGTGGTCCATCGCCTTGGAGGTGCCTTGGTTCCCGCTTTACTCACAGGTGTCCTCGGCCGCCGTGTTCCCTCGGAACGTCGGTGGGGGAGAAACCGCGACGGAGGGCGGCGCGAAGGGCCCCGCATGCGCGTCCCCGGCCGGCCCGCGCTGGGCCGAATCGCGCGGCGCACCCTTGGCGACCACCACCGGCGCGTCCGTCCGCAGCCGCTGGAACAGCCGGTCCGCCTCCGGCTCCACGAGTTGGTCGCGATTGGAGTCGTGCGCGTACGACTCCCGGGGAACGGTCAGGAATTGCACCTTTTCTATGGGAATGTCGCGCAGCCCGCGCACGAGTTCGTACAGACCGCGCAGACTCGCCAGATCCGGGTCGGTGGTGAGAGAGGACGTGGCGGCGTCCAGCACCGGATACAGCTTCGCGGGATTCAGCAGGACGTCGTTGCTGCGCACCTTGTTGACGAGCGCCCCGAGGAACCGCTGCTGCCGCTCCATGCGTTCGGTGTCGCTGCCGTCGCCCAGGGACTTGCGCACCCGCACGTAGCCGAGGGCCTGCTCCCCGTCGAGCGTCACGCGCCCGGCGGGCAGCCGCAGCTTGGCGGCCCGGTCGTCGATCGGCTCGCGCAGGCACACCTCGACGCCGTCGATGGCGTCGACCATCTCCTTGAAGCCGTGGAAGTCGACCACGACGTGGTGGTCCACACGGATGCCGGTGAGCTTCTCGACGGTCCGGATGGTGCAGGCCGACCCGCCCACCTGGAACGCCTGGTTGAACATGGCCGTCCGCGGCGCGCTGCGGGAGCCGTCCGGCCGCCGGCAGCCCGGCAGGCTCACCATCAGGTCCCGGGGCAGGGAGACGGCGGTGGCGCTCTTCCGCCCCGCCGACAGGTGCAGCAGGATCGTCGTGTCCGACCGCTCGGTGCCCGAGTCGCGCCCGTAGCGGGCGTTGTCCTCGCCCCGGCGCGAGTCGGAGCCGATCAGCAGGATGTTGCGGGCGCCCCTGACCAGCGAGGTGGGCCGCTCCTTCTCGTACCGCCTGAGCTCGGCCGCGGCCGCCTCGTCGGGGGTGATGTTCCCGCTGAGCTTCGCGTACACGGCCCAGCCGGCCCCCACCCCGACCACGAGCAGACCGGCCGCGCCGAACCCCGTGATCCGCGCCCAGCGCCGCCGGCGCCGCCGCACCAGCCCCCGCCCACTGGCCGAGGCACCGACTGCAGGACCGACCCTGTCGCCCACGGCAGCAACCACCCCTCGTGACGGACACACCCGCGCGCACTGCTCCTTCGACCATGGCGCGCATGACGGGCGGGGGCGGGGTGGGGATGGGCCGAACGGGTGAGCCGGTCCACGGGCCCGGCGGCACCGGGCCCGAGCCCGTCCTACCGGGCGATCACCGTGACCCTCTCGCTCTCCACCCTCTTGTCCACCGCCCCGTCCCCGGCCTGCTCCAGGTGCCGGCACAGCACCACGGAGCCGCCGGTCGCCAGGGGCCCGTACAGCCCCGCGTTCAGCCCCTCCCAGGTGTCGTACGGCAGCCCCGACAGGATCCGGGAGCCCGGTCCGGTCAGGCCCAGCGCCGTCGCCTCGGCCCGGGCCCGCTCGACGACCTCGGCCCCGGTGAACTCCCGCCCGGCCACGACCAGCGCGGGCGCGTCCGGGTCCACCGGCGCGTACGGCACGAAGCGGTCGCCCTGGCCGGGCACCTCCACCGCGTAGTCGGCGAACCCCGCGGGCGGCTGCGGGAACCGTCCGCCGAGCGGCCGCAGCGCCATCGCGATCCGCGCCCCGGAGCAGGCCCGCGCCGCCTCCAGCGCGTCCGGCCCGCTCACCACCACGTCGGCGGTGCGCGGATCCCCGGCCACCTCGGCGACGACACCGACCGACGCGCAGGCCAGCAGCCACACCGCCGTCTGCCAGTGCGCCGGCAGCAGCAGTGCCACCCGGTCCCCGGGCTCCACGGACAGCTCGTCCTGCAGCAGATTCGAGGTCTTGGCCACCCAGTTGGTGAAGGTGGCCACGGACAGTTCGACCCGTTCCCCCGTGGCGTCGTCGTAGAAGGTCACCAGGGGGCGGCCCGGATCCGCGGCGAGCGTGGAACCCAGCAGGTCGGCAGGGGTGCGATCGGTGGCGTTCACCCGCGCAAGCGTACGCGGCGCGCCACCACGCGCCCAACGGCCCGGCCACCTCCCCGCCCCGGATCACCCACCGGTTCGGCCGAACCGCGACCGACGACCCGTCAACTCCCAAATAGACAGACTTGTACGACTATGTCCAAGATCAGGGGCATGCGTGGATTCCTTGCCTCCTCGATCGGTGTCACCTGTGCGGCCGCTCTGGCCCTCCCCCTCACCCCGCCCGCCGTCGCGGCGACCGCGAGACCGGCGGCGGCGACGGAAGCCGCCACGGCGGCCGGATGGTCGCGTCACGCGGAGACGCCGGCCACCGTCGGGACCCTCCGGCGCGCGGCCGGGCCGTCCGTGGCCGGCAGCACCCAGTCGCTGCCCCTCGAACCCCTCACCCGCAACCGCGCCACCCCCTCCGCCCCCGCCACCGAACAGGGTCTGTCCCCCCGGGCGGTCCGCCACTTCTCCCTCCTCGGCGTCGTCTGGGACGACCCCGACGCCGAACTCCACGGCCGCGTCCAGGTCCGCACCCGCGCCGCCGCCACCGGCGCCTGGTCGGGCTGGCAGGACGTCGAGACGCACAACGCCGACCACGCCGCCGACCCGGACACCGCCGAGCGCGCCTCGGGCCGGGTACGCGGCGCCACCGCCCCGCTGTGGGTGGGGGAATCCGACGGCGTCGAACTGCGCGTCCGCTCGGCGACGGAGACGGAGGCCGCGGCCGGGCACCACCACCGCACGACCGCCCGCGGCCTGCCCCTGCCCGCCGGGCTCCGCCTCGAACTCGTCGACCCGGGCGAGGACGACGCCCCGCCCCACCCCCTCACGGCCGGCGCCGCCCGCACCGGCGCCGTCACCGCGGAGAGCTCCGCGGCCACCGAGGTGACCGCCGCCGAGGCCTCAGCCGCCGACGCCGGCCTCGCGCCCCTCGGAGCCACCGAGATCGCGGCCCTCGGCCGCACGGAGACCGAGCGGGAGCTCCTCACCCTGCGCGGCGCCGAGGTGGCGGCGCAGCAGAAGGCGGGGCCCTACGTCGGCCCGCGCCCCGCCATCGTCACGCGCCGTGGCTGGGGCGCGAACGAGAGCCTGCGCGAGAGCGGCTTCCGGTACACGAAGAAGGTCAAGGCGGCCTTCGTGCACCACACCGCCAGCGGCAACAACTACAGCTGCTCGCAGGCGCCGTCACTCATCCGCAGTATCTACCGCTACCACGTCAGGAGCATGGGCTGGCGGGACATCGGCTACAACTTCCTCGTCGACAAGTGCGGAAGGATCTACGAGGGCAGGGCCGGAGGCGTGGCGAAGCCCGTCCTCGGCGCGCACACCCTCGGTTTCAACAGCAACAGCATGGGGATCGCCGTCATCGGGTCCTACGGGGTCACGAAGCCCTCGAAGCGCGCGGTCAAGGCCGTCGCGCGGCTGACGGCGTGGAAGCTCGGGCTGTACGGCATGAACCCGAAGGGAAAGACGTACCTGACGTCGGCCGGCAGCAATCTCCACGCCAAGGGCAAAAAGGTTCGACTGAACGTGATCTCGGGGCACAAGGACGGCTTCGTGACGGAGTGTCCCGGCCGCAAGCTCTACGGCAAGCTCGGCTCGGCCCGCTCCACGGCGGCCCGCTACCAGGGCCGCTGAGCACACGTTCACCGCGGCCGGGGGGCATGCGGGGGCACGGAGGTGGAATGCCGCACGGCCAGCGAAGGCGCCACGGAACGGTCTGCATACACTGACCGGCCGAAAGACAGTTCGGCCGGTCCCGGCAGGAAGCAGAGACGACACGTGACAGAAGCGATCCTCCTGGTCGGCGGCAAGGGCACCCGGCTGCGCCCGCTCACGGTGCACACGCCCAAGCCCATGGTCCCGGCGGCCGGGGTGCCCTTCCTCACGCACCAGCTCGCGCGAGCGAGAGCGGCGGGCGTCGAGCACATCGTCCTGGCGACGTCCTACCTGGCCGAGGTCTTCGAGCCGTACTTCGGCGACGGATCCGCGCTCGGCCTCCACCTGGAGTACGTGACGGAGGAGGAGCCCCTCGGCACGGGCGGCGCCATCCGCAACGTGGCGTCCCGGCTGCACTCGGGCCCCGACGAACCGGTCCTCGTCTTCAACGGCGACATCCTGACGGGGCTGGACATCCGGGCCCTGGTCGACACCCACGAGACGACGGGCGCGGACGTCTCCCTGCACCTGACCAAGGTCACGGACCCGCGCGCCTACGGCCTGGTCCCCACGGACGACACCGGCAGGGTGCTGGCGTTCCTGGAGAAGCCGCAGACACCCGAGGAGATCGTCACCGACCAGATCAACGCGGGCGCGTACGTCTTCCGCCGTTCGGTCATCGACACGATCCCCCTCGGCAGGCCGGTGTCGGTGGAGCGGGAGACCTTCCCCGGCCTGCTGTCCGCCGGCGCCCACCTCCAGGGCATGGTCGACTCCACCTACTGGCTGGACCTGGGCACCCCGGCGGCCTTCGTGCGCGGCTCGGCCGACCTGGTGCTGGGCCGGGCCCCGTCACCCGCCGTCCCGGGCCGCTGCGGCGACCGCCTGGTCCTGCCGACGGCCCGGGTCGCCCCGGACGCGAAGCTGTCGGGCGGCACGGTGGTGGGCGAGGGCGCGTTCGTCGCCGAGGGCGCGCGGGTCTCCGGCAGTACGATCCTGCCCGGCGCGGTGATCGAACCGCGCGCGGTGATCACCGACTCCCTCATCGGCACCCGGGCCCGCGTCGGCGAACGCTCGGTCCTCACGGGCACGGTCATCGGCGACGGCGCGGTCATAGGCGCCGACAACGAACTCCTTCAGGGCGCCCGCATCTGGTGCGACGCCCGCATCCCGGCGAGAGCGGTGCGCTTCTCATCGGACCAGTAGGTTCCGACGGCCGCAGAGCTGCGGCCGGCCACGCCGCCCAGCTGCGGGCACTCGCCCCGCCCAGCTGCGGGCAGTCGTGCCGCAGGGGCGGCACGGGTGGGCGCAGCGGCACCCCGCTCCGCTGGGCTGCGCAACGCCCGGCCCCGGCTCCTGCGCCGAGCCCTGTCCGACGGCCGGCGCCGGAGAGCTACCGGCTCCTGCGCCGAGCCCCGGCCGAGGGGCGGGGCCGCAGAGCTACGGGCTCCGGCTCCGGCGCCGAGCCCCCTCCGACGGCCGGCGCCGGAGAGCCACTCGCCCTCGACGCCGAGCCGCGGCCGACCGGCCGACCGGCAGCGCCTCAGAGCCGCCCGATGTCCCACCGCGGCATCTTCGGCATCCTGCGCGCCGGCACCCTCCCGCTCAGCAGGATCAGCCGGACAGCCCGGTGTCGCTGCCCCGCGTACGGCTCCAGCAGCTCCAGCATCGCGGAGTCGTCCGCGTCCCGGTCCGCGGCGAGCGCCCACCCCACCATCCCCGGCAGGTGCAGATCCCCCACCGTGACCTCGTCCGCCGCCCCGTGACTGCGCTGTACCGTCTCCGCGGAGGTCCACGGCCCGATCCCCGGCACGACCTCCAGCCGCGCCCGGGCCGCCCCCGGCTCCATCCGCCCGGTCTCCTCCAGCCGCGCGGCGACCCGCACGGCGCGCAGGATCGTAGACGCCCGCTTGTCGTCGACCCCGGCCCGGTGCCACTCCCAGGACGGGATCAGCGCCCAGGTACGGGGCGCCGGCATTACGTACATCCGTTCGGGCGCGGGCCCCGGCGCCGGCTCCCCGAACCTGCGCACCAGCAGCCGCCACGCCCGGTACGCCTCGACGGTCGTGACCTTCTGCTCGAGGATCGACGGGATCAGCGACTCCAGCACCAGCCCGCTGCGCGTCAGCCGCAACCCCGGACGCCGGTGCCGCGTCATCGCCAGCAGCCGGTGCCGCGGGACGAACGCCGCCGGGTCGTCGGCGGCGCCTAGCAGCTCGGGCAGTCCCTGGAGCAGCCACTCCGCCCCGGGCCCCCAGGCCTGCCCCCGCACCCGGTCACCGTGCGTGGACACCCGCAGCGTCCCGGGCCCGGCCGGCGTCAGGCAGGCCCGCCAGACGGACCCGTCCGGCGTCGCACGGAAGGTCGGATCGCCCGCCCCGCGCCGCAGCGGCCCGAGCACCAGCCCCAGATCCAGCGGCCCGTCCGGCACCCACTCCCGCACCCGTCCCGGGCCCGCCGCCTGCCGCGGCACGGCCCCGGGCACGGCGGCATGGCCACCGCGCACCGCCGTCCGCGAGGGCCGCGGAGCGAATCGACCTGCCATGAGTGACGTCCTTGTGTGAAGCGTGCGAGGTGTGCGAGGTGTGTGGAGGAGACCCGCCCCACGGTGCTGCGGAAGAGACCCGCCCTATGAGGGTAGGCCCCGCCCGGCGCACGTCACCGCACCTCGATGAACGCCCCCGCGTCCCGCTCGGGCCGCGGCCGGGGCTCCCCGGCCGGATGCCCGACCGCCACCGCGCCCATCGGGTCCCAGTCCGCCGGCAGGTCCAGCACCTCGCGCACCACGTCCCGGCAGAACATCGTCGAGGACACCCACGCCGATCCCAGCCGCTCCCCGGCCAGCGTGACCAGGAAGTTCTGCACACCGGCACCGGCGGCGACGACGAACATCTCCCGCTCGGCGCCGTCCCGCCGCGCGTCCCCGTAGCTGTGCGAGCCGTCCATGACCAGGCAGGGGACGACGAGGCAGGGCGCGTCGCGCAGCACGTCCCCGCGGCGTACGCGCCGGGCGATGGACTCCTCCGTCTTCCCGTCCCGCCGCAGGTCCGCGATCCACGCGTCGCGCATCGCGTCGAGCAGCCGCGTCCGCGACCCCTCCGACTCCAGCAGCACGAACCGCCACGGCGTGGTGTGGTGCGGGGCCGGCGCGGTCACGGCCGCGGCCACGGCCCGCCGTACCGCCCCGGGGTCGACGGGCTCGTCCGTGAAGGAACGGACCGTGCGCCGCTGGGTCACCGCCAGCCGCACCGCCTCCGAGGTGCCGAGGCGGAACATGTCGTCGCGGGCGCCGCGCACCATGGCCCGCGCCCCCTCTTCGTCGTCGGCCGCCACCAGGTGGGGCAGCCCGCGCACCACGGCGACGGGCAGTCCTGCGGCCTTGCCCTTGGCCAGGTCGCCCGCGGCGGCGAGTTCGTCGGCCGTGGCGACGACGGTCGCGGTGAGCGGGTTGCCGTGGGCGTCCGTGCCGCCGCGCAGGTCGTCGAGCACGCGCACTCCGGCGGCGCCGATCGCTACGTCCGTGAGCCCGGCGCGCCAGGGCCGCCCGGAGGTGTCCGTGACGACGACGCCGACGTCGACGCCGAGGGCGTCCCGCAGCCCGGCGCGTATGGCGCGGGCGGACGCGTCCGGGTCCTCGGGCAGCAGCAGCACCGTGCCGGACGGGGTGTTGGACGCGTCGACACCGGCCGCGGCCATGACGAGGCCCTGCCGGTTCTCCACGATGCGCAGGCCGCCACGCCGGGCGACCACCCGGACCGTCTCCGCGTCGATCGCGGCCTCCCGGTCGGCGGCCCCGACCACCCGCCCCTCCGCCTTGGACACGATCTTGGACGTGACGAGCAGCACGTCACCGTCGGCCAGACCGGGCTCGGCGGCCGCGATCAGCTTGGCCAGGTCGTCCCCGGCCGTGACCTCGGGCAGCCCGGCCGGGGCCCACACCCGGTACCCGGCGCCACCCCGCTCCCCGCCGCTCACGCGCCGCGCACCTCCTCGGCCAGGGCCAGCGCCTCCCGGGCCATCCGCGTGGTCGCGTCGGCGTCGGTCATCATCAGCGGCACGGCCCGGCAGCGGATCCCGGCGGCCTCGACCCGCTCCACCGCGGCCGCGTCCACCGCGTCCACGAGCCAGCCGTCCAGCAGCCCCGAGCCGTAGTGCTCGGCCACCGCCGCCGCGGTCGACTCGACGCCGACGGCGGCGAGCACCTTGTCGGCCATGCCCCGCACGGGCGCGTCACCGACGATGGGGGAGAGCCCGACGACCGGTACCCCGGCGTCGGCGATCGCCTCGCGGATGCCGGGCACGGCGAGGATCGTGCCGATCGAGACGACCGGGTTGGACGGCGGGAAGAGGATCACGTCCGCCTCGGAGAGGGCCTCCAGGACGCCCGGCGCGGGCTTCGCCTGCTCGGCGCCCACGGGCACGATCGCCTGCGCGGGCACCGAGGCGCGCAGCCGCACCCAGTACTCCTGGAAGTGGACCGCCTTGCGCTCGCCGTCGATCTCGACGGCCACGTGCGTCTCGACCCGGTCGTCGGACATCGGGATCAGCCGCACGCCGGGGTTCCACCGGTCGCACAGCGCCTGCGTCACCGCGCTCAGCGGGTACCCGGCGCCGATCATCTGCGTCCGCACGATGTGCGTGGCGAAGTCCCGGTCACCCAGGCCGAACCACTCGGGCCCGACGCCGTAGGCGGCGAGCTCCTCCTTCAGGTGGAAGGTCTCGTCGTCCCGGCCCCAGCCCTGCTCCTCGTTGACGCCGCCGCCGAGCGTGTACATCACCGTGTCGAGATCGGGGCACACCTTCAGCCCGAAGAGGTGGATGTCGTCCCCGGTGTTGCCGATGACCGTGATGTCCGCGTCCGGCACGGCCCGCTTCAGACCACGCAGGAAACGGGCACCGCCGATGCCGCCTGCCAGAACCACAATGCGCATGAAGCCAGTCTCGCAGGCGGCCCCGGCGACCGGCCGTCGGCCACGGCGATCGCTTCCGCCGGAACGCGGCGGCCGGTCAGGCGGTGAGGGCGCCCGGCTCCGGGAGGGTCTCGCAGTGCGGGGCCGTGTGCATCGGCATCTCGGTCAGGCCCGGGTGGTAGACGTGCAGGCTCACCGCGGGCTCCAGCGCGTCGTTCACCACCTCGTGCACGTATCCGGGCGCGAACACGCGCTGCGCGCCCGCCCGCAGGGCGCGTGTGCCCCGTTCCGTGCGCTCGGTGAGCGTGCCCTCCAGGACGGTCAGCACCCCGGAGGAGCGGCCGTGGTCGTGCAGCCCGCTGCCCTGGCCGGGGACCCAGGACAGCAGCCACACCTCGTAGCCCGGCCCGGTGCGCAGCCGGTGGTACCAGCGGCTGGTCGCGTCGTAGCGCACGAGGTGCCGCCACTGGGAGCGGTCGGCGCCGAGGGAGCGGGCGAGGCCGACGAACTCGGCGACGGTGGCCGGGTGCTCGCGGGGGGCCTGGAGCAGGTGCGGGACTTCGAGGATGTCGCCGGCGATCTGGAGGTCGCTGTCGCTGTTCATGGGTGGGGTGGTTCCTCAGTGAAAGAAGGTCAGAGGGAACGGAGGCCGCGAAGGGGTGGTTCGGCCTTCAGCTGGAGCGGGTGGGGCTCAACAGCCGGAACAGCGACAGCTACAGCGAGCGCGGGCAGCACCGTGGGACCCGGCGGTGCGGGTCGAGGTGGGCGCCGAGCTCGCGAGCATGCCCCCAAGGACACCGGTTCACCCCTCCACTGTCAACTCGGCACCCGGTATGTGGGACGAGGTTCACCTCTTCCGGTCGATGGCTCAGATGAAAGGTTTGTGCATGCCCCTCCCGGGACACATGGCGTCCACCGGGAGCACCATCCCCGTTGCGCACTCGTGATCCGACTGTGATCCGGTTCGCTTCGAGGTGCGTGTCGGAACGAGATCGCACCTCTGGTCGTCCTTCTGCGTACGGGTGGGTGAGAGGTCCGGCGGACGGTGTGGGCCCTCACGGGCCTCGTCGGTGTGTCAGGGTTTAAGGTGATTTGAACACTTTCCGCATGGGCTTGGTTCCGCAGAGTGAATCAGGGGCCTAATAGCAGATCTCGGCTTGACTCGCCCGGAGCCGCACACTTGTAATTTCACTCGTGTCGTTCAGCCGGAATCGGTAACGGCTAGATCACGGGGACGCGAAAGACGGACGAGGGGCGCACATGACCGAGACGGTGCAGCAACTGCTGGTCGACGACGCGGACGAGGAGCTCGGCTGGCAGGAGCGCGCCCTGTGCGCCCAGACCGACCCCGAGTCCTTCTTCCCCGAGAAGGGCGGCTCGACCCGGGAGGCCAAGAAGGTCTGCCTGGCGTGCGAGGTCCGCTCCGAATGCCTCGATTACGCCCTCGCCAACGACGAGCGCTTCGGCATCTGGGGCGGTCTGTCCGAGCGGGAGCGCCGCCGGCTGAAGAAGGCGGCCGTCTGACCCACCCCTTTTCGTGAACGGCCCGTCGTCCGTGGGTTATCCACAGGCGGCGGGCCGCCCTGTTGCGCAGCCGATAGTGTGGGCGCTCGTCCGAGACGCCCCGCTGCCCCCACCGGTCGCGGGCGTCCACCGCAGTCCACCGAACCGGGGCCCGTACCTCGATGTCCGTGCACAGCCACCCGGCAGCTCCTCACGACCCCGCTGCCCCAGCCGCGTTCGACCCGGCTCTCCGAGCTGCGTCCGACCCGACCCGCCCCCCTGAGTTCCCGCGTCATGTGGTGACCGCGGTCCTCGTCTCCCACGACGGCGCCCGCTGGCTGCCCGACGCCCTCGCCGGGCTGCTCGGCCAGGAGCGCCCCGTCCAGTACGCGATGGGAGCGGACACCGGCAGCGCGGACGCCTCCGCCCAGCTGGTCGCCGACGCCCTCGGTGACGACCGCGTGCTCCACCTGGCCCGCCGCACCGGCTTCGGCCAGGCCGTCGAGGAGTGCGACCGCACGGCGCCCGTGCTCACCCCGCAGGAGCTGCCGTACCTGAAGCGGCCCAGCGGCTGGGACCCGGTCACGCGCTCGTGGCGCGACGACGCCTACGACCTGCCCGAGCTCCCGCACGGCGAACCGGTCCAGTGGCTGTGGCTGCTGCACGACGACTGCGCCCCGGAGCCGGACGCCCTGGCGCAGCTCCTGCGCGTCGTCGACACCGAGTACGAACTGGGCCGCGAGGACGTGGCCGTCGTCGGCCCCAAGCTGCGCGGCTGGTACGACCGCCGCCAGCTGCTGGAGGTCGGCGTCAGCATCGCCCACTCCGGCCGCCGCTGGACCGGCCTGGACCGCCGCGAGCAGGACCAGGGCCAGCACGACCACGTCCGGCCGGTGCTGTCCGTCTCCACGGCCGGCATGCTCGTCCGCCGCGACGTCTTCGAGCAGCTCGGCGGCTTCGACCGGCACCTGCCCCTGATGCGCGACGACGTCGACCTGTGCTGGCGCGCGCACGCGGCCGGCTACCGCGTCCTGATCGCCCCCGAGGCGGTCGTCCGGCACGCCGAGGCCGCCTCCCGCGAGCGCCGCACGGTCGACTGCGTGGGCCGCACGGCCGCCTCCCCGCACAAGGTGGACAAGGCCGGCGCCGTCTACACCCTGCTCGTCAACTCGCGCACGGCCGTGCTCCCCTGGGTGCTGCTGCGGGTCGTCCTCGGCACGCTGCTGCGTACCCTCGCCTACCTCGTCGGCAAGGTCCCCGGCCAGGCCGTCGACGAGATCCGCGGCCTGATGGGCACGCTGCTGCGGCCCGAGCGGATCCTCGCCGGGCGCCGGCGCAGAGGCACGCCCCAGGCCGACAAGGGCGAGCTGCGGCCCCTGTTCCCGCCGCCCGGCGCGACCGTCCGCGTCACCGTCGAACAGGTCGCGAGCAGCCTCGGCGGCCGCTCCGACCCCGAAGTCGCCTCCGGCGCCGGCCGGCACGGCGGAGCCGTCGAGTCCGGCCCCGGCGGCGACGACGCCGACTTCCTGGAGATCGAGCAGTTCGCCCGGCTCAAGCGCATCGCCCGCAAGCCCGGACCGGTCCTCTTCCTGGTGCTGCTGCTCGTCTCCCTGGCCGCCTGCCGCGCCCTCCTCGGCGGCGGCGCGCTCGTGGGCGGCGCCCTGCTGCCCGCCCCGGCCGACTCCTCCGAGCTGTGGGCGCGTTACCTCGACGCCTGGCACCCGGTCGGTGCCGGCGGCAACCCCACCGCCCCGCCGTACCTCGCGTTCGTCGCGATGCTGGCGTCCCTGCTGCTCGGCTCGGCCGGACTCGCCGTCACGCTCCTGCTCGTCTGCTCGGTGCCGCTGGCCGGCGTCACGGCGTACGTCGCCTCCCGCCCGCTGGTCGAGTCCCGGCTGCTGCGCGCCTGGGCGGCCGTCGTCTACGCCTTCCTGCCCGCCGCCACCGGCGCCCTCGCCGGCGGCCGCCTCGGCACGGCCGTGCTGGCCGTCCTGCTGCCGCTCGTGGCCCGCGCGGGCATCGCCGCGAGCGGACTGGCGAACCCCGGCGGCGCGCGCGGCAGTTGGCGCGCCACGTGGGCGTACGCGCTGCTGCTGACCGTCACCACCGCGTTCACGCCCGTCGTGTGGTCCGTGGCGCTGGTCCTCGGCGTCGCCGTGGCGGCCCTGCGCCGGTCCGACATCACCGCCTACGGCCTGCGGTTCCTCGCCCAGCTCGGCACGCCCCTGCTGCTCCTCGCACCCTGGTCGCTGACGCTTCTCCCGTTCGGCTTCTTCCGGGAAGCAGGCCTGGAGTTCGGCCCCTCGGCCGCCTCCCCCCTCGACCTGCTCGGCGCCAGCCCGGGCGGCCCCGGCACCGTCAGCGGCCTGATGCTCATCGGCATCGTGCTGGCCGCGCTCGCCGCCCTGCTGCGCTCGGAACGCCAGGCGGGCATCCGGACGGCCTGGGGCGTCGCCCTGACCGGCTTCGTCTTCGCGGTCCTGTCCAACCACTCCGCCTGGGCCGGCCCGGCCACGCTCGTCTACGGCATCGCCCTCCTGGCCGCCGCCGCGCTCGGCGCGGACGGGGCACGCGCGCGCGTGGCCGAGCAGAGCTTCGGCTGGCGCCAGCCGGTCGCCGTGCTGATCGCCTTCGCCTCGGCCGCGGGACCCCTGCTGATCGCCGCCGGCTGGATCATCCGCGGCGCCGACGGCCCCCTGGAGCGGCGCGACCCCACCCAGGTGCCCGCGTTCGTCGCCGAGGAGAGCGGCACCCGCGACCAGGCCCGCACCCTCGTCCTCGACAGCGACTCGACCGCCTACGTCCGCTACATGCTGGTCCGCGGATCCGGCGCCCGCCTCGGCGACGGGGAGATCGCCGCGGCCGACGGCGAGAACCCCCGGCTCGACAAGGTCGTCGCCCACCTCGTCGCCGGCTCCGGCGCCGACCAGGCCGACCAGCTCGGCGCCTTCGCCGTGCGCTACGTCCTGGTCCACCAGGGCGCGCCCCGCGAGGTCACCCGCGTCCTCGACGCCACGCCCGGTCTGAGCCGGCTCAGCCAGCAGGACGGCGGCGCGCTGTGGCGGATCAACCGTCAGGTCGCCCGCGCCACCATCGTCCCGGCCTCCGGCACGCCGCAGCCCGTCGCCGCCGGACCCGTCGAGATCCACACCACGATCCCCACCGGCGCCGACGGCCGCGTGCTGCGTCTCGCCGACACCGCCGCCGACGGCTGGACCGCCACCCTCGACGGCAAGCCCCTCACCCGCACCACGGTCGACGGCTGGGCCCAGGGCTTCGAACTCCCCGCCACCGGCGGCAAGCTGGACGTCACCTACGACGCCCCGGTCGGCCACACCGTCTGGCTGTGGGCCCAGGGCCTGCTCGGTCTCGTCCTGGTGGTGCTCGCCCTGCCGGGCCGGCGCCGCGACATCGACGACGACATGCCGGACGACGAACCCGCCGTCCCCGCCCAGGCCGTCACCGGCGAGGGCCGCCGCGCCCGCCGCCTGCGCGCCCAGGCGGAAGCCGAGGCCGAAGGGACCGCCGCGCCCGAGGAGTTGCCGTCCCCGCCACCCGGGCAACCCCCGGCGGCCGTGCCACAGCAGCAGAACGGCCGGTGGGACACGGCGGCCTACACGGGAGACGAGTACGTCGCCTATGGCGCCGACCAGTACCAGAACGCCCCGTATCCGGCGGACGCCTACGGGCAGCAGTACCAGCCGGACCCCTACCAGGGCGGCCAGTACGACCCGTACGCGTACGGCGGCCAGGCCCCGGCCCCGTCGTACGACCGGCAGGAGTACGACCAGGCGTACGGCCAGGACTACGGCACGCCCTACGACCCGGCGCAGCAGCACCACCCCCACGGCACGGGCAGTGAGCGTCCCGACGGGAGCCAGCAGTGAACCGCACCACCCTGTCCCTCATCGCCGGCACGACCGCGCTCGCCGCCGTCACCGGATTCGCCGCCCTGTCCGCCCCGGACGCCCCGGGCCCGGACGGCGCCGGCACGGCGGCCGCCCACCTGCCCGTGGAGCGCACGAGCCTGCTGTGCCCGGCGCCGAGCAGCTCGGAGATCGCCGAGACGTCGTACACGTCCTTCACGCCCGTCACCCGGGGCACCGGAAGCGGCGGCAAGGCCGAACTCCGCGCGGCGGCCGAGCAGTCGCCGCAGGACCCGGACGCCGAACAGGGGGAGGACGACGCGAAGGCCGGCCAGGACAAGACGCGGAAGCCGGTGCTGACGCCCCGGGAGCCCGGCAGACCCGCCACCGGCGACACCTCCGACTCCGACACGCCCGCGCTGGTGGGAACCGCGGACGGCAGGTTCGCCCCCGGCTGGACCGTCCAGGAGACGACGCGGGTCGCCGCCGGGACCGGCCGCGGCCTGCTGGGCGTCACCTGCGCGGCCCCGGACACCGACTTCTGGTTCCCCGGCGCCAGCACGGCGGCCGACCGCACCGACTACGTCCACCTGACCAACCCGGACGACTCGCCCGCCGTCGTCGACATCGAGCTGTACGGCAAGGACGGCGCCCTGAAGACCGCGGTGGGGGAGGGCATCACCGTCCAGCCGCACGCCAGCGAGCCGGTCCTGCTGTCCACCCTCGTCGACGAGGAGCAGACGAACCTCACCGTGCACGTCAACGTCCGCAGCGGACGCGTGGGCGCCGCCGTGCAGGCCCTGGACGACAAGATCGGCGGCGACTGGCTGGCCGCGTCCACGGACCCGTCGGGCAGCCTGGTCCTGCCCGGCATCCCCAAGGACGCCACCGCCGTGCGCCTGGTCGCCTTCACACCGGGCGACACCGACGCGGACCTGAAGGTGCGCCTGGCCTCCCCGACCGGTCTGATAACGCCCGCCGGGAACGAGACGGTGCACGTCAAGGGCGGTATGACGACCGCCGTCGACCTGGGCGACGTCACCCGCGGCGAGGCCGGCTCCCTGGTGCTGACGCCGACGGACCGGTCCGTGCCGGTCGTGGCGGCCCTGCGGGTCGTCCGCGGCAAGGGCGACCAGCAGGAGACGGCGTTCATCCCGGCCACCCGTCCCGTCGGCACGCGCGCGACATCGGTGGACAACAGCGCCGAGGGCAGCACGCTCTCCCTGACGGCCCCCGGCCGCGCCGCCACGGTCAAGGTCACGGCCTCGGCGGGCAGCGAGGGCGGCACGGCGGTGTCGAGGACGTACACGATCAAGGCGGGGACGACCCAGGACGTCGACGCCCCGGTCCCCAGCGGCCTCAAGGGCACCTACGCGCTCACGGTCGAGCCCGTCTCCGGCGGCCCGGTCCACGGCGCCCGCACCCTGGCGGCGAGCGAGGACGGCGTCCCCGGGTTCACCGTCCAGACGCTCCCGGACGACCGGGGGACGGTGGCGGTACCGGAGGCGGACGAGGATCTGTCGGTGCTGCAGAAGTAGGGCGGACGTTACGGCTGGTCAGCCCTGGTCCTCGCCGTACCGCGGGTCCACCGTCTCCGGCGTCAGGCCCAGCAGTTCGGCGACCTGCTCGACGACGACCTCGTGCACCAGCGCGGCACGCTCGTCACGTCCCTTGGTGCGGATCTCCACCGGCCGCCGGTAGATCACCACGCGCGCGGCGCGCCCCTCGCGCGCGCCGATCGTGCCGCCGAGCGGGACCGCCTCGTCGTTCCAGGCCTGGCCGGGCCCGTCGAGCCGCGGCACCTCAAGGACGAGGAAATCGATGTCGGCGAGCTGCGGCCAGCGCCGCTCCAGGCGCTCCACGGAGTCCTGCACCAGATCGGCGAACGCGTCGGCACGGCTCGCGGCGAGCGGCACCTGCGGAGGTGCGATCGGGCCGCGCATGCCCCGGCCGTGTCGGTCACGGCGGCGGGGCCCGGGAGCGGCGGCGCGGGGCGTTACGGGCTTGTCCATCACTGGTGAAGGGTAGTCCCCGGCGGGCCCGGGTGCCCGGCACCGCACGGCGGCACGGCCGGCTTCCGGCCGCCCTCGTCGGGCATGTCGTTACATGACTGTTCAAGCCAAGGTTCGGCTCGATTCCGTAACCCCACGAGAGCGGTGAACCCACGGCAATTGAGCACTTCGTCATGACTTCTGACCGCTTGCGTGCGCGTTCGGCTCCTCGGACGACGGTGTCCCGCCAGGTCGTCAAGGTGGGGCCAAAAGGGCGTGTGGGACGATTCACGCCACGACACGGTGGAGTGACCTGGTCGAGAGTCGTCGCGGCCCGCTCAAGAGTGCGGTACCGTCCAACGTCGTGAGCCCTGTACGTCGCTGTTCGCGCACCGCCTGCGGCCGTCCCGCCGTTGCGACGCTGACGTACGTCTACGCCGACTCGACCGCGGTCCTCGGCCCGCTCGCCACCTACGCCGAACCCCACTGCTACGACCTGTGCGCCGAGCACTCCGAGCGCCTCACCGCCCCGCGCGGCTGGGAGGTCGTCCGGCTTCTCGACGGCTCGGCCCCGGCGCGCCCCAGCGGTGACGACCTGGAAGCGCTTGCGAACGCCGTGCGCGAGGCGGCCCGCCCCCAGGAGCGCGCGGCCGAGGCCGGTGGCGGCGGCCGGACGGCCGACCCGCGGGAGGTCGCGCGGCGCGGCCATCTGCGCGTCCTGCGCTCGCCCGACAACTGAGCCGTCCCCGCCGAATCCAGCGGACCGTTTCTTCACACGCGCGCCCAGGGACGCGGCCTGGCCGCGGCACGACCCCTCCGTCCGTTCCGGGGGCGTGAGAGATCGCTTGGGCGTCGACGACGATCACCAGGCCGGGGAAGAGGCCGAGGACGGCGCCCCCGGCGGCCATCGGCGCCGCCCCGGCGGCGCGGGCGCCGTGGTCGTCCTCCCGCACACGCGCGTGACCTGAGATCGCCCCCGGTGAGCCGGACGCTGCGCACGACGTCCTCCCGCACACGCGCGTGACCTGACCTGACGCCCGAAGTCCGCAGGCCGTCCGCCCGGCGCGCCGTCAGCCCGCGGAGGTAGCTTGGGGCGAACCGACGGTACTTTTCCAGGAAGGTTGGCCGTGGCTGCTGATCTGTCGCAGGTCGTGAAGGCGTACGACGTACGCGGGGTCGTCCCGGACCAGTGGGACGAGTCCCTGGCCGAGCTCTTCGGAGCCGCCTTCGTACGGGTCACCGGCGCGAGCGCCATCGCCACCGGTCATGACATGCGGCCGTCCTCGCCCGGCCTGTCCCGGGCCTTCGCGCGCGGGGCCGCCGCCCAGGGCGCCGACGTGACCGAGATCGGCCTCTGCTCCACGGACCAGCTCTACTACGCCTCCGGCGCGCTGAACCTGCCGGGCGCCATGTTCACCGCCTCGCACAACCCGGCGCAGTACAACGGCATCAAGATGTGCCGCACGGGCGCCGCCCCGGTCGGCCAGGACACCGGTCTGGCCGAGATCCGCGAACTGGTGGAGACCTGGAGCGAGTCGGGCGCACCGGAGCCGGCCGAGAGGACGGGCACGATCAGCGGCCGGGACACACTGCCCGACTACGCGGCCCACCTGCGCTCCCTGGTCGACCTGACCTCCATCCGCCCCCTGAAGGTCGTCGTCGACGCCGGCAACGGCATGGGCGGGCACACGGTCCCGCAGGTCTTCGCCGGCCTGCCCCTGACGCTCGTCCCGATGTACTTCGAGCTCGACGGCACCTTCCCCCACCACGAGGCCAACCCCCTGGACCCGGCCAACCTCGTCGACCTGCAGAAGCGGGTCCGCGAGGAGGGCGCCGACCTGGGCCTCGCCTTCGACGGCGACGCCGACCGCTGCTTCGTCGTCGACGAGCACGGCGAGCCGGTCTCCCCGTCCGCCGTCACCGCCCTGGTCGCCACCCGCGAGCTGGCCCGGCACGGCGGCAAGGGCGTGATCATCCACAACCTGATCACCTCCTGGTCCGTCCCCGAGATCGTGAAGGAGCACGGCGGCACCCCGGTCCGCACCCGCGTAGGCCACTCCTTCATCAAGGCCGAGATGGCCCGCACGGGCGCGATCTTCGGCGGCGAGCACTCCGCGCACTACTACTTCCGCGACTTCTGGAACGCCGACACGGGCATGCTGGCCGCCCTCCACGCCCTCGCGGCCCTGGGCGGCCAGCCGGGCCCGCTGTCCGAGCTCGTCGCCGAGTACGTCCGCTACACCGGCTCCGGCGAGATCAACTCCACGGTCGCCGACCAGCGGGCCAGTCTCGCCGCGATCCGCTCCGTCTACGAGGGCCGCGAGGGCATCACCCTGGACGACCTCGACGGCCTCACCGTCTCCGCCGCCGACTGGTGGTTCAACGTCCGCCCCTCCAACACCGAGCCGCTGCTCCGCCTGAACGCCGAGGCCAGGGACACGGCGACGATGGAGAGGGTGCGCGACGAGGTGCTGGGGCTCATCCGGGCCTGACCTCCGGCGGTAATCTGACCAGGCGCAACCGCACAAGCCCCAGCCCACACACGAAGGAACCGCACCATGCCCCTCGAAGCCGGCCTCCTCGAGATCCTGGCCTGCCCGGCCTGCCACGCCCCGCTCAAGGAGCAGGACGCGGAACTGGTCTGCACGTCCGCCGACTGCGGCCTGGCCTACCCCGTCCGCGACGGCATCCCCGTCCTCCTCGTCGACGAGGCCCGCCGCCCCCTGTGACCGGCGGCGGCACCCGTACGTCCCACGGGAGCGCATGCCCCCGGCGTGACGGGCGCCGAACCAGGACGACACCCCTTGACGGACCCCGGCGACCGGAGGCTGCCGCCCATGCTCGACGAATCGCTGCTGGACTCCCCGGAGGGCCTCGCCGAGGCCGACCACCGCGGCCTGCTCCGCGGTGCCGCAGAAGCCGGCGCCCGCGTCCGCACGGCCGCCCGCCACGCCGCCGAGGCCGGCATCAACGACCTCAGGCCCGACGGCCGCCCCCGCGCCGTCCTCATCGCGGGGCCGGGCGCCGCCGCCACGCACGCGGCCGACCTTCTCGGCACGCTCGCCGGCGCCGGCAGCCCCGTCACCCGCCTCGCCCCCACCGGCGTCGCCTCCGCCGCGGGCGCCCTGCGCTGGGAACTGCCCGGCTGGGTCGGATCGGTCGACCTCCTCCTCATCACCACCCCGGACGGCACCGAACCGGGACTGTCCGTCCTCGCCGAGCAGGCCTACCGCCGGGGCTGCGCCGTCGTCGCGGTGGCGCCCGGCCGGTCCCCGCTCGCCGACGCCGTGGGCGGCTCGCACGGCCTCTTCGTCCCCATGGCGACCGCCCCGTACGACCAGGACGAGCCCCTGGCCGCGTCCGCCCCCGGCGTCCTGTGGGCCCTGCTCACCCCGCTGCTCGCCCTGCTGGACCGCACCGGCGTGCTCGCCGCACCGCCGGACGCCCTCGGCAAGGTCGCCGACCGCCTCGACCGCATCGCCGAGCGCTGCGGCCCCGCCATCGCCACGTACAGCAACCCCGCCAAGACCCTCGCCGCCGAACTGGCCGACGCGCTCCCCATCGTCTGGACCGAGGGCACCTCCGCCGGCCCGGCCGGCCGCCGCTTCGCGGCCGCCCTCGCCGAGCTGTCCGGCACCCCCGCGGTCGTCGCCGAGCTGCCCGAGGCCCTCGCCGCGCACAGCGCCCTGCTCGCCGGCCCGCTGGCCGCCAGCGCCGACCCCGACGACTTCTTCCGCGACCGGGTCGAGGAACCGCCCGCCCTGCACGCGCGCGTGGTGCTCCTGCGCGACCGCCCCATCGGCGGCCTCACCGCCGCCCCCGGCGCCCGCGACATCGCCCTCAGCCACGACACCCCGATCAGCGAACTGGAACCGGAGGCGGGCGACGAGCTGGAGACGCTCGCGGAACTGATCGCCATCACGGATTTCGCCGCGGTTTACCTGGCGCTCGCTTCGAGGGCCTGATCTTGCCCGGGACACCCTGACGCGCCCGCCCGCCGGACGACCCGCGCGGGCCGGCCCGGGTGCGCCACCGCCGTCCCCGCCCAACAACTTACGGAAGACCCCATGGACCGCCTCGCCAACACGATCCGCCCCTACGCCTGGGGTTCCCCGACCGCGATCCCGCGGCTGCTCGGTGTCGAACCGACCGGCGAGCCGCAGGCGGAGATGTGGATGGGCGCCCACCCCGGCGCGCCCTCGCGGACCGGCCGGGGCACGCTCGCCGAGGTCATCGACGCCGACCCCGAGAAGGAACTCGGCCCGGCCGCCCTCGCCCGGTTCGGCCCCCGCCTGCCCTTCCTCCTCAAGCTCCTCGCCGCCGGAGCACCGCTCTCCCTCCAGGTCCACCCCGACCTCGCGCAGGCCGCGCAGGGCTACGCGGACGAGGAGCGCCGCGGCATCCCCGCCGACGCCGCCCACCGCAACTACAAGGACGCCAACCACAAGCCCGAACTGATCTGCGCCCTCACCGAGTTCGACGGCCTGTGCGGCTTCCGCGACCCGCTGGAGAGCGCCGCCCTCCTCGACGGCCTCGGCGTCGACTCCCTCAAGCCCTACGTCGACCTGCTGCACGCCCGCCCCGAGGACGCCGCCCTGCGCGAGGTCCTCACGGCGATCCTCACGGCCGACCCGGAGGAGATGTCCCGCACGGTGGAGCGGACGGCCACCGCCTGCACCCGCCTCGGCGGCGCCTACGCCCCCTACGCCGACATCGCCCACCATTACCCGGGCGACCCCGGCGTCATCGCCGCACTGCTGCTCAACCACGTCAGACTGCAGCCCGGCGAGGCCCTCTACCTCGGAGCCGGCGTCCCGCACGCCTACCTCAGCGGGCTCGGCGTCGAGATCATGGCCAACTCCGACAACGTCCTGCGCTGCGGCCTCACCCCCAAGCACGTCGACGTCCCCGAGCTCCTGCGCATCGTCCGCTTCCACGCCGCCGCCCCCGGAGTCCTGCGCCCCGAGGCCTCCCCGGACGGCGAGGAGGTCTACGCGACGCCGATCGACGAGTTCCGCCTCTCCCGCTACGTCCTCTCCGAGGGGGGCGCCGACCACGACCTCACCCGCCCCACCCCGCAGATCCTGCTCTGCGCGGCCGGCACCGTCCGTGCGGGCGAGCACGAGCTGACCCCGGGCGGATCCGTCTTCGTCCCGGCCGGGGAGAAGGCCGAAGTGTCCGGAACGGGCACGCTTTTCCGGGCCACCGTCGTCGCCTGACCGTTTCGACGGCCCCGTGCCGGTGACCTGAGACACCGCGGCCCCGACGGGCTGCAACAATGGCCCACCGTCAAGCACGGGCAAAGTCAAGGGCGGCGCGTCGTCGCGCCGCCCCGCCCCTCGAACGGCCTACGAAGGGACAACGCGAACACATGAGCGCGTCAGGCGGCACCAAGGCGATCGTGGCGGCATTGGGCGCCAACCTCGCGATCGCGGTAGCGAAGTTCGTGGCGTTCCTCTTCAGCGGCTCGTCGTCGATGCTCGCCGAGTCCGTGCACTCGGTCGCCGACTCCGGCAACCAGGCGCTGCTCCTGCTCGGCGGCAAGAAGGCCAAGCGCGAGGCCACCCCCGAGCACCCCTTCGGCTACGGCCGCGAGCGCTACATCTACGCCTTCCTCGTCTCCATCGTCCTGTTCTCGGTCGGCGGCATGTTCGCCGTCTACGAGGGCTACGAGAAGATCAAGCACCCGCACGAGCTGGAGCACTGGTACTGGCCGGTCGGCGTCCTGGTCTTCGCGATCATCGCCGAGGCGTTCTCCTTCCGCACCGCCATCAAGGAGTCCAACCCCCAGCGCGCGGGCCGCTCCTGGAAGGAGTTCGTCCGCCGCGCCAAGGCCCCCGAGCTCCCCGTCGTCCTCCTGGAGGACCTCGGCGCCCTCGTCGGCCTGATCCTCGCCCTCGGCGGCGTCGGCCTCGCCCTGCTGACCGGCGACAGCGTCTGGGACGGCATCGGCACCCTCTGCATCGGCATCCTGCTCATCCTGATCGCCCTGGTCCTCGCCGCCGAGACCAAGTCGCTGCTGCTCGGCGAGTCCGCCGGCCTCGAGGAGACCCGGAAGATCGAGGCGGCCGTCGTCGACGGCGACACGGTCACCGGCATCATCCACATGCGCACGCTCCACCTCGGCCCCGAGGAGCTCCTCGTCGCCGCCAAGATCGCCGTCCGGCACGACGACACCGCCTCCGAGATCGCCGTCGCCATCGACGCCGCCGAGTCCCGCATCCGCGAAGCCGTGCCGATCGCCCGCGTCATCTACCTCGAACCGGACATCTACAGCGAGGCCGAGGCCGCCAAGGGCCCCGACCCCGAGGCCTCGCCCGGCGGTCCCTCGCCGACCGACGCCGCGCACTGACCGCGGGCGGCGACACCGCCCAGCACGGCCGTGGGGCCCGCCGAACCGACTCGGCGGGCCCCACGGCCTTTCGCACGACCTGCCCGCGGCCACAAGCCCGGACCTCTCCGCGGCCACAAACCCAGACCTGCACGGTCAGGACGGGGGAGGGTGCTCGGACCTGCACGGCCGGGGCCGGGGGCGAGGATAGACCTGCGCGGGCCACGGCGGGCGGAGGCGGCGCCATCGCGGCCTTAGCCCGCCTCCGCACCGCCAGCGCGGCGATCCCCGGACCGACTCCCGTCGGCACGAGCAGCGCACCGAGCTCCATCGCGGTCCCGAGCAGCACCGGCACGGTGGAGTCCTCGATGACCCGCCCCCGGATCACTGACCGCGGGAGCGTCCCGTCCTGACCGTCGAGGAACGCCCGCGCGTCACGGGCGGCCGCGCGATGATCCTTCAGCAGGAACAGCCGTCCTTCGGGAACCCGCACGTCATACGGCTGCGCGGCCGGCCCACGGCTCGCCTCCGGGTCCTTCCCGTACGGCTCCTTCAGCGGCTGCCCGTTCACGGGGACGCGGGTGTCCGCGTCCGTCCCCGTGCAGCACGTCACATGGTCACCGCCCACGCCGTCGACCCGCTCCATCACCAGTTCGCCGAAGCCGTACCGGTCGGGCGCCGAGAACAGCACGATGTCCCCGCGTCGCACGTCCCTCCCGTCGACCCGCTCGTAGACGACCCGGTCACCCGGGCCCTACGTCGGCGTCGTGCTCTCGCCCGACACGACCGAGCCGCCGAGGGCCGTCCGCGCGGAGACGAGTCCGCCGATCCCCGACAGCAACCCCACCAGCCCCACCACGACGGCCGCGCTCCCCAGCCCCCGCCCCTTGCCCGCCATCACGTTCCCTCCCTTGCGGCCCGTCCGCGGCGGCAGGGCCTGGCCGCAGCCGGTACCGGGTCCGGAGGGGGCCCACCGTGCCCAGCGGCGCTCACCCCCTCGACGAACTTTTCGCCGACTTCCCGCTTCCGCTCCCGCCCTCCATCGCCCTTTCCCTGCCCTCCTGACCTGCGTTCCCCTCCCGCCGGCGCCCCCCGTGGGACCCGCACCCGCCCCGGCCGCCCGTCCCCGATGGCCCGATCTGTTCGCAGGCGGACTGGGGGCGCCCCGGTCTCCCGGTGTAGCTTGGGACGGAGCCAGACGTCGCTGCTGATGGCGGTCGGGCGGTCCCACCGCGGACCGGCCGAGGGAGAGAGGGCCTCCGACGGACTGCGCTGCGCGTACGCGGGCATGCCTGTGTCCTCCTCAGGGCACCCAGGTGTCCGCCGCCGCGCAGACCAGCCGTACCCACCTCGACCCGAACCCCGAGGAGCAGCTCGCAATGACGACTGTCGCGAACCGACAGGACTTCAAGGTCGCCGACCTCTCCCTGGCCGACTTCGGCCGCAAGGAGATCACCCTCGCCGAGCACGAGATGCCCGGCCTCATGGCGATCCGCAAGGAGTACGCCGAGGCGCAGCCCCTGGCCGGCGCCCGTGTCACCGGCTCCCTGCACATGACCGTGCAGACCGCCGTGCTCATCGAGACCCTGGTCGCCCTCGGCGCGCAGGTCCGCTGGGCCTCCTGCAACATCTTCTCCACCCAGGACCACGCCGCCGCGGCCATCGCCGTGGGCCCCGACGGCACCGTGGACAACCCCAAGGGCGTCCCGGTCTTCGCCTGGAAGGGCGAGACCCTGGAGGAGTACTGGTGGTGCACCGAGCAGGCGCTGACCTGGCCGGACAGCCCCACCGGCGGCCCCAACATGATCCTGGACGACGGCGGTGACGCCACCCTCCTCGTCCACAAGGGCGTCGAGTACGAGAAGGACGGCAAGGTCCCCTCGCCCGACACCGCCGAGTCCGACGAGCACCGCGTCATCCTCGAGCTGCTGACCCGCACCCTGGGTGAGAACCCCCAGAAGTGGACCCGGCTGTCGTCGGAGATCCGTGGTGTCACCGAGGAGACCACGACCGGTGTCCACCGCCTGTACGAGATGCAGCGAGACGGCATCCTGCTGTTCCCGGCGATCAACGTGAACGACGCCGTGACCAAGTCGAAGTTCGACAACAAGTACGGCTGCCGCCACTCGCTGATCGACGGGATCAACCGCGCCACCGACGTCCTGATCGGCGGCAAGACCGCGGTCGTGTGCGGGTACGGCGACGTGGGCAAGGGCTGCGCGGAGTCCCTGCGCGGACAGGGCGCCCGCGTGATCGTCACCGAGATCGACCCCATCTGCGCCCTCCAGGCCGCGATGGACGGCTACCAGGTCACGACCCTGGACGAGGTCGTCGACGAGGCCGACATCTTCATCACCACGACCGGCAACAAGGACATCATCATGGCCTCGGACATGGCCAGGATGAAGCACCAGGCCATCGTCGGGAACATCGGCCACTTCGACAACGAGATCGACATGGCCGGCCTCGCCAGGGTCCCGGGCATCGTCAAGGACGAGGTCAAGCCCCAGGTCCACACCTGGACGTTCCCCGACGGCAAGGTGATCATCGTGCTGTCCGAGGGCCGCCTGCTGAACCTGGGCAACGCCACCGGCCACCCGTCGTTCGTGATGTCCAACTCCTTCGCGGACCAGACCCTGGCCCAGATCGAGCTGTTCACCAAGCCCGACGCGTACCCGACCGGCGTCTACGTGCTGCCCAAGCACCTCGACGAGAAGGTCGCCCGGCTCCACCTCGACGCGCTCGGCGTGAAACTGACCACGCTCCGTCCCGAGCAGGCCGAGTACATCGGTGTGCAGGTCGAGGGCCCGTTCAAGCCGGACCACTACCGCTACTGAGCGACTGAGCCCAGCAGCACCACCGCCGGTAGTCCAGCCGCCGGTCAGATCTCCGAGGCAGGCCCCCGCACCCCCGTGCCGGGGGCCTGCCCCGTTCCGACCGGCCGGCGACCGGCCCAGCCCGTCAGGACCCAGGACCCCCATGCCCCGCGGCCGCTATTCGCTCCACGATCCGCACGATCACACCTCCCTCGCGGAAGAACACTTCCAGTGCGCCGTCGGCTCCTCCGGCTGGCGCTACGTCTCCCAGCTGACCACCCCCTCGGGCGATCACCACGGCTCCGTCGACCTCACCCTCGACGAACTCGGCCGACCCCTCCGCCTCGAACTGCACGCCGCCGCCTGGCAGGTCCGCGGCGCCGCCCTCGACGGCGTCACCTGGGTCCGTACCGACCCCACCGGAACCGACGCCGCCGAAGGCAATGTGCGCGCCCACGCCTTCACCGGCACCTCCCCGGCGTTCCTCGTCGCCACCGCCCGTCTCCTGCGCCTCACCCCCTCCGCGGCCACCCGCGTACGCCTCGTCGCCTTCACGGACCCGGTCCTCGCCCCCCGCACCGTGGACCAGTCGTGGACCTTGCTGAGAAGCGAAGCACACGCCACTGACAACGGCCCCCTGAGCGTGGACGAATACCAGGTCACAGCCCTGGACACGGGCGAGCGGCACACCGTGCACCTCGCCGGGGACGTGGTCCTCGCGGCCCCCGGCATCGAGCTGGAGGACCTCGAATCACCACCGTCGGTGTTCACCTGAGCCCGACGGCCCACCCACCTTCACGCGGGCGGTACGAACCCGGTCCCGGGACGCTCGCCGGCCGGCGCGTGAGGCGACGCCGCGGGCGACGGTCCCTCACCCGAAGGCCGCGCCGGGGCCTCGGGCCGCCCCGCCGGAGGAACCACCGGAGCAGCTGCCGGAGGAACCACCGACGGCGCCTCGGCAGCCGAAGCCGAAGCCGAACTCGAAGCCGGATCCGAGGAGGAAGCCGGGAACGAGGAGGAAGCCGGGAACGAGGAGGAAGCCGGGAACGAGGGCAGAGCGTAAGCCGAAGCGCCTGTCATGCCCGAACCCGACGGCGAAGCCGCATCCGAGGCCACCGCCGAACCGCTCCGGGAAGCCCGCCGGGCCTCACGCGCCTGCCGCTCCTGCAGGACCGCCGCCAGATAGGCCGCCGGCGGAACCCCCTGCGGCACCGGAGCCCCCGTGCGCTCGGCGAGATCCGACGCCAGCCGCGCCGCCATGGACCAGCCCACCTGGGGGTCCAGCTGCTGCATACGCGTCAGGTACTGACGCACGGCGAGCCACAGCCCGTCGGGCACCGCGGACAGGTCGAGCTTCGAGAAACGCCCCGCGAGCCAGGGCGGCGGAGGCGGGACGAACCCGGTCCGCGTGACCGGAATCCGCTCCCGTACGACGAGGGTCCCCGCGAACACATCCCCGAGCCGACGCCCACGCGCCGACACGAACGAGGCGGTGCACGCGACGACCCCGAACGTCATGAGGAGCTCGACCACCCCGATCAGACCCCTCACCAGCGCATGCCGGAAGCGAATCGGCCCACCGTCGTCCCGCACCACCCGCAGTCCGCACGCCAGCTTCCCGAGCGACCGCCCATGGCTGAGCGTCTCCACCGCGATCGGCCCACCCACCAGCACGAGGACGAACGTCGCGATCGACAGCGCCGTCTGCGCCGCCTCGTCCAGCGACGCCGTCGACACCACCAGCGCGATGGTCACCGCGACATAGACGGCCATCGCCGCCACCAGATCCAGCAGCACGGCCAGCGCCCTGCTGGGCAGCCTCGCCGGGCGCAGCTCCAATGCCACGGCCTCGCCCGTCACCAGCTCACTCACGCCCGCCGTCCTTCCCCTGCCCTGCCCACGACAAGGCCAGTCTGCCAAGCTGAGGGCGCATCGCATCGCAGTACGACAAGCTGATCCCGTACGAGAGCCTACGAGCCGCCGCCGACGAACAGCCGAGGAGCAGGCACACCCATGGACCTCGACGTCTTCGTCTCCGCCCACCGAGCGGAGTGGGACCGCCTCGAAGCCCTGCTCCGCCGCCGGCGCCGGCTCAACGGCGCCGAGGCCGACGAACTCGTCACGCTCTACCAGCGTGCCGCCACACACCTGTCCCTGATTCAGTCGAGCGCCCCCGACCCCCAGCTGACGGGCCGGCTCAGCCAGCTCGTGGCACGCGCGCGCAGCGCGATCACCGGAACCCGGCGGGCCTCATGGCGCGACGTCACCCGCTTCCTCGCCCATGGGTTCCCGGCGGCCGTCTACACATCCCGCCACTGGTGGGTACCGACCGCGCTCCTGTCGACGGCCGTCGCCGCCCTCCTCGGCTGGTGGATCGGCACCCATCCCGAAGTGCAGGCCTCAATCGCGGCACCGAGCGAACTGCGCGAGCTGACCCGCCCCGGCGGCCAGTACGAGACGTACTACTCCAGCCACCCGGCCGCGAGCTTCGCGGCCCAGGTCTGGACGAACAACGCCTGGGCCGCCACCCTGTGCCTGATCCTGGGCGTCTTCCTGGGGCTCCCGGTCATCTGGATCCTTTTCCAGAACATGCTCAACCTGGGGATCGGCATCGGCCTGATGTCCTCGGCGGGCCGTCTCGACACCTTCCTGGGCCTGGTCCTCCCGCACGGCCTTCTCGAACTGACCGCGGTGTTCGTGGCCGCCGGCACCGGGCTGCGCCTGGGCTGGACGCTCATCGACCCGGGTCCGCGCACCCGCCGCACGGCGCTCGCGGAGGAGGGACGAGCCGCCATCGGCATGGCCATCGGCCTGGCCCTGGTGCTGTTCGTCTCCGGCGCCGTCGAGGGCTTCGTCACCCCCTCCGGCCTCCCCACCTGGGCCCGCATCACCATCGGGGTACTCGCGGAACTGGCCTTCCTCGCCTACGTCTACGTCCTCGGCGGCCGGGCGGCCCGTGCGGGAGAGACCGGCGACGTCGAGGCGGCGGAGCGCAGCGCGAAGGTCCCCACAGCGGCGTGATCGCTCCCACGACCACCGGATGTGCGACCACCTCCGTTCAGCTGCTAGTCTCCTCTTCGCCCCACGGGATCCGTTGACACGGCGAGTGTGGGGAGGTAGATTCGAACAGTTGCCTGGAGATGGGCCCTAGCCCCAAAAGGCGGCAGTGAACATCTACCTGCTTCTTGAAACGCTGATTTCATTGAAGCCACTCCCGATAAATCGGAAATGAGCGGCCGGTCAGTTCGGCCCGAAACCTCTGATAAAGTCGGAACCGCCGGAAAGGGAAACGCGGAAGCGAAGACCTGGAAAGCGCCGAGGAAATCGGATCGGAAAGATCTGATAGAGTCGGAGACGCAAGACCGAAGGGAAGCGCCCGGAGGAAAGCCCGAGAGGGTGAGTACAAAGGAAGCGACCGTTCC
>NZ_JBHYQH010000006.1:124861-219472 GCF_042746715.1 Streptomyces sp. NPDC058741 | reverse complement strand
GTTGATAGGCCGGATATGGAAGCACGGTAACGTGTGGAGTTGACCGGTACTAATAGGCCGAGGGCTTGTCCTCAGTTGCTCGCGTCCACTGTGTTGGTTCTGAAACCACGAACAGCCCCACGTGCCACGTGTGGTGCGGCTGGCGGTTTCATAGTGTTTCGGTGGTTATAGCGTAGGGGAAACGCCCGGTTACATTCCGAACCCGGAAGCTAAGCCTTACAGCGCCGATGGTACTGCAGGGGGGACCCTGTGGGAGAGTAGGACGCCGCCGAACAATTATTGGGAGAACCCCCGCATCTGGTGATGCGGGGGTTCTCTGTTTCTTACGACGGTTCCACCAGCTTGGCGTCGTACGCCAGGATGACCGCCTGGATGCGGTCGTGGGAGCCGGTCTTCGCGAGAATGCGTCCCACGTGGGTCTTCACCGTCGACTCCGCCAGGTGGAGGCGGCTCGCGATCTCCGTGTTCGTCCGGCCCTTGCCGATGACCGTGAGGATCTCGCGTTCCCGGTCGGTCAGTGTGGTCAGGCGGGGGTCCTCCTCCGCCGCGTCGCCTGTGCCGGGATCCGTCGGCAGGTGGTGGACGTAGGCGTCGAGGAGGCGGCGGGTCAGGCTGGGCGCCACGACCGCGTCGCCGGTGGCCACCGCGCGGACGCCGGCCAGGAGTTCCTCGGGCTGCGCGTCCTTGGCGCGGATCTGGCCGGTGGAGTACTCGCCGGCGGTGGCCAGGACGCCGAGGATGCCGAGGTTGACGGTGGCGAACTGGGTGCCCAGGAGTGCGAAGACGACGCCGTCCATGCCGCCTTCGCCGGTGCCGTCGTAGGCCGCGCCGAGGCCCGCGCCCATCGCCGCGGTCAGCGGGGTCGTGGCGACGAGGGTGATCCAGGTGGAGCGCAGGGTCCAGAGCTTGTGCCACTCGGCGCGCAGGACGCGCGCCGGGGTGACGCGGTGGGGTGGCAGGGTCGTGGTGGTGGTCATGCCGTTGCCCCTTCCAGGGTCGCCGGGTACTCGAGGGCGTCGCGGGTGAGGTCCATGAAGGCCTCTTCCAGGGAGGCGGTGCCGGGGGTGAGTTCGTAGAGGGGGATGCCGTGGGCCGCGGCCGTGCGGCCGATGTGCTGGGCGGCCGTGCCGCGGACCGTCGGGGTGCCGGGGGTGTCGGTGGTGATGTCGACGCCGGCTGCGGTGAGCAGGCGCACGAGGTCGGGGGCGCGCGGGGTGACGACCTTGGTGGTGCCGGCGCCCGAGTCGCGGACGAAGTCGGTGACGGTGGTGTCGGCGAGGAGGCGGCCGCGGCCGATGACGACGAGGTGGTCGGCGGTGAGGGCCGTCTCGCTCATCGGGTGGGAGGCGCCGAGGACCGTACGGCCCTCGGCGGCGAGGGACTTCAGGAGGGTGCGGATCCACAGGACGCCCTCGGGATCGAGGCCGTTGACCGGTTCGTCGAGGACGAGGGTCGCCGGGTCGCCGAGGAGGGCGGCGGCGACGCCGAGGCGCTGGCCCATGCCGAGGGAGAAGCCCTTGACACGGCGGTGGGCGACGTCGGTGAGGCCGCCGGTGAGGGCGAGGACGTGCTCGACGCGGGAGCGGGGGGATGCCGTGGGTGAGGGCGAGGACGCACAGGTGCTGGTGGGCGGTGCGGCCGGGGTGGACGGAGCGGGCCTGGCAGGGCGCCGACCTCGGGGAGGGGCGCGGGGTGGGCGGCGTAGGGGCGTCCGTTCACGGTGGCGTGGCCGCGGGTGGGGGTGTCGAGGCCGAGGAGCATGCGCATGGTGGTGGATTTGCCGGCGCCGTTGGGCCGAGGAAGCCGGTGACGGAGCCGGGGCGGACGGTGAAGGAGAGGTCGGTGACGACGGTCCGGTCGCCGTAGCGGTTGGTCAGTTCGTGTGCGGTCAGCATGCTTCGATGCTCGTCCGCGCGGGGCCCGCGGACGTCGGACCGGCGGCGGTAATCGAGGTGAGGGGCGTCGTACCGGGGTACTACGGTGGCCCGCATGAGCTATGTGATCCGGTCCGTCCGCGCCGATGAGTGGGCTGCTGTGAAGGAGCTGCGGCTCGTGGCGCTGCGGGACCCGGTGGCGCACCTGGCGTTCCTGGAGACGTACGAGCAGGCGGTGGCCAAGCCCGAATCCTACTGGCGGGAGCGGACGCAGCGGGCCGCCGAGGGGGCGGACGCGGCCCAGCAGATCATCGCCGAGGGGCCGGACGGGCGGTGGGTGGGGTCGCTGACCGTGCTCGTGGAGGAGCCGGGGACGACCGATTGGGCCGGGTGCGCCGTGGAGCGCAAGCAGGGGCATCTGGTCGGTGTGTTCGTGCGGCCCGAGGAGCGGGGGAGCGGGCTGACGGAAGTGCTGTTCGATGCCGGGCTGGAGTGGGCGTGGGGGCGCGGGCTCGAGCGGGTGCGGCTGTTCGTGCACGAGGAGAACGGTCGGGCGCAGCGGTTCTACCGGCGGGTGGGGTTCGTGCCGAGCGGGGTGACCGTGCCGCTGGGGGACGCCGGGCAGCTGGAGTTGGAGTTCGTGCTCGAGCGGGAGTGAGGGGCGCGGCCGGCGGCCGGACCGGTGGTTCGGTGTCAGACCGGTAGCTCGTCGTGCGGCCAGCGGGCGCGGCCCTGTTCGCGGGACCTGAGCAGGGCCAGGGTCGGCAGGCCGCGGTCCGCTCCGGTGGCCAGCAGCTCCGGGAGCTGGGGGAGCGGGGCCACGGCCGCGACGTCGTCCAGGACGAGCGTCAGTGGTGGGTCGAGGCGACCGGAGGATGACCGTTCGGCCATGCGCCGGCCGCGCTCGACCACGCTGGAGACGAGGGCCGTCAGGAGGGGCATCGCGCCCGGGTGCGTCCTGGGGTCCTCGATGGATTCCCCCACCACATAGAGCGTGCCCCCTTCGTGGACGAAGGAATCCAATGCGAGGGCATCAGTTCGGTTGGGAGTGCAGGCTTCGCGGATGTTGACCGTGGAGAGCGAGGCCAGCGCACGGCTCGTCAACTGATGGGCGATGTCGCGGCGTTCGGGGTGGGCGGTGAGGGCGCCTTCCAGTTCGCCGGCGGAACCGGGGGCCGCCTTGGGACTGGTGCGGAGGATGCGTACGGCGTCCTGGATCTGGGTGCCCTGGGCCCAGCGGTGGACGTGGCGGACGGTGCGGCCGTCGACGGCGGCGGCGTGCAGGTAGCTGCGCAGGAGGGTGGCGGCGGTGTCGCTGACGGCCCGGTCGAGTGTGGCGGTGGGGCGTACGGGGTTGAGCAGGGCCGTGGCGCGTGCGGTCGCCGTCGCCTGGTCCTCGCAGCCGGCGAGGGGGGACCAGTGAAGGCGGGCGGGGGTGCTGCAGAGGTGCGTGGGGTCGTAGAGGTGGGTGGGGCCCAGCTTCGACCGGGCGTCCTTCGTCTCCTGCCACAGGGTGGGGTCGGAGGTGACGACGAGGGCGGGGCCTTCCGCGTCGCGCACCGCCTGGGCGGCGGTGGTCCGGCGGGCTTCTTTCGGTGCCACGAGGATCTTCTCCCATCCGCCCGTGCCGCCCTGCCCGAACAGGGGGGCCGGGGTGGGGGGAACGAGGGCCGGGGGCGGTGTCGTCGGCTCCACGGGAGGAGTGGCGGCGGGCTCGGGGGTCGCGCGGCGGGCGGTGGGGACCTCGTGCTGAGGACTCGCCGCGGGCGCCGGTGCCTGGTGCCGTGCCGGTTCGGGGGCTGCGGCCGGTTCCGGTACCTCGTGGTGTCCGTGCGCGGGCCCTTGGGCCCGGCGTCGTGCCCGTCCCGCCCTCCAGCGGGCGACCGTGCCGATCACGAACACCGTCAGGACGAAGAGGATCATCAGCTGGCCGATGAACAGGCCCCAGAACAGGCCGTAGCCGGAGAGTTCGCCGGCGGGTGTGGCGGGCCAGGCACCGGGGATGTCGTGGGGCCGGGCGATGAGGTCGCGCATGGCGAGGGGCGTGCGGGCGAAGGTGACGCCGGACGGCCAGGAGCCGTGGGCGAACCAGGCGGCGAGGCCGGTGGCCGTCCACACCAGCAGGGTCATGCCGAGGAGGAACGCGAGCAGGCCGACCAGCAGGCCGTCGGGGATGCCTCCTTGGTGGTCCCGCCGGGTGCGGTGGTGGTCGGGTCTCACGTGTCCCTCCCCTACGCCACCGTCGATTCGGCGTCGCCCAGGTGGTGTTCCACGAAGGCGGCGGCCCGTTCCTCCGCCTCGATCTCGGCGGCGTGCAGGGCGTCGTCCGCGAGGTCGGCGGAGGACTCGGTCATCGCGCGGTCGGTGAAGACCAGGGGGCGTTCGGTCTCGGTGACGAGGTGTTTGACGACCTGGACGTTGCCGTTGACGTCCCAGACGGCGATGCCCGGGGTGAGGCTCGGGATGATCTCGACCGCCCAGCGGGGCAGGCCGAGGACGCGGCCGGTGGCCCTGGCCTCGTCCGCCTTCTGGGCGTAGATGGTCCTGGTCGAGGCCATCTTGAGGATGGCCGCGGCTTCCTTCGCGGCGGCGCCGTCCACGACGTCCGAGAGGTGGTGGACCACCGCCACGAACGACAGGCCGAGCCGCCGGCCGAACTTCAGCAGGCGCTGGAACAGCTGTGCCACGAAGGGGCTGTTGATGATGTGCCAGGCCTCCTCGACCAGGAAGATGCGCTTCTTCCGGTCGGGGCGGATCCAGGTGTGCTCCAGCCAGACGCCGACGATCGCCATGAGGATGGGCATGGCGATGGAGTTGCGGTCGATGTGGGACAGGTCGAAGACGATCAGCGGGGCGTCGAGGTCGATGCCGACCGTGGTGGGCCCGTCGAACATGCCGCGCAGGTCGCCGTCGACGAGGCGGTCCAGGACCAGGGCGACGTCGAGGCCCCAGGCGCGTACGTCGTCTATGGCGACGTTCATCGCCTCGGCCGACTCGGGTTCGGGGTGGCGCAGTCGCTCGACGATGTCGGAGAGGACCGGCTGGCGTTCGACGATGGTCTCGTTGACGTAGGCGTGCGCGACCTTGAGGGCGAAGCCGGAGCGTTCGTCCAGGCCGTGGCCCATCGCGACCTCGATGATCGTCCGCAGCAGCGCCAGCTGTCCTGTGGTGGTGATCGCGGGGTCGAGGGGGTTGAGGCGGATGCCGTGGTCGAGGGCGGCCATCGGGTCCAGGCGGATGGGAGTGATGCCCAGCTCCTCGGCGACGAGGTTCCATTCGCCGACGCCGTCCTCGCCCTGGGCGTCCAGGACGACGACCTGGCGGTCCTTGAAGCGGAGCTGGCGCAGCACGTACGTCTTCTCCAGCGCGGACTTGCCGTTGCCGGACTCGCCGAGGACCAGCCAGTGGGGGGCGGGGAGCTGCTGGCCGTAGAGCTGGAAGGGGTCGTAGATGTAGCCCTTGCCGGAGTACACCTCGCGGCCGATGATGACGCCGGAGTCGCCGAGGCCGGGGGCGGCGGTCGGGAGGTAGACCGCCTGGGCCTGGCCCGTGGACGTGCGCACCGGGAGCCTGGTCGTCTCCACCTTCCCGAAGAGGAAGGAGGTGAAGGCGTCGGTGAGGACGGACAGCGGATCCCGCATCAGGTCCTACCTCCGAATGCCGGTGGCGAAGGGAAGGGTGTTCACGAAGGCGCGGTGGTGCTCGCGGTCGCACCACTCGAGTTTCAGGTACGACTTTCCGGCCGAGGCCCTGATCGTCCGCTTGTCGCGGGCGAGGGCGTCGGGGTTGCGGCTGGAGACGGTGATGTAGCCGACGAGGTTGACGCCGGCGGCGCCGCTGGCGAGGTCCTCGCCGCGCTGGTCGAGCCGGGAGTGGGCGGCGACGTCGCGCGGGTCGACGGTGCGGTTCATCTTGGCGGCGCGGGACGCCTCGGCCTCGTCGTTGGTCTTCTCGGTGAGCATGCGCTCGATGGCGACCTCGGTGGGTTCGAGGTCCATGGTGACGGCGACGGTGCGGATGACGTCCGGGGTGTGGACGAGGAGCGGGGCGAGGAAGTTGACGCCGACGGGGGTCATCGGCCACTCCTTCACCCAGGCCGTGGCGTGGCACCAGGGGGCGCGGGTGGAGGACTCGCGGGTCTTGGCCTGGAGGTAGGTGGGTTCCATGGCGTCCAGCTCGGCCGGCCAGGCGTTGCGTTTGGTCATCGCCTGGATGTGGTCGATGGGGTGGTCCGGGTCGTACATGGAGTGGATCAGCGAGGACAGCCGGCTCTGGCCGAGGGGCTGGCGGACGCGGATGTCGGCTTCCTGCAGGCGCGAGCAGATGTCGGTGAGTTCGCGGGCCATGACGACGGCGAGTCCGGCGTCGCGGTCGACCTTGCCGCCGTGGGCGCGGGCGGCGCGGGCCATGGCGTTGGCCTCGGCGGCGAGGTCGCGCGTGTAGTGCATGCAGGCGACGAGGTAGGCGCGGTGCTGCTCGCTGCTGGTGGACACCATCGACTGGAGCTGCTCGTAGGACTGCTGCAGCCACGGCGGTGCCTTGTCGTCGCCGCGGACGGCGACGTCCTTGGCGTGGGCGTCGGGGTCGGCGGGCAGGGTGCGGGCGAGCATCTGCAGGCGGGTGACGAACCCGTCGCCGTTGGCCACGTGCTTGAGCAGGGTGCCGAAGCGGTCGACGAGGGCTTCCTGGTCCTCGCTGTCGCGCAGGCCGACGCCGGGGCCCTCGATCTCGATGGCGGCGGTGACGGTCTTGCGGTCGGCGTGCAGGAGCACGGCGATCTCGTCGGGGCCGAAGGGGGCGGACAGCCAGGTGATGCGGCCGATGCCCGGGGGCGGGCCGACCTCGACCTCCTTGCCGTCCAGCCGGGTGCCGGCCTCGACGGCGGTGGAGCGGTAGGTGGTGCCCTGCTTGAGGGTGCGCTTGTAGCTGCGGTTGATCTCGAACCACTTGTAGAAGGTGCGGTGCTTGTACGGCACGTACACGGCGGCCAGGGCCAGCATCGGGAAGCCGGCGAGCAGCACGATGCGCACGGAGAGCACCGGGACGAGCAGGCCGCACATCATGCCGAGGAACGCGCCCACGACGATCAGGGCGATCTCGCCGGTCTCGCGGTTGCGGCCGATGATCGCGTTCGGCCGGGCGCGGCCGATCAGATACGTACGGCGGGGCGTGACCGGATGGGACACGTGGGACTCGGTCGTCAACGCCCTTCACCTCCCGTGCGGTTGGTACTGCTGTTGCGGGTGCTGCTGGCGTGGGGTGTGTTGACGGGGCTGCTCGAACGGGGTGCGGGTGCGGCGGAGGGGACGGGTCCGCCGCCGCCGTTCGGGGTGCGCCCGCTGTGTGCGGCGACTCCGCCGGAGGCGGGGTTGCTGGGGCGGGCGGCGGAGGACTGGCTGCCTCCGCCGTTGTTGTCGGCGCGGGAGCTGTGGGTCTTGATGCCCTGCGCGACGAGGCTGGCGGGGGAGCTGATGACCGCGGCGGCCTTGCTCTCCGCGCCCTGCATGAGGCGGTTGTTGCGGGAGCCGGCGATCTCGTCGCCGAAGCCGGGGACGAAGCGGTAGATCATCGCGCTGGCGAAGATGGCGAGCAGGATGATGGCGAGGCCGGAGACGACGGCGGAGAAGGCGTCGGGGCCGTCGCCCGCGGAGAGCGCGCCGGCGAGCCCGAGGACGATCACGATGACGGGCTTGATCAGGATCACCGCGATCATGATGCCCGCCCAGCGGCGGACGTGGCCCCAGAGGTTCTTGTCGACGAGGCCGGCGTAGACGACGGTGCCGAGGAGGGCGCCGACGTAGAGGAGCGCCGCCCGGATGACGAGCTCCAGCCAGAGCACGCCGGCGGCGAGGATGCTGACGAGGGAGACGACGATCAGCATGATGGGGCCGCCGCCGATGTCCTCGCCCTTCTTGAGGGCCTCGGAGAAGGTGCCGAAGAAGGCGTCGGTCTGGTCGCCGGTGGCTTTGGCGAGGACCTCGGTGATGCCGTCGGTGGCGGAGACGACGGTGTAGAGGATCAGGGGGGTGAAGGCGGAGGCCAGCACCGTCAGCCAGAGGAAGCCGATGGCTTCGGACAGGGCGGTGGTGAGGGGGACGCCGCGCACCGCCCGCTTGGCGACGGCCAGCAGCCAGAGCAGCAGCGTGAGGATCGTCGAGGCGGCGAAGACGACCGCGTACTGCTTAAGGAACTCGGGGTTGGTGAAGTCGACGTTGGCGGTCTCCCGCACGGCGTCGCTGAGCTTGTCGACGGTCCATGCGGCGGCGTCGGCACAGCCCTTGGCGAGGGAGGAGAGGGGGTCGAGGGTGGAGGTGGGGTCGAGGGACGGGTTGCCCCCGCCCGTACCGCTTCCGCTGCCGGTGTCTCCTTCGCAGATCTCCCTGGCCCGGCCTGAGAGCAGGGAGCAGTTGTCGCTGCTGGGCGAGGGTGACGGGGTGGGCGTGGGCGACGGCGTGGGGGCCGCGACCGCTCGGGAGGCGAGCAGGACGAGGGCGGTCTGCACGGCGGTGAGGGTTGCGGCGACCTTCACCGCGCGGCGCGCGCTACCGGGCATAAGTGAACCCTCCGAACTCCTCGACGGCCTTGGAGATGTCGTCCGATGTCGACACCCTGTTGTCGCCGTTGACCGGCGCGGGGCCTTCCTTCTGGGAGAAGCTGTCGACCTTCCAGTCGCCGTCGCTCCAGCGCAGCTGGAGGGTCATGGTGAACCAGTCGCTGGTGACGGGGTTCTGCGAGGTCTCTCCTGTCATCCCGAACACACCTGTGCACCAGACCTCGACGGTGGCTGTGCCGCCCGAGTAGTCGAGCGTCTTGGTGCCGACCGGCATGGTCCGTGAGACGTATGTGCTGCCCTTCGGCGCGTCGCCGTTCTCGTCCAGGCCGACCTTGTCCAGGAACGCCTTGTCGTACACCCGGTCGAGGGTGCTCTCCAACTTGGCGGCTCCGTAGGCGTCGAAGACCTGGCGGACGATCTCGGGCCGGCGCGCGGGCTTGAGGATGTCGGCCGAGACGAGCACCACGGCGAAGTTCGCCGCCGCGCTCTCCGCCCCCTCCTGGTTCTGGGCGAAGCCCGAGGGGATGCCCGCGTCGGACTTGGTCTTGACGGGGCGTTGGCCGGAGGGTGCCGTGGAGGAGGTCTCCGGTTTGTCGCCCGTGGTGTCCTTGGAGGGCGAGTCGCCCCCACCCCGATTGGCGAAGGCGATCGCCGCGATCAGGAGGACCACCACGCCGACCACCGTCACCAGGCCGCGGGACGAGGAGCGGGAGCCGCGGCGCGGGGTGCCGTAGGGGTCGGTGGTCGGGTCGGGGAGGCGGGTGCGGGTCTGGCCCGTGCCGCCGTAGCCGCCGGACGACTCGTGCTCGTCACCGGGACTCATGCCGCGTACGCCCCCTCCACGTCGTGCGGAGACACTTCGACTCCTGGTACGACGGTAGCCGTGCTGGTTCGCGCGCGGGCGCGGTGTGGTGACTCGACATCAGGGAGACGCAACCTCAGCCGGTGGGCACGACGGGCGGGTGGGATGGAGGAGGAGCCGGGGGCGTGCCCGGCCGGGACGGACGGTGCCCGGCCTACACGGCCATGCCGTACACGATGGTGAAGAGCGTGCCGAGGGAGCCGATGATGAAGACTCCTGTGAGGCCGGCGATGATGAGGCCCTTGCCCTGCTCCGCGCTGAAGGTGTCGCGCAGGGCCGTGGCGCCGATGCGCTGCTTGGCGGCGCCCCAGATGGCGATGCCCAGGCAGACGAGGATGGCCACCGCCATCACGACCTCGATCATCACCTTGGCCTCGTTGCCCAGGCTGCCGAAGGGGCCCCAGTCCGGAGCGATCCCGCCGATGATCGTGTTGATGTCTCCCTTGTCGGCCGCAAAGAGCATGTAAGTCACCGCCCCAATTGGGTAGTTCCGCATCCTCTGCGGTCGTGCAGAGGTCAGGCTCATTCTCGCCGACAATGACGCTGTCGTATGTCGACTTGGCGTCATTCATTGGCGGGTTTCGTACGAATACCTTGCCATCGTTCGGTGTCGGGACCCGAGGGAGGCGCCGGACGGCGTGCGAGGGGATCGTATGGTCACTCTGTGTATCACGGCAGGTCACGCCGGGCAATGAGGCCTGAGCGAAACCTGTCGTGCGGCTCCGTCGTTAAGCCCTCTTATGGCCAATGTCACCTTCGCATCCCGTTGCTGACGGTCGATCGGGTGTGGGGGCGCACCGGATCGTGCCGGTGTTCTCCGGGTGAAGGCTACCCAACCCGGTGGTGCCCCTCGTGCTCAGCGGGGCTTGAGGCCGTGCAGCAGCAGGTGGACGAGGCCCTCGATGCCGTCGAGGGCCGCGTCGGGGGCGAGCATGCCGGCCGCCGCGAAGCCGGCGACGCCCTGGAGGGTGGCGCCGGTCAGCAGGGTGAGGCGTTGCGGATCGCCCGCGACGATCTCGCCGCGTTCCTGGGCGTCGGCGAGCACCCGTTCGAGGGAGCCCACCGTCCGGTCGACGGCCGCCGCCATCTGCTCCGAGGCGCCGGGGTCGTGCTTGCGGGCGTACATCAGTTCCAGCAGCTCGGGGTTGTCGAGTGCGAAGGCGAGGTAGGCCCGGGCGAGGCCGGTGAGCCGCTGCTGCAGCGGGAGGGCGGGGGCGTCGGCGTCCGTGAGGGCCTGGGCCAGCCGGTCGTACCCGGTGAGCGCCAGGGCGTCGAGCAGGGCCTGCTTGTCCTTGAAGTGCCGGCCGGGGGCGGCGTGGCTGACGCCGGCCTCGCGAGCCAGTTCGCGCAGTGAGAGCGCGGCCGCCCCCTTCTCTCGCAGGGTGCGCTCGGCGCCGGCGAGGAGGGCCGAGCGCAGGTCTCCGTGGTGGTAGGGGCGGCTGGCTGACATGCCGGTCATCGTATCCCGATGTTGGCAGTGTCAGCTTTGCTGATGATGACAGCTTTGTTGTCGTTGACAGCATTGTTGGCGACGTCTACATTCGGGTCATGGCCGACCAGACGAACACGCAGAGCGACGAGAAGTGGAGCGCCGAGCGCCTTCCCGGCCTCGGCGGGCACACCGTGGTGGTCACCGGCGCCAACAGCGGCATCGGGCTCACCACGGCCGACGCGCTGGCCCGGGCGGGGGCACACGTCGTGCTCGCCGTACGGGACACCGGGCGCGGGCGGGCCGCGGCCGCGACCGTGCGCGGCAGCACCGAGGTGCGCCGGCTGGACCTGGCGGACCTGTCCTCCGTGCGGGCCTTCGCCGAGTCCTGGCAGGGGCCGCTGCACCTGCTGGTCAACAACGCCGGCGTGATGATGATCCCGAGGCGGCGCACCAAGGACGGCTTCGAGATGCAGTTCGGCACGAACCACCTCGGTCACTTCGCCCTGACGAACCTGCTGCTGCCGCACATCACCGGCCGGGTCGTCACCGTCTCCTCGGGCGCCCACCGCTGGGGCCGCGCCCGGATCCGCTTCGACGACCTGGACCTGGCCGGCGCCTACACCCCGCAGCGCGCCTACGCCCAGTCCAAGCTGGCCAATCTGCTGTTCACCCTGGAGCTCCAGCGCAGGCTGACCGAGGCCGGCTCCACGGTCCGCGCGCTGGCCGCCCACCCCGGCTACGCCGCCACCAACCTCCAGAGCCACGCGGCCAGCCCGGTGGCCCGCGCCTTCATGCGCCTGGGCAACAGGCTGCTCGCGCAGGACGACAGGGCGGGCGCCCTGCCCACCCTGTACGCCGCCACCCAGGACCTGCCCGGCGGCAGCTACGCCGGTCCCGACGGCTTCGGCGAGATGCGCGGCGCCCCGACCCTGGTGGGCCGTTCCCGGGCTGCCGCCGACCCGCTGACGGCCCGTCGGCTGTGGCGGGTGTCGGAGGAGCTGACGGGGACGTCCTTCCCCCTGGGCGGGAACGGGCAGGCGGGCGTCTGACGATCCCCGGCGCCGGGGGTCGTGCCCGCCGGGGCGCGGGGCAGGTGGCCGCCACCCGCCAGGCCGCCACTGACCGGCTCAACGCCTGGGGACTGGACGAGACGGCCTTCGTCACCGAACTCGTCGTCAGTGAACTGGTCACCAAAGCCATCCGCCACGCCGCCCCGCCCATCCAAGCGGGGCGGCGGTGGGTGAGCCGCGGGTGCTTCCGTGCGCCGGGGGCGCCTCCCGTGCTCCCGCCGTGCTCCCGCCGCGCCGCCGGTGCGGCGGTCCGTTCCGCTTCCGCCCCGACTCTCCTCCGCGTGATCATTCCCGAGCGGGCCGCCCGCCTCTACACTGAGCGGCGGACTCCTATGCGGCGAGGGGCGGTTGACGGTGCGTAAGGCGTGGATCGTGGCGAGCGTTGCGATCAGTTCCGCCCTGGCCTTCGTCATGCTGCTCGTCGTCGGGGTCTACCTCGTCGCCGGGAACCTGGTCAACGGCGTCAGCGGCGGGGCGAAGGCGCTGGCCAAGGGGTCGGTGCCCGCCGCGTACGCGGCCCTCGTGCAGAAGTGGGGCAACCTGTGCCCCGCCATCAGCCCGGCCCTGCTCGCCGCCCAGCTCTACCAGGAGAGCGGCTTCAACCCCAGGGCGCAGAGCCACGCCGCCGCGCAGGGCATAGCGCAGTTCATCCCCGGCACCTGGGCCACCCACGGCATCGACGGCGACGGCGACGGCGACCGCGACGTGTGGGACCCGCAGGACGCGATCCCCTCCGCCGCGTCGTACGACTGCGAACTCGCCTCGTACGTGAAGAAGGTTGGCGGAAACCCGACCGAGAACATGCTGGCCGCGTACAACGCGGGCGCGTACGCGGTGATCAAGTACGGGGGCGTGCCGCCGTACAGCGAGACCCGGAACTACGTGAAGAGGATCACCGCGCTCTCGGAGAGCTTCGCGGCGCCCGTCGGCCGGGTCGATCCCTCGAAGCAGGCCGCCGGCGCCATCGAGTACGCGCAGAAGAAGCTCGGCACGCCCTACCTCTGGGGCGGTACCGGCACCGCTGAGCAGGGCGGACGCTTCGACTGTTCCGGTCTGACCCAGGCCGCCTACGCGAGCGTGGGCATCACGCTCCCGCGTGTCGCCAACGACCAGTACAACGCCGGGCCGCACCCCGCGCGGGACGAGCTCCTGCCCGGTGACCTCGTGTTCTTCTCGGACGACCTCACCAATTCACGGGCCATCCGGCATGTCGGCATCTACGTGGGGGGCGGGTACATGATCGACGCGCCGCGGACCGGTGCCGTCATCCGGTTCGACCCGATCGACACCCCCGACTACTTCGGAGCCACCAGAGTGACCGAAGATGGCGCGAAAGCGCTGCCCACGACGGTGTGAACCGTCTGTGAACCCACCCCCTGAGCTGCGATGACGTGTCTCTCTTCGATAACGTCTGCGTGATCGTTCGGTGGATTGTGGAACGTATCAGCGGGGACCATGCGTTCCTGGATGACGTAGCCGAGCAACCGTCAGGAATCACGTGCCGTGGGCACATGCGTCGGCAGCGGATCCACCACCACGGGGGTGGCAGGAGCGGCGCACGCACGGGTGCGCCGGGAGAGACGACGAAGGGGCCGCAGCACCATGGCTGGACTCGCCGATTCCGGGTCGAACCCCGACGTCGATCTGCTGTACGACATCAACGGCCTGGCCAAGGCCGCCCCACCGTGGTTCGACCGGGTCATGGAGTACGTGGGCGAGTACGGGCTGTTGCTCGCCATCGTGCTGCTCGTGGTGTGGTGCTGGTGGTCCGTGCGCAGGCGCGGCGGCGAGGACGCGGCGTCCACCGTCGCGGCCCTGGCCTGGGCGCCGCTGGCCGCCGGTCTCGCCGTGCTGGTGAACGTGCCGATACGGGGCTTCGTCGAGCGGCCGCGGCCGTTCCTGGACCACCAGGGCCTCGAGGTGCTCGTCCAGGGCAAGACCGACTACTCGTTCGTCAGCGACCACGCGACGATCGTCATGGCGCTGGCGGTCGGGCTGTTCGTCGCCCACCGCAGGTTCGGGCTCGTCGCGCTCGTGCTGGCCCTGTTCGGCGGGTTCATCCGGGTCTACATGGGCGTGCACTACCCGACGGACGTGGTCGGCGGGTTCGCGCTGGGCACGGCCGTGGCGCTGCTGCTGTCGCCGGTGGCCATGGCCCTGCTGACGCCGGTGGTGAAGGCGGTGGAGCGCTCGCCCCGGGCCGGGTGGCTGGTGCGGGCCGCAGGGCGTGCCGAGGACGAGGACGACGCGGTGATCCCCGAGTCGCGCGACGAGCGGGCCTCCGAGCGGGACCTCGCCGCGTAGGGCCCGGCGCCGGGCGGCTCACAGCGCCTGCGGGTGGCTGAAGAAGCGGTTCGGGTCGTACTGCTTCTTCAGCCGGGCCAGACGCGTCGCCGCTTCCCCGTAGTACGCCGTGCGCCAGTCGGACAGCGTGGGGTCGGTGTAGTTCTGGTAGGCCGCCCCCGAGGCGTGCGGGCGCATCGCCCGGTGGGCCTCCGCCAGCCAGTCGCGAGCCGCCGTGCCGCTCGTGCCGGCCCGCCAGGCGGCGATGTACTGGGCGAGCATCCGTGAACGGCGGTGCACGAAGGCCGTCGCGGTCGGCGGGACGCGGTTGACCGCTCCGCCGAGGGCCGTGAGGGCGATGCTCCCCGTGCCGCCGCGCACCGAGCCGATGCCGGACAGCAGCGCGCGGATGCCGGCCGCGGACAGGGACCGGTCGAAGAAGTCCGACGCGGCGGCGTAGGTCTCACGGCCCAGGGCGCCCTGCGGGGAGCGGCCCGGGGTCGAGCCCGGCAGATGGCACTGGGCGTCCGTCGGGAACGAGGAGCAGCCCGCGTACACCTCCATCGACTCCTCGTACGAGCGGCGCCTGAGGGAGACACTGCGCGCCGGGGCGCCCACGCGGTCGGCGAGGCGGTCCACGGCGTTCCGGAGCTCGCCCTGGGTGCCCAGGGAGAACGCCGCGACGGAGACGGTCGGGGTGGAGCCGGCGGCGCTCGCCAGGTGCAGGGAGGACCAGATCTCGTCGGGCTGCGCCGGGCCCCACTCCTGCCAGGCCGTCACCACCGCGGCGGCCTTCGACCAGGGCCAGGACAGGTACGCCGAGACACCCTGGGGAGCCGGGTGGGTCGTGAACTGCAGTTCCGTCACGACGCCGAAGGTGCCGTTGCCCGCGCCGCGCAGGGCCCAGAAGAGGTCCTTGTTCTCCCGGGCGTCGGCGGTGAGCTGCCTGCCGTCGGCGGTGATCAGTGTGGCCCGGGTGAGGCTGTCGCAGGTCAGGCCGTAGGCGCGGGAGACCACGCCGTGCCCGCCGCCGAGGGTGAGGCCGGAGACGCCGACGGTGGGGCAGGAACCGGCCGGGATGGTGACGCCCTTGGCGGCGAGAGCCCGGTAGACGTCGATCAGCTTGGCGCCCGCGCCGACCACGGCGGTGTCGCCGGAGGCCCGGACCCGGGCGAGTTCCGAGACGTCGATGATCAGCCGGCCGTCGCCGGACGACCACCCGGCATAGGAGTGGCCGCCGTTGCGGATCGCCACGCGCAGGGCGTGGGCGCGGGCGTAGGCCAGGACCGTGCGGATGTCGTCCGGGTGGGCCACGTACGCCACCGCGGCCGGCTTGAGGGTGTCGAAACGGGTGTTGTAGAGCTGCCGGGCCGTCTGCCAGGCACGGTCGCCGGGGCTGACCAGGGGGCCGTCGAGGTCGCGGGCGAGCGCCTTCCAGTCGGCGGCCGCGGAGTTCGCCGTCGTGGTGGTCCGCGTGGTGGTGGCCGGGGCCCCGGAGTGGGGGCCGCCGCCCGGCGTGGTGCAGGCGGTGGTGGTGAAGGGGGCCGCGGCGGCGGCTGCCGCGCCGGCGGTGAGGAGTGTGCGGCGTTCCATGGGGCCTCCCGGTCGTTGCGTCGGGGGAGACGGGGTGGTGGGGGCGGAGGTTCCATGACGCCGGGGGTTCCCGGTGGGGAGGGTCCCCCGTCCGCCGGTTTCCTCAGCCCGTCGCGTGTCTCTCCGCGTCGGTGCGGGCCTGGCTTCTCGCGCGTCTGGCCGGGCCGTACCAGCCGCAGCTGCACCGGGCCACGCAGAAGCGGCCCTTCTCCGTTGTCGTCGTGCGGTGTTCCGGGAGGTTGGGGGGAGGTTCCAGCCCGTCCATCTGCGCCACGCCGACCACCGTAACCGGCGCGGGTGAACGGCGGGTGCGCCGGTGGCCCGCGCCCGCGTGACGGGGTCACCCGCCCGTCGTTAAGCGGGGCGACGAGGGGTGCCCGTGACGGACGTACCGGCTGGGGGTAGGCAGGCGATGACTGGGCGGCAGCGCGAGAGGTGGCGCGGGCGGACGGGTGCGGCGGTCGCCGCGGCGGGGGTCGCGACCGCGGTGGGGATCGGGGCCGGAGGGTGCGCGGGCGGGGCCGCCGTCGCCGGGGACGCACGGGGCGGGGACGCCGTCGTCGCCCTGCGCGAGGCCGCCGACCGGCTGGTGGAGGCGGGGAGTTCCCAGGCCCGGACGTCGATGGAGATGGCCGCCGGAGGGACCCGGGTGACCATCCGGGGCGCCGGGGTCTACGACTACCGGGAGCGGCTCGGGCGGCTCCGGGTGCTGCTGCCGCAGGACCCCGCCGGCACCGCCGGCCACCGGCCCATCACCGAACTGCTCGCGCCAGGCGCCCTGTTCATGAAGAACCGGGGCGCGGGCGTGCCCCCGGACAAGTGGGTGCGGCTGGAGACGGGGACGCTGTCCGACGGCAACCTGGTCACCGGCGGGGCCACCGACCCGTTCACGGCGGCGGAAGTGCTGCGCGGGACGCGCTCGGCGACGTACGTGGGCCGCACCGAGGTCGCGGGAGCCGGCGTGCGGCACTACCGCGGGACGGCCGACCTGGGGGACGCGGCCGGTCGGGCCTCGAAGGGGAACGCGGGGGCGCTGCGCGCGGCCGCGAAGGGATTCGCCACGGCACGGGTGCCGTTCGACGCCTACCTCGACGACGAGGGGCGCATCCGCAAGGTCCGCCACCGGTTCAGCTTCGTCAACGGGCGGCAGAAGAGCCCGGTCGCCGTCGCCTCGACCACGCTGCTCTACGACTTCGGGGCCCCGGTCCGGGTGCGGCTGCCGGACGAGGACGACATCTACGCGGGCCGGATCGCCGAGGAGTGACCGGCCTGAACTAGCCCGTCCGTGCCATGCGCGGTGCGTGGCCCGCTCCCTACTCTAGGAAGCCGGTGACGGCAGGGACGAGGTGACGCACGTGGCTCCGCTCGGCGGTACGGCAGTTCAGGACCACGTGGCCCTCGCCGAGATCGAGCTGTGCGGGGACCTGATCATCGCGGCCTCGGCCGCGCAGGAGCGGCTCAGCCTGGAGAGCATCGACGAGGTGCTGAAGGTCGCCGAGGAGCGCGACGCCTGCGGCGGCTGACCCGGGGCTCAGGTCCGCAGCATGCGGGCGATCGCCTGGGTCGCCTCCTTGACCTTCGCGTCGATCTCGTCACCACCCTTGACGGCCGCGTCGGCGACGCAGTGCCGCAGGTGCTCCTCCAGCAGCTGCAGGGCGAAGGACTGCAGGGCCTTGGTGGAGGCGGAGACCTGCGTGAGTATGTCGATGCAGTAGACGTCCTCGTCGACCATGCGCTGCAGACCGCGGATCTGGCCCTCGATGCGGCGCAGGCGCTTGAGGTGTTCGTCCTTCTGCTGGTGGTACCCGTGCACCCCGTGGTCGTGCTCCGTCACGATCTCCGCACCCGCGGTGTCGGCGGTGCCGGTGGTGACCTGCGCGACATCTGTGGTGTCGGTCACGTCCGTCATCGCTTCCTCCTGGTGTGCGGCCAACCGATGGATACCCCTGGTGGGTATATGGTACCGAATTTTTCGGGGTATACGGCCCTCGGGCCGCCCCCCTGCTCACCACTGTGCCCGATGGGCGACACTGGTGGGCGGCCCGATAGCCGTGGCCGGATGATGCGCCTAGCATCAGCCTGACCGAAACCGAAGCACCCCGAGGACCCCACGTGCGCTTTCGTCTGACCCCCAGGGAGACGAGCTTCTACGACATGTTCGCCGCCTCCGCGGACAACATCGTCACGGGCTCGAAGCTCCTGATGGAACTGCTCGGGGCGGACGCATCCGCCCGGGCCGAGATCGCGGAGCGTATGAGGGCAGCGGAACACGCAGGTGACGATGCCACGCACGCGATCTTCCACCAGCTGAACTCCTCCTTCATCACACCGTTCGACCGCGAGGACATCTACTCCCTCGCCTCGTCCCTCGACGACATCATGGACTTCATGGAGGAGGCCGTCGACCTGGTCGTCCTCTACAACGTCGAGGAACTGCCCAAGGGCGTCGAGCAGCAGATCGAGGTGCTGGCGCGCGCGGCCGAGCTCACGGCCGAGGCGATGCCGCACCTGCGGACCATGGAGAACCTCACCGAGTACTGGATCGAGGTCAACCGGCTGGAGAACCAGGCCGACCAGATCCACCGCAAGCTGCTGGCGCACCTCTTCAACGGCAAGTACGACGCCATCGAGGTCCTCAAGCTCAAGCAGATCGTGGATGTGCTGGAGGAGGCGGCGGACGCGTTCGAGCACGTGGCGAACACGGTGGAGACCATCGCCGTCAAGGAGTCCTGACCTCTTCATGGACACCTTCGCTCTGGTCGTGACCATCGCGGTCGCGCTGTTCTTCACGTACACCAACGGTTTCCACGACTCGGCGAACGCGATCGCCACGTCCGTCTCGACCCGCGCGCTGACGCCGCGGGCCGCGCTGGCGATGGCCGCGGTGATGAACCTCGCCGGCGCCTTCCTGGGCTCGGGGGTCGCCAAGACCGTCAGCGAGGGGCTGATCCAGACACCGGAGGGTTCGAAGGGGATGGGCATCCTCTTCGCCGCGCTGGTGGGCGCCATCGTCTGGAACCTCATCACCTGGTACTTCGGGCTGCCCTCGTCCTCCTCCCACGCGCTGTTCGGAGGCATGGTCGGGGCGGCGCTGGCCGGCGGGACGACGGTCTACTGGGACGGGGTGCTGGAGAAGGTCGTCATCCCCATGTTCATCTCGCCGGTGGTCGGTCTGATCGCCGGTTACCTGGTGATGACCGCGATCATGTGGATCTTCCGCAAGGCCAACCCGCACAGGGCCAAGCGCGGATTCCGGATAGCGCAGACCGTCTCGGCGGCCGGTATGGCCCTCGGGCACGGTCTGCAGGACGCGCAGAAGACGATGGGCATCGTGGTCATGGCCCTCGTCATCGCGGACGTCGAGGACTACGGCGACCCGATCCCGGTGTGGGTGAAGGTCGCCTGCGCGGTGATGCTGTCGCTGGGCACCTACGCCGGCGGGTGGCGCATCATGCGGACCCTCGGCCGCAAGATCATCGAGCTGGACCCGCCGCAGGGCTTCGCGGCGGAGACCACGGGCGCCTCGATCATGTTCATTACGGCGTTCCTCTTCAAGGCGCCGATCTCCACCACGCACGTGATCACCTCGGCCATCATGGGCGTCGGGGCGACCAAGCGCGTCAACGCCGTGCGGTGGGGCGTCGCCAAGAACATCATCCTGGGGTGGTTCATCACGATGCCGGCCGCGGCGCTCGTGGCCGGGGCGTCCTTCGGGCTCGTGAACCTGGCGTTCCTGTAAGCACCCGAGCACACGAAAAGGCCCGCCCCTGGGAGCAGGGGCGGGCCCTTTTCGGCCTCGCGGTGGCACCGCCATGCAGCACCGCGAGGAGTCGCGGCCGGCGCCGATCAGCCGAAGCGGCCGGAGATGTAGTCCTCCGTGGCCTGGACCGACGGGTTGGAGAAGATGCGCTCCGTGTCGTCGATCTCGATGAGCCGGCCCGGCTGGCCGACCGCCGCGAGGTTGAAGAACGCCGTGCGGTCGGAGACGCGGGCGGCCTGCTGCATGTTGTGCGTCACGATGACGATCGTGAAGCGCTCCTTCAGCTCGCCGATCAGGTCCTCGATCGCCAGCGTGGAGATCGGGTCGAGGGCGGAGCAGGGCTCGTCCATGAGCAGGACGTTCGGCTCGACGGCGATCGCCCGGGCGATGCACAGGCGCTGCTGCTGACCGCCGGACAGGCCCGAGCCGGGCTTGTTCAGACGGTCCTTCACCTCGTTCCAGAGGTTCGCGCCCTTGAGTGACCGCTCGACGATGTCGGAGAGCTCGCTCTTCTTGTAGGTGCCGTTCAGGCGCAGGCCCGCCGCCACGTTGTCGAAGATCGACATGGTCGGGAACGGGTTGGGCCGCTGGAACACCATGCCGACCTCGCGGCGCACCGACACCGGGTCGATGCCGGTGCCGTACAGGTCCTCGTCGTCCAGCAGGACCTTGCCCTCGACACGGCCGCCCGGGGTGACCTCGTGCATCCGGTTCAGGGTGCGCAGGAACGTGGACTTGCCGCAGCCGGACGGGCCGATGAACGCCGTCACCGAGCGCGGCTCGACGGTCATCGAGATGTCCTCGATCGCCTTGTGGGAGCCGTAGTAGGCGGTCAGTCCGCTCACGTCGATTCGCTTGGCCATGATTGCTTCACTTCCAGTCAGATCAGTCGCTGTGGCCGCTTCAGCGACCGGTCTTCGGGGCCTTCCAGCGGGCGATGCCGCGGGCCGCCAGGTTCAGGACCATGATGAACGCGATGAGCGTCAGGGCCGCCGCCCACGCCCGGTCGTACGCCGCGCCCGAGCCGCCGCTGTTGGCGTACTGCAGGTAGATGTACATCGGCAGCGAGGCCTGCGGGTCGCTGAACGGGTTGGCGTTGATGAAGTTCGTGCCCCACACCAGCAGCAGTACGGGGGCGGTCTCACCGGTGATGCGCGCGATGGCGAGCATGACGCCGGTGGTGATGCCGCCGACGGAGGTCGGGATGACGACCTTCAGGATGGTGCGCCACTTCGGCACGCCCAGCGCCAGCGACGCCTCGCGCAGCTCGTTCGGGACGAGCTTGAGCATCTCCTCGGTGGAGCGGACCACCACGGGGATCATCAGGATGCACAGGGCGAGCGAGCCGGCGAAGCCGGACGGACCCAGGTCGAACATCAGGACGATGCTGAGGATGAACAGACCCGCGACGATCGACGGGATGCCCGTCATGACGTCGACGAAGAAGGTGACGGCCTGGGCGAGCCTGCCGCGTCCGTACTCGACGAGGTAGACCGCGGTCAGCACGCCGACGGGCACGGAGATCAGGGTGGCGATGCCCACCTGCTCCAGCGTGCCGAGGATGGCGTGGTAGATACCGCCGCCGGGCTCGCTGTCGGCGACCACACCCATCGAGTGGGTGAGGAAGTACATGTCGAAGACCTTCACACCGCGCTGCACGGTCTCCCAGATCAGGGACGCCAGCGGGATGACGGCGAGGAGGAACGCGACCCACATCATGCTGGTGGCCGTCCGGTCCTTGGCCTGGCGCTTGCCCTCGACGCCCGCGGAGACGGCGTACGACCCGACGACGAAGAGGAGCGCGGCGATCAGGGCCCACTGGATGTCGCTCTGCAGACCGGCCGCGGCGCTGATGCCGTAGCCGAGGGCCGCCGAGCCGGCGGCGACCGCCCAGGCGAACCACTTGGGCAGGCTCGCGCCGCGCAGGGAGCCGGGGTTCTTGGCCGGCTTGCCGGCGAGGGATGCGTTGCTCATGCGTTGGCCCCCGAGTACTCCTTGCGGCGGGCGATGATGAGGCGGGCCGCGCCGTTGACCAGCAGGGTGATGACGAAGAGCACGAGGCCGGAGGCGATCAGCGCGTCCCGGCCCAGCTCGGTGGCCTCGTTGAACTTGCTGGCGATGTTCTGGGCGAAGGTGCCACCGCCCGGGTTGAGCAGGCTGGTGGTGATGTCGAAGGTCGGCGAGAGGACCATCGCGACGGCCATGGTCTCGCCGAGGGCGCGGCCGAGGCCGAGCATCGAGGCGGAGATGACGCCGGAGCGGCCGAAGGGCAGCACGGACATCTTGATGACCTCCCAGCGCGTGGCGCCGAGGGCCAGGGCGGCTTCCTCGTGCATCTGGGGGACCTGGCGGAAGACCTCGCGGCTCACGTTGGTGATGATCGGCAGGATCATGATCGCGAGCAGGATGCCGACGGTGAACAGCGAGCGGGCGGCGCCGCCGTTCCACTGGAAGACGCCGGTCCAGCCGAGGTAGTCGTCCAGCCAGCCGTAGAGCCCGTCCATGTGCGGCACGAGGACGAGGGCGCCCCACAGGCCGTAGACGATGGACGGTACCGCGGCGAGCAGGTCGACCACGTAGGCGATCGGGCCGCCGAGCCTGCGCGGGGCGTAGTGCGTGATGAACAGGGCGATGCCGACCGCGATCGGGACGGCGATGACCATGGCGATGATCGACGACACGACGGTGCCGAAGGCCAGGACCGCGATGCCGAACACCGGCGGGGCACCGCTGGGGTTCCACTCGAAGGTGGTGAAGAAGTTGGCCTCGTCCTTGCTGATCGCGAGGACGGCGCGGTAGGTGAGGAAGGCCGCGATGGCGGCCATGATCACCAGCACGAAGATGCCGGACCCGCGGGAGAGTCCGAGGAAGATCCGGTCTCCGGGGCGGGTGGCGCCGCGCGCGGCGCGCTGCTGCTCGGCCGTGCCGGGCAGGGGGGACGTCGGGGGCGAACTGGGGTTCTGTGTGGTGGTGTCCATCGGGTTCTCCGGTCTGCGGAGCCGTCCGTGGTCCGGAGGGCTCGTGGCGGCGGTGCACCGGACGGTGCGGCCCGTCCCCGGTCGGGGCCGGGCCGCACGCTGCGTCAGCTCAGACCGTTGACGGTCTCGCGGACCTTGGCGATGACCTCGTCGGGCATCGGGGCGTAGGCGGCGTCGGTCAGCACTCCCTGGCCGTCCTCGGACGCCATGTAGCCCAGGAAGGACTTGACGGCGGGCAGGGTGTCGGCCTTGTTGCCCTTGTCGCAGACGATCTCGTAGGTCACCAGCGTGATCGGGTAGGCGCCCTCGGCCTTGGTCGCGTAGTCGAGCTTCAGCGCGAGGTCCTTGCCGGTGCCGACCTGCTCGGCCGCGGCGATGGCCTTGGTGGCGTTGTCCAGGGTGGCCTCGACCGGCTCGGAGGCGCCGGTGTCGATGCTGACCGTCTTCATGCCGTCCTTGGCGTAGGACAGCTCGAAGTAGGAGATCGCGCCCTGGGTCTGCTTCACCTGCTGGGCCAGACCGGAGGAGCCCTGCGCGGACTGGCCGCCCTTGGCCTCCCAGGCCTTGCCCGGCTCGTACTTCCAGTCGTTCGGCGCGGCGGCCTTCAGGTACTTGGTGAGGTTGTCCGTGGTGCCGGACTCGTCCGAGCGGTGGAAGGCCTGGATCTTGAGGTCGGGCAGCTTGGCGTCGGGGTTGAGCTTGGCGATCGCCGGGTCGTTCCACTGGGTGATCTTGTTGTCGAAGATCTTGGCCAGGGTGGAGGCGTCCAGGACGAGGCTGTCGACGCCCGGGACGTTGAAGCCGATGGCGATCGGTCCGCCGACCATCGGAAGGTCGATGGCCTGGCCGCCGGAGCAGACCTTCTTGGACTGCTCGACCTCTTCGGGCTTCAGCGCCGAGTCCGAGCCGGCGAAGGCCGTCTGGCCCTGCAGGAAGGCGGTGATGCCCGCGCCCGAGCCGGTCGGGTTGTAGTTGACCTGCACGTTCTTGCAGGCCGCGGTGTACTGCTTGACCCAGGCGTCGATGGCGTTCTTCTGCGCCGAGGAGCCAGAGGCCTGCAGCTGGCCCTTGGCGTCGTCGCACTTGATGTTGCTCGGCGCCGCGTTCGTGGAGTCGCCACCGCTCTTGCCGCCGGTGTCGTCGGAGCCGCACGCCGTGAGGGCCAGGGCGCCGGAGACGGCGAGAGCACCGAGAGCGAGGGCCCGCCGGTTCATGCGCTGAAGCTTCACTTGAGTTCCTTCCAGGAGCCGCCGTCCTGATCGGCGGCGTGCGAAGTCTGGGTGTCGCGGACGTGGGCCCTCCCAGCGGGCGGCTCGCGTCGTAAGGCCGAAATTAGGCAGATCAGGTGAAGCCGTCGATGGCCGCACATGAACGAGGGGTGAACCCCTGCCGACGGTGTGGTTAGGTCACGGAATGCTCACGGGGAGAACACGTGGGGATTCCGGTCGGCGGGTGTGTCGCGCCGTGTGACGGCGGACCGTGCTAGTCCGGTGCCCCGGCCGGCCGGGGCCGGTGCAGCACGGTGAGCAGGGCGTCGACGTAGAGGCGGTCGTGCGCCTGGGTGAGGTGGGCCCGGGCCTCGGCCGGTGGCAGCCACAGCACCCGGTCCACCTCGCTCGTCGGTGTGAAAGCGCAGCTCAGAGCCTCGGCTGCCCAGTAGCGCACCCGCTTGGGGCGGCCGTTCGCCGTGTAGCGCACCGTCGGCAGCTCGGCGCCCGGCACGGCACGGCAGCCCGTCTCCTCGGCCACCTCGCGCAGGGCGCCGTCGCGTGCGTCCTCGCCGCGCTTGAGTTTGCCCTTCGGCCACGACCAGTCGTCGTATTTCGGCCGGTGGACGAGACAGAGCTCCAGTTCACCGGTGCCGGCGGAGCGGCGCCACAGGATGCAGCCCGCGGCCTGGACGGTGGTGTCCTCGGGGATGCTCACCGGATGCTCTCCACCTCCTGGGGGCCGTGCCTGGTCATGACGCGCAGACGGTCTCCTCCTGCCACGCCTGCTGGAAGGCGAACCGGGCCGCCTCCACCTCGTGCCGCTGGTCGGCGTGGAGCACGCCGAGGGCGTACGCCGTCGCCGGGGCGATCCGGGGGGTGCGGGCCGCCTGGGCCGCCGCGGCCGCGGCCTCCGAGGCGTCCCGGTGCCGGTTCAGGGCCAGGCCGGCGGCGCGCAGGCGCGGGTCGGCGGCCGTCTCGCCGGTACCTTCCCCGCGCACCGCCTCGCGCGCGTAGCGGTGCAGGCGCAGCAGCAGGCGGACCTGGTGCCAGGGCGCGTCCTGCGGGTGCGGGGCGGTGTCCGGGGCGAGGCCGTGGATCAGGGCCGCCGCGTTGTACGGGTTCCCCGCGGTGACGAGGGGGAGGGCGGTCACGGCGTCCCTGAGGCGGTCCTCGGCCGCCGCGGCGAGGGGGCGCAGGTCGGTGGCGGTCGCGGTCGCCGTCAGGGGGACCTCGCTGGCGAGGACCGCGACCCTGTCCGCGACGGCGTGGAAGCGGCTGGAGCCCAGGGCCTGCAGGGCCGTGGAGTGGGCCCGGGTGCGGGCCAGGGTCAGCTGGCGGTCCAGGAGGGCGCCGGCCTTGGCGGCTCCCACGGTCAGGTTGCCGCGTTCCGCACCCGGGGCCGGGGGCGTGCGCGGTCCGGCGGCGGGCCGGCCCGCCGCCGGGACGGGGCCCTGGGACGGGAGCGCCGTCGAGCCCGACAGGCGGTGCAGGGCCGTCAGCAGCCGTTCCAGACGTGCCGTGTACGCGTGCTCCATCGCCAGGGTGCCCGACACCCAGGCCAGTTCCGGGCGCATCGCGTCGGACCACTCCGCGTCCAGGAGGGACTGGAAGGTGTGCAGGCTGGCGCTGACGCGGCGGGCCGAGCGGCGCAGGGCGCGGGCCGCGTCGGCGGACCCGTCCGGGCCGTTCGCGCCCGACCCCGTCTCCCGGTGCAGGCGCAGCGCCCGGAGGAACTCCGTGGCCTGGGCCCGCAGGTAGCCCGCGAGGGTGTCCCCCGTGGGGGCGGGCCCGGCGTGCCCGGACCGGGGGTCCGTCGGGTCAGGGTGTCGCTGTGCCACGCCGGCGCCTCCGGGCGTCTATGAGCATCTCCTGGATGTTGCGCAGGGGCTGGCCGTCCGCGTCGGTCGCGTGCCGGGTCCATTCACCGTCCGGGCCGAGGTGCCAGGAGGCGGTGGTGCCGGACATGCCGGTCTCCAGCAGCCGGTTCAGGGCCGCCCGGTGGGCCGGGTCGGTGACCCGGACGAGGGCCTCTATCCGGCGGTCGAGGTTGCGGTGCATCATGTCGGCGCTGCCGATCCACACCTCGGGCTCGCCGCCGTTGCCGAAGCCGAAGACCCGGGAGTGCTCCAGGAAGCGGCCGAGGATGGAGCGGACCCGGATGTTCTCCGACAGGCCCGTCACGCCCGGGCGCACCGCGCAGATGCCGCGCACCCAGATGTCCACCGGCACACCCGCCTGGGAGGCGCGGTAGCAGGCGTCGATGACGGCCTCGTCGACCATCGAGTTGACCTTGATGCGGACGTGCGCGGGGCGTCCGGCGCGGTGGTGCTGGATCTCCTTGATGATCCGCGAGACCAGCCCGTCGCGCAGCGACTTGGGGGCCACGAGCAGGCGGCGGTAGGTCTCGCGGCGTGAGTAGCCGGAGAGGCGGTTGAAGAGGTCCGAGAGGTCCGCGCCGACCTGCGGGTCGGCCGTGAGCAGGCCGAGGTCCTCGTAGAGGCGGGCCGTCTTCGGGTGGTAGTTGCCGGTGCCGACGTGGCTGTAGCGGCGCAGCGTCTCGCCCTCCTGGCGGACCACCAGCGACAGCTTGCAGTGGGTCTTCAGCCCGACCAGACCGTAGACCACGTGGCAACCGGCCTCCTCCAGTTTGCGCGCCCACTTGATGTTGGCGTGCTCGTCGAAGCGGGCCTTGATCTCGACCAGCACCAGCACCTGCTTGCCGGACTCGGCGGCCTCGATGAGGGCGTCGACTATGGGGGAGTCGCCCGAGGTGCGGTACAGCGTCTGCTTGATGGCGAGGACGTCCGGGTCGCCGGCGGCCTGCTCCAGGAAGGCCTGCACGGACGTGGAGAACGAGTCGTAGGGGTGGTGCAGCAGCACGTCCCGCTCGCGCAGCGCGGCGAAGATGTCCGGCGGGGTCGCCGACTCCACCTCGGCCAGGTCGCGGTGGGTGCCGGCGACGAACTTGCGGTACTTCAGCTCCGGCCGGTCCAGGGACGCGATGCGGAAGAGGCCCGTGAGGTCCAGCGGTCCGGGCAGCGGGTACACCTCGGCCTCGCTGACCTTCAGCTCGCGCACGAGGAGGTCCAGCACCTCGCGGTCGATGGACTCCTCGACCTCCAGGCGCACCGGCGGCCCGAAGCGGCGGCGCATGAGCTCCTTCTCCAGCGCCTGGAGCAGGTTCTCCGCGTCGTCCTCCTCGACCTCCAGGTCCTCGTTCCTGGTCAGGCGGAAGGCGTGGTGCTGCAGCACCTCCATGCCCGGGAACAGCTCCTCCAGGTGCGCGGCGATGACGTCCTCGATGGGGACGTAGCGGCCCGGGGAGCTCTCCAGGAACCGCGACAGCAGCGGCGGCACCTTCACGCGGGCGAAGTGCTTGTGGCCCGTGACCGGGTTCCGCACGACGACGGCCAGGTTAAGGGACAGGCCGGAGATGTACGGGAAGGGGTGCGCCGGGTCGACCGCCAGCGGGGTCAGCACGGGGAAGATCTGGTGCCGGAACAGGGTGAACAGGCGGGCCTGCTCCTTCTCCTGCAGTTCGTTCCAGCGGACCAGGTGGATGCCCTCCTCCGCGAGGGCGGGGGCGACGTCCTCGTGGTAGCAGGCGGCGTGCCGGGCCATGAGCTCGCGCGAGCGGGCCCAGATCATCTCCAGCACCTCGCGGGGCTGGAGCCCGGAGGCGGAGCGGGTGGCGACGCCGGTGGCGATACGGCGCTTCAGCCCGGCCACCCGGACCATGAAGAACTCGTCCAGGTTGCTGGCGAAGATCGCGAGGAAGTTGGCCCGCTCCAGCAGGGGCGTGTTCGGGTCCTCGGCGAGTTCGAGGACGCGTTCGTTGAACGCGAGCCAGCTGCGCTCCCGGTCGAGGAAACGCCCCTGCGGCAGCTGGACGCCGTCGGCCTGGGACTCCTCGTACACGTCGAGGTCGGCGTCGATGTCGGGTTCCAGGTCGGAGACGGCCGCGGCGATCGTGTGCGGCCGGTGGGCCGCGATGGAGCCTACGGAGGGCTGCGTGTGCGGGACCTGCGCCTGGGGCTTCGGCTGGCTCATGTACCCATTCTTCCGCGCCGCGAGCATCACGGGCGCGTCGGAAAGCGCGGGCGGGAGCGGGGGTGTCACATGAGTGCTCCCGTTTCCCTCCCGACCCTCGCGGGGCGATGGAGGCTCTGGCGCGGCGGGATTCATTGGCCGAGCGTCGCAAGCCCGTCTGAATCGACGGTTACGAAGACATGACGTGCGGGATAGCGGGGGGCGGCCCGCGGGGGTCCTGGGGTGGTGAGGACGGGCCGCCCCGCCGCCCACAGGTTGTGGAAGAACTCCCAGGGATCCGGCCCGGCGGCCCGCGCGCCCCTCCCCCCGTGGAGGGACGCGCGGACCGGATTCGGGAAAGGCGGCGATCAGGCTCCCGTGCGGCGGCGCAGCAGGACGAACGCGGTGCCGGCCGCCAGGGCGGCGACGGCCACTGCTCGGGCGAGCCCGGGTGCACGGCCCGGCACGACATCACCCACTACTACGCGGACCACCACCCGGCCTCCCACTTCTTCCCGCTGCGCGATCCCACCCCGGTCTACCCGCACTTCCTGCTGTGGCGCGCGGACGACGCGCATCCCGGCCTCACGGCGCTCCGCGACCACCTGGTGGCCACCCGGCCGCGACCGCCGGAGGGCGAGCTGTGGCGGCCGTCCTGGGCGGAGCTCACGCCGGGCCGAGCCGCTTCTCCAGCAGTGTGAAGGACCTCGGCGCCCCGCCGGGCTGCGGCTTGCCCTCCGTGCGGCCCACCACCCGGTAACCGGCCCTCACGTAGTAGGCGTTCAGCCGCGCGTTGCCCGCCAGGCAGTCCAGGCGCACCCGGCCGCGCCCCGCCTCGGCAACACGGCGTTCGGCGGCCTCCAGCAGCAACCGCCCCGTGCCGGGCGTGGCGGCGGCCCGGTCCACCATCAGCCGGTGCACGTACCCGGCCACGGGCGGCTGCGGCCCCCAGGCCTCCTCGTCCTCCCACCACAGCTCCCACGCCCCCGCCGTGCGCCCGCCCGCCTCCGCGAGCCAGACCTCGCCGCGGGCCATGACCCGGCGGAAGTGGTCCTCGTCCAGCTCGCCCGGCTGCCACTGCCCGGTGACACCACGCGCCCGCATCCAGCGGGCGGCCTCGTCACGGAGACGCACGAGGGCGGACAGGTCGGAGGCGGTGGCGGGGCGGACGCGGAGGCCGGACGCCAGCGGCGAGGCAGCGGCCGCGTGGGCGGGGCTCACGTCTCCGTCCGGTACATCAGGTCCACCTCGTGCGTGACGAACCCCAGCCGCTCGTACACCGACACCGCCGCCGTGTTGTCGGCGTCGACGTACAGCATCGCGGTCGGCAGCCCCCGCCCCGCCAGGTGCCGCAGGCCGATCGTGGTGAGGGCCTTGCCGAGGCCGCCGCCCTGTGTGCCGGGGGCGACGCCGAGGACGTACACCTCGCCCAGGCCCTCCTCGGCGTGCACCTTGGTCCAGTGGAAGCCGACGAGTTCGTCGCCGCGGAAGGCGAGGAAGAAGCCCGCCGGGTCGAACCACGGCTCGGCCTTGCGGTCGTCGAGGTCGCGCTGGGTGAGGGAGCCCTGCTCGGGATGATGGGCGAAGGCGGCGGCGTTGACGGCGAGCCAGGCCGCGTCGTCCTGGCCGGGCACGAAGGTGCGCACGGTGACGCCCTCGGGCAGCACCGGCTCGGGCGCGTCGAAGTCGGCCAGCGGACGCCGCATCTGACGCAGTTCCCGGAACAGCGTCAGCCCCAGGACCTGGGCGAGGTGCCGGGCGGCGGAGTGCCCGCCGTGCGCCCACACCCGCAGCCGCTTGCCGGACGCGGCCAGCAGGGCCGACCCGAGCGCGCGCCCGTGCCCGTGCCCCCGGTGACCGGGGTGCACCACCAGCTCGGCCGCCGGCGGCTCCACCTCGTCCGTGTCCTCCAGCTGGGCATAGCCGACGAGTTCCCCACCGGCGGTGAGCAGGAGGTGGGACACACCCTCGCGTTCCCCGCCCCGCAGTTGCAACCGCCCCTGTTCGGACACCGCCTGCTGACCGTCGGTCCGGGCGGCCGCGTCGAGCAGCCCGAACACGGCCTCGGTCTGCTCGGGCGTCAGCGCGGCGAGGGTCTCGATGGAGCGGGGGCGGCCGGGCCGTACGGTGTCGTCGCTGGTCATGCGTACGAGGGTACGGGGAGCGACCGGCGAATCGGCAGCAAAGAAGCAACCCAGATGTAACCACGAAACACCTGTCGCGCTACGCGCGTTGACTCTAGGCTGCGCCGGACGACATCCATGTCCCAGCAGAAACACAGGGGGGCGTATGCCAGCCACTTCAGCGGCGCATCCGGAACGCCGGAGACGCCGTACGCACCGATTCGTCGCGCTCGCCGCCGGTGTCGTCACCGTCGGCGCGCTGGGCGCGGCGGCACTGCCGGGGTCCGCGACCGCAGGTGAGGAGCACGCCAAGGGCGGGCACTGGCCCGGGCGCTACCAGGACGTGCAGCTGCTGTCCTTCAACGACCTGCACGGCAACCTGGAGCCGCCGGCCGGTTCCTCCGGCCGTGTCACGGAGCAGCAGCACGACGGCACGACGAAGACCATCGACGCGGGCGGTGTCGAGTACCTGGCGACCCATCTGCGCAAGGCCCGTGAGGGCCAGCGGTACTCCATCACCGCCGCCGGCGGCGACATGGTCGGGGCCTCCCCGCTCATCTCCGGCCTCTTCCACGACGAGCCGACCATCGAGGCGCTGAACGAGCTGGACCTCGACGTCACCTCGGTCGGCAACCACGAGTTCGACGAGGGCGCCAAGGAGCTGAGCCGGCTCCAGAACGGCGGCTGTCACCCGAAGGACGGCTGCTACACGAACGACGGGTTCGAGGGCGCGGACTTCCCCTACCTGGCGGCGAACGTCCTCGACGAGAAGACGAACAAGCCGATCCTCAAGCCCTACTGGGTGTGGAAGAAGAAGGGCGTCAAGGTCGGCTTCATCGGCGTGACCCTGGAGGGCACCCCGAACATCGTGTCCGCCGAGGGCGTGAAGGGCCTGTCCTTCAAGGACGAGGTCGAGACGATCAACAAGTACGCCAAGGTGCTGCAGCGCCAGGGCGTGAAGTCCATCGTCGCGCTCATCCACGAGGGCGGCTTCCCGGCGTCGACGTCGTACAACTACGACTGTGACGCGCCGGGTGCGGGCGACGGCGTCTCCGGGCCGATCGTCGACATCGCCAAGAACGTCACGCCGCAGGTGGACGCGCTGGTCACCGGTCACACGCACAGCGCGTACGTGTGCAGCATCGACGACCCGGCGGGCAACCCCCGCATGGTCACCTCGGCCGCGTCCTTCGGCCGCCTGTACACCGACACGACGCTGACCTACGACCGGAAGACGGGCGACATCGCCCGTACGGCGGTCGAGTCCGCCAACCGCGTGGTCACCCGGGACGTCCCCAAGGCGCCCGACATGACCGAGCTGATCGGCAAGTGGAACACGCTGGCCGCGCCCATCGGCAACCGCGCGATCGGCCGCATCTCCGGCGACATCGGCAACACCGGCACCGAGTCCCCGCTCGGCGACCTCATCGCCGACGCCCAGCTCGCCCACGGCAGGCAGCTCGATCCGGAGACGGACCTGGCGCTGATGAACCCGGGCGGCATCCGGGCCCCGCTGACGTACACGGCCAAGGCCGGTGAGGGCGACGGTGTCGTGACCTACGCCGAGGGCTTCACGGTCCAGCCGTTCGCCAACACCGTGAACCTGCAAGACTTCACGGGCGCGCAGCTGATCCAGGTGCTCAAGGAGCAGGTGTCCGGCGCGAACGCCGCCTCCCCGAAGGTGCTCCAGGTCTCGGCCGGCCTGACCTACACGCTGGACCTCACCAAGTCCGGCGCGGACCGGGTGGTCACGGACAGCATCAAGCTGAACGGCTCGGCCGTCGACCCGGCCGCCACCTACCGCGTCGCGACGAACAGCTTCCTCGCGGGCGGCGGCGACGGCTTCCCGACGCTGGGCCAGGGCACGAACGACGTCGTCGGCGCCGACGACCTGACCGCTCTGGAGCAGTACCTGACGGCCAACTCCTCGGCGTCGGACCCGATCGACCCGCCGAAGGCGGACCGGATCACCGTCGTGAAGTAGGTCGCACATCAGGGCCCACTCGGTGGATTGGTGCCCTTCCGGGTTCGGCGGCGGTCGTCAGCCGAACCCGGAAGGGAGCCTTCAGGTGCTTTCGGGTGCCTTCAAGTGCCTTCAGGACGCCGAGGGCGTCCAGCCGGCGAGCCAGTCCGCGACCTCCTGGCCGGCGGCCTGCGTGTCGCTCAGCTGGGGCCGGTTCGCACTCGCCGACCCGGTGCCCCGCTGTTCCGGTACTCGGCGAACCGGTCGTCCTTCCACGAGAACCCGCTGATGTCGGTCCGGGGCGTGGACTTCACGGCGGCGCTGAGATCGGTGTTCCGGAAGGTCGGCTGCGGGTCGAGGGAGGCGTCGCCGCCCGCGTGTCAGGGCCGCCCCAGGTGGAAACTCCCGGCCGAGACGTCCCCGTCACCGTGGAGTCGGCGATCAGGATGCCCTTGCGGCTCGCCGCGGTGCTCGGCGCCGTGATGTACCCGGCCGAGGTGCCGTTCCAGCGCTTCTTCAGCGTGATGACGGACTGGTCCCATGAGCAGAGACGGCTACGGCGGTTCGGACAGGTGTCACGCCCTGTACTGCGCGCTGCCGCGTGCCGAGTTCACGGGGATGTCGATTCTTCTCACGGACCGGGAGGACGCGTATCCACCGGGCGTGGTCACCGTGGACATCGACTCCCCCGGGATGCTCGGGTTCTACTGACGCGTCACCCGCCCCCTCCGCGGATCCGCTCACCCCGGCTGACCGCGACGCGCAGCACGTCCCCCAGTGACTCCACGGCTCTGACCAGGGCGAAACGCACGGCGTGCTCACCGGCCCCGGCGTCGTGGAGCACGGCCCTGGCCCCTTCGAGTACCTGCTCCGCGCAGGCGAGTTGGGCGGCCTCGATGTCGTCGGCGAGCCGGGAGAGCGGGCTGTCGGCGTCGTCGCTGCTGAGGTAGCACGGCTTGCCGCCGGCACCGGTCCAGGGCAGCAGCCTCATGCGGAGACCTCCAGGGCGCGGAGGTAGGGGCGGACGAGGGGGGTGTCCATGAGGAGGGGTTCGACAGGGAGGGGGTCGCGGGCGGGCGGAGGCGGTGTTCGCCAGGCGGGCGCGGTGGCCCGATGGCGCCCTCGGGCGGGCAGCAGCAGCCGTACGAGGGCGAGCAGGACCGACTCGCAGGACTCGGCGAGGCGTAGGCGCACAGGCGTGTTCCCTTCCGGGGCCGGGGTTTGACGAGCGAGGAGTCGACAGCGTTCGTGAAACGTCTCTTGGAGGAGTGCAGACCATGAACCGAGCCCTCGACCTCACTGCCGCCGCATGACGCAAGTCGTCGTACAGCGATGGAGGTCAGACCAACTGCGTCGAGTGCGCCGACAACCACCCCGGCATCGTCCCCGTCCGCGACAGCAAGCTCCCCGGCGGCCCGATACTCGTGTTCGGCGCGAGTTCCTGGGCGTCCTTCCTCACGTACCTCAAGAAGGAGGAGGAGGCCCTTCCGTGTGATCGCGGGCCCTGCCCGGCATGGGAGCAGGGCCTGGCGGTATACGAGGACAAGCCAGGGGAGCGGACGGCCGCGCGCTGCTACGGTCGGGCGCAATGAGCTGGCTTCCCGATGACTTCGTCCACCCCGTCCTGGTACCGCTGCCGGGCGGTGGTCATCACCTGCGGCCGATCCGGGAGGCGGACACCCCGCTCGACTATCCGGCTGTGATGGGTTCGCGCGAGCGGCTGTGGACCATCTTCGGCCCGGCCTGGGGCTGGCCCGCGGCCACCATCACCTACGAGGCCGACCAGGCCGGCCTGTTGCGGCACGAAAAGGAGATCGCCGCACACCGGTCCTTCAACTACGCGCTGTTCGACGCGGCGGAGACAGCTCTGCTCGGCTGTGTCTACATCGACCCGCCGGAGAGGGTCGGCGCGGACGGCGAGATCTCGTGGTGGGTGGTGGACGAGCTGGTGGGCAGCGAGGTCGAGCAGGCCCTCGACGCGCTGGTGCCGCAGTGGATCGCCGCCGACTGGCCGTTCGAGCAGCCGCGCTTCCTCGGCCGTGAGATTTCCTGGTCGGACTGGCTCGCCCTGCCGGAGCATCCCGACACGTAAGTGGTTGTCGCCCGTACCGATCTCGAAGGCTGTCGATCGAAACTGAGTTCGTCGGAGGGGTCGAGGCGTCACGGGCGGAGTGATCCGTATGCTCCCGGCCATGAAATTCTTCCGGCCGCGCCGCCGCAACGACGCCCGACGCATGACGGCCATGCCTGTGGCTGAGGCCAAAGCCCTCTACGAAGCCGGGCGTTACGCCGAGGCGGCGGCCGAGGCCCGCGCCGTGGCCCGGTCGCGGCCACGCGACGACGAGTACGGGGCCGTGGCGCTCAACATCGCCGCGCTCGCGACGGGCGCCCAAGGCCGTCACGCCGAGGCACTCGCCACCTACGACGAAGCCCTGCCTGCCTTCAGGAGGATATTCGGGGCCGATCACTGGCTGACCCTGAAGCTGCGCTCGGACCGCGCCCAGCAGATGATCTCGCTCGGCCGGTACGCAGAGTGCGAGGCGGAGTGCGCGGCCGTCGCCGAGGCCGCGGGCCGCGGTACCGGCCCGGAGATGTCGTCCCTGGCGGCGGCCGCCCGCAACGGGCTGGTCTTCGCCCTCAACGCGCAGGGGCGCCACCAGGAGGCCGAGGCACTCGCCCGCGAGGCCCTGGCCGCCTATCGCGTACGGGACCGGGTGACCCTCGTCCTGCGACTCGGCCTGGCCCGCAGCCTCAACGGCCAGGCCCGCCACCAAGACGCCCTCACCGAGGCGCAGGGCGCCGACGAGCTGTATCGCGCCCTGCCCGAAGACCAGCACCTTCCCGAAACGGGCGCAGTCGACCTGGTTTCCGCTGCCGCCCTGTTGGGGCTGGGCCGCGCTCCCGAGGCCCGCCGCCGGGCTGCGACCGCTCACGATGCCTGCCTGGCCGCCTTCGGCCCGGACCACCGCCGCACCGTCGAAGCCCGAACGCTGCTGGAGCAGATCGACGGCAGTCGACCCTGAGCGCAGCGCCCGGAGGCGACAAGGTCGACGCGCCGGGGCCGCCCCTTGTGCCTCCTTCCTCACCTACCTCATGAAGGAGGAGGCTCCTCCGGCGGTGGCACCGACGCCCCCGGCAGCCGGATGGTCGCCACCGTGCCGCCCCCCTCCGCGGGGGACAGGGTCACCTCGCCGCCCGCCTGCTGCACCGTGCGGGCCACGATCGACAGGCCCAGGCCCGAGCCCGGCAGGGCGCGTGCGCCGGGGGAGCGCCAGAAGCGGTCGAAGACGTGGGGGAGTTCGTCGGCGGGGATGCCCGGGCCGTGGTCGCGGACGGTGAGGGTGCCGTCGGCCAGACGCACGTCGATCGTGCCCGAGCCGGGGCTGAACTTCACGGCGTTGTCGAGGACGTTGACCACCGCCCGTTCCAGCGCGGAGGGCTCCGCACGGACGAACCAGGGGTGGACGTCCGCGGTGATCGTCAGCTCCGGGCCGCGCAGCCGGGCCCGCCGCAGGGCCGATTCGACGACGTCCTGCCAGGCCACGATCTGGGTCCGGGCCGCGTGCTGGTCCGTGTCCGGGCGGGACAGTTCCTGGAGGTCGCCGATGAGGGCGGCCAGTTCCGTCATCTGCGCCTTCACCGACGCCAGAAGGGCCCTGCGGTCGGATTCGGGGAGGGGGCGGCCCGTCTCCTCGCTGCGGGTGAGGAGTTCGATGTTCGTTCTGAGAGACGTCAGCGGCGTACGCAGCTCGTGGCCCGCGTCCGCGATGAGCTGCTGCTGGAGGTCGCGGGAGCTGGCCAGGGACGACGTCATGGAGTTGAAGGAGCGGGACAGGCGGGCGACCTCGTCCTCGCTGTCGTCCTCCACGGGGATGCGGATGTCGAGGTCCTCCGTGCGGGCCACGTGCTCGACGGCCTCGGTCAGCTTGTCGACGGGGCGCAGGCCGGCCCGGGCGACGGCCAGGCCGGCGGCTCCGGCGCCCAGGACGCCCACGCCGGAGACCAGGAGGAGGATCAGGGCCAGCTCGTTGAGCGTGGACTGGGTGCCCTTGAGCGGCAGCGCGATGACGAGGGAGTAGTCGGCGGCCACGCCCTGTGTCAGGGGCCCGTCCTTGATGACGACCGCCGTGGCCAGGACGCGCAGCTTGTTGCCGTGGCCGTCGGTGCCGTCGCGGATGTCGTCCTGGTTCGGGTCGGGGTGCTTGGCCACGGCCTTGTCCCCGCTGGTGACCTCCACCTCGGCCGTGGAGCTCGGGAAGAGGCAGACCGTGCCGTCGGAACGGACCAGCTGCCCGTAGCTCTTGGGCCGCGACCCCATGCCCAGCGCGTCGGAGGGCGTGTGGCGGCAGTCGTCCGTCAGGGCCTGGAAGTCGTCCGCGCGCAGCGTGCCCACCGACGACCTCAGGTCGTTGTCGATCTCGTCGTACAGCTTGCCCTGCACGATGAACCAGCACGTCACCGACACCGCCGCCACAGCGAACGCCACCGCCGCCGCCACCAGCAGGGCCAGCCGGGAGCGGATCGGCAGGGCGCGGAACCGGCGTACGAGCCTGTTCACTCGGCGCCGCCCTGCCGCAACACGTAGCCCACGCCCCGCACCGTGTGCACCAGGCGCGGCTCGCCGCCCGCCTCGGTCTTGCGGCGCAGGTACATGACGTAGACGTCGAGGGAGTTCGACGACGGCTCGAAGTCGAAGCCCCAGACGGCCTTGAGGATCTGCTCCCGGGTGAGGACCTGGCGCGGGTGGGCCATGAACATCTCCAGCAGCGTGAACTCCGTACGGGTCAGCTCCACCCGGCGGCCGCCCCGGGTGACCTCGCGCGACGCGAGGTCCATGCGCAGGTCGGCGAAGGTGAGCGCGTCGTCGTCGGCCGCGTCGGCCGCGGCCACGGCCGCCGCGTAGGAGCTGCGGCGCAGCAGCGCCCGGATCCGGGCGAACAGTTCGTCGAGCTCGAAGGGCTTGACCAGGTAGTCGTCGGCGCCCGCGTCGAGGCCGGTCACCCGGTCGCCGACGGTGTCGCGGGCCGTGAGCATCAGGATCGGTGTCGTGTCGCCCGTCGCGCGGATGCGGCGCGCGGCGGTCAGGCCGTCCATGCGGGGCATCTGGATGTCGAGGACGACCAGGTCGGGCCGGTACGCCGCGGCCTTCTCCAGGGCGTCCGCGCCGTCGACCGCGACCTCCGTCCCGTACCCCTCGAAGGCGAGGCTGCGCTGGAGTGCTTCGCGCACCGCCGGCTCGTCGTCGACGATCAGGATGCGCTGGGGGTCACGGTCGCCGTCTGCGGGGCTCATGCGTCGGGGTCCTCGGGGGTGAAGGGGCGGACGGGGTGCTCTGACGCTCTCAGCCTCGCACGCCGGCGGGGTGAGCCGGCAGGAGTGTCAGCCCCGTGCGGTGCGGCGGCGGGAGGCCTTGGCCCGGGCCGCTCGCCGGGCCGCCCGGGCCTTCGGACCGGCGGCCACCTCGGCCGCCCGGCTCACCGGCGGGTGCAGCGCGTAGGCCACGGCCAGGGCCAGCCCGGTCCCCGCCGGGCCCGTGTCCGTCGCGGGGTGCACGATCTTCTGGATCATCGCTGTGCTCCTCGGTCGCCTCAGTCGGTGGAACCGGCCCGCAGCTTCGCGAGGTCGGCCTTCACCGTGTTGATCGGGATCGCGAAGCCCAGGCCCACGCTGCCCGCGTCCGAGGACGAGGACGCCTGGCTCGTCGGCGAGTACATCGCGGAGTTGATGCCGATGATGTTGCCGTTCATGTCGATCAGCGCACCGCCGGAGTTGCCCGGGTTGAGGGAGGCGTCGGTCTGCAGCGCCTTGTACGTCGTGGTGCTGCTGCCGGTGTCGCCGTTGAACTGGCGCCCGCCGAACTCGAACGGCCACTGGCCGCCGCCCTGCCCCTGGCCCTGCTGGCCCTGGCCCTGGCCCTGGCCCTGGCCCGGCTCGGTCGGGACGGTGACGTCCCGGTCGAGGGCCGAGACGATGCCGCTGGTGACGGTGCCGGACAGGCCCTCGGGGGAGCCGATCGCCACGACCTGGTCGCCGACCTGCACACCGGAGGAGTCGCCGAGCGTCGCGGCCTTCAGCCCGGCGGCGTTCTTCAGTTTGATCAGCGCGAGGTCCTTCTTGCTGTCGGTGCCGACGACGTCGGCGCTGTAGGACTTTCCGTCGCTGGTGGTCACCTTGATCTGCGAGGCCCCGGAGACGACGTGGTTGTTGGTGACGACCTCGCCGTCGCCGGTGATGATGACGCCGGAGCCGGTGGAGGAACCCGCGTTGGAGTCGGCGCTGATCTCGACGATGCTGGGGCTGACCGCCTTGGCGACCCCGGCGACCGTGCCCTTCTGTCCGGTCGGCACCACGTGGGTGCTGGTGGAGCTGGAGGCGACGGTCGCGCCGCCGGTCAGCTCCTGGATGCCGTAGGCGGTGCCGCCGCCGACGGCCGCGGCGACGATCGCCACGGCCGCTATCAGGGCCAGGGGGGCGCGGCCGCGCTTCCCCGGAGCCTGTGCCGGAGGAGCCTGCGCCGGGGCGTGCGCCGGCGGAGGCGGCCACTCGGGGTTCACCGGGGCCTGCTGCTGACCCTCGTGAGGGTTCTGGTGTTCGCCACTGCGGTGGAAGCTCTCGGTCATGCCACCGAGCTTGTCGCCCGACCATGAGAGCTTCCTGAGGGCCGGCTGAGAAGCCCGACAGAACCTCGTATGCCCGATATAAGGACGGGTCCGGGAGGGGGCGCGACAAAGACGGGCCCGGGAGGGGGCGCGGAGGACCTGGTCGCGCCGCCTGGGCGCGGCCGTCCTAGTCGCAGCCGCAGGAGCGGCGGACCACCAGCCGTGACGGGAACACCTTCAGCCGCTCGCGGCGGGAACCCGCCACCCGCAGCCCGTCGTCGAGGACGAGGTCCACCGCCGCGCGGGCCATCGCCGGGCGGTCGGAGGCGATCGTCGTCAGGGGCGGGTCGGTCAGGGCGGCTTCCTTGATGTCGTCGAAGCCGGCCACCGCCAGCTCGCCGGGGACGTCGATGCGCAGCTCGCGGGCTGCGCGGAGCAGGCCGATCGCCTGGTCGTCGGTGGAGCAGAAGATCGCCGGCGGACGCTCGGGCCCGGACAGGATCTTCAGGGCCGCCTGGTAGGCGTCGTAGCGGTTGTAGAGCGCCTCGAAGAGGCGGCCCTCCGTGGAGACGCCGGCCTCGTCCATGGCCCGGCGCCAGCCCTCGACGTGGTCGGAGACGGGGTCGCCGACCGCGGGCGTCTCCGCTATGCCGCCCATGCAGGCGACGTACTCGTAACCGTGCTCCAGCAGGTGGCGGACGGCGAGCTCGGCTCCGCCCAGGTCGTCCGTGGTGACGGCGACGTCGTCGATGGCCTCGGGGCGTTCGTGCAGCAGCACGACCCGGGCGTCCCAGGCCTCGATCTCGGCGGCCGCCAGGTCGTTCAGCGCGTGGCTGACCAGGATCAGGCCGGAGACCCGCATGCCCAGGAAGGCCCGCAGGTAGTGGACCTCGCGCTCGCCCACGTAGTCCGTGTTGCCGACGAGGACCATCTTCCCGCGCTCGGAGGCGGCCTGCTCGACCGCGTGCGCCATCTCCCCGAAGAAGGGCTGGCGGGCGTCCGGGATGATCAGTCCTATGAGGTCCGTGCGCCGGGAGGCCATGGCCTGCGCCACCCGGTCGGGCCGGTACCCCAGTTCCTTGATCGCGGCGAGGACACGCTCGCGCGTGGCCGGGGCGACCGGCCGGGGTCCGTTGTTGATGACATAGCTGACCACGGCAGTGGAAGTCCCTGCCAGCCGCGCCACATCATCCCGAGTCACCTTGGCCACGCGCGGAGTCTACGCGGATATACCCGCTCTGGGCAGGGCGTGAAGGAGGTGCCGTACCATGCCCCGGCCGCCGTCCGGGGGCGCCGGCCGGGAAAGTGATGCCCGCCCGAGCCCCCCAGCGCCTCGTCACGCCCGGGCGCGGGCCTCGGAGGACTCCACGACGGCCGACTCGTCCGCTTTATCCGGCTTTGCCGCGGCGGCCTTGGCCTTCGCCTCCTCGGTGGCGCGCTCCACCTTCTCCGGCGTAACGAATCGATAACCGACGTTCCGGACGGTGCCGATGAGCGACTCGTGCTCCGGGCCGAGCTTGGCGCGCAGCCGCCGTACGTGCACGTCGACCGTGCGCGTACCGCCGAAGTAGTCGTAGCCCCACACCTCCTGCAGCAGTTGGGCGCGCGTGAAGACGCGGCCGGGGTGCTGCGCGAGGTACTTCAGGAGCTCGAACTCCTTGAAGGTCAGGTCCAGGACCCGGCCCTTGAGTTTCGCGGAGTACGTCGCCTCGTCGACCGACAGGTCGCCGTTGCGGATCTCCATCGGGGAGTCGTCGGTGACGATCTGCTGGCGGCCCATGGCCAGCCGCAGCCGCGCCTCGACCTCGGCGGGGCCGGCGGTGTCGAGCAGCACGTCGTCGATGCCCCAGTCGGCGGTGACGGCGGCGAGACCGCCCTCCGTGACGACGAGCACCAGCGGGCAGCCGGGGCCGGTGGAGCGCAGCAGCTGGCACAGACTGCGGACCTGCGGAAGGTCGCGCCGGCCGTCGACGAGGATGACGTCGGCGCCGGGGGTGTCGACGAGGGCGGGCCCCTCCGCGGGGGCCACACGCACGTTGTGCAGGAGCAGTCCGAGGGCGGGGAGCACCTCCGTCGACGGCTGGAGGGCGTTGGTCAGGAGCAGCAGAGAACTCATATGTCTGGTTCCTCCTCGGTCCCTGCGAGGACGTTTGTTGGCACAGCATCGCTCTGCGATCCCGAAGGCCCCGTACACCCGCGGTTTCCCGCTTCGTATACAACGCTTCCGAAAGCACAAAAGGACCCGGGGGCGTCGCTGCCCGAGTCCTCTGCCCAGCACAATAGCCCACATGAGCTCTGGTCCGGCAGGTCATGTGGCGCGTTCCACGGAACGTCCGCACAGTGGGACGGCCGCGGGAACGCCCGTACGGTGGCCGTCGAGGACGTTTCTGCGTGCCTCCGACGGTGTGCTGATCGACGCCCTGTACGACCCGGGCGCCGTCGCGTTCGACGCCTCCCGGACGCCTTCCGGCCACCCCGTGTTCGTCGTCGCCCACGGCTTCACCGGCGCGGTCGACCGGCCGCACGTCCGGCGGGTGGCACGGGCCTTCGCCCGGTACGGGGCCGTGGTCGCCTTCTCCTTCCGCGGGCACGGGGCGTCCGGCGGGCGGTCGACGGTCGGGGACCGGGAGGTGCTCGACCTCGCCGCGGCGGTCGACTGGGCCCGTGAGCTCGGCCACGCGCGCGTGGCCACGGTCGGCTTCTCCATGGGCGGCTCGGTGGTGCTGCGGCACGCCGCGCTGCACGGGGCGGCGACGGACGCGGTGGTGTCGGTGAGCGCGCCGGCCCGCTGGTACTACCGGGGGACCGCGCCGATGCGGCGGCTGCACTGGATGGTGACGCGGCCGGAGGGCCGGTTGGTCGGGCGGTACGGGTTCGGTACGCGCATCCACCACCGGCACTGGGACCCGGTACCGCTGTCGCCGGTGGAGGCGGTACCGAGGATCGCGCCGACGCCGCTGCTCATCGTGCACGGCGACAGCGACGGCTACTTCCCCGTCGACCATCCGAGGATGCTGGCGGCTGCCGCCGGTGACCAGGGGGAACTGTGGCTGGAGCCGGGCATGGGGCACGCCGAGCACGCGGCGGGCGACGAGCTGCTCGCCCGTATCGGGGAGTGGGTCGTCGGCCGGGCGGGCTAGCCTGGCCGGGTTCACCGTCCGGTGAGCCCGTTCGAGTGCGTTGTGCGTGCGGTGTGCGTGCGCAGCGACGGTGCGATTGAGGAAGCAGATGGCAAAGGTCACGGTCCGCTTCTGGGCCGCCGCCAAGGCCGCGGCCGGGGTGGCCGAGGAGCCCTGCGAGGCGGCCACGCTCGCCGAGGCGCTCGACGGGGTGCGCGAGCGGCACCCCGGAGAGCTGGAGCGCGTGCTGCGGCGATGCTCGTTCCTCGTGGACGGCGACCCCGTGGGTACCCGCGCGCACGAGACGGTACGGCTGGCCGACGGCGGCACGGTCGAGGTGCTTCCGCCGTTCGCAGGAGGGTGAGCGATGACCGACCAGCCGTATGACGGCGGCAACGGGTACGACCGGTACGACGGGCACGAGCCTTACGGCTCTGACGGCTCTCACGGTCAGCAGTCGCGGCAGCCGTGGCCCGGGCAGGAGCAGCATCAGCAGTACCAGCAGCATCAGCAGTACGAGCAGCATCAGCAGTACCAGCAGCATCAGCAGTACCAGCAGCATCAGCAGTACCAGGGGTACGACGACCCGCACGCCGCTCAGCAGTACACGCAGCAGTGGCAGGGGCAGACCTGGGAGACGCGGACGCAGCAGGCGGTGTCCGCACCGGCCGCGCCGGCCGCCGAGACGGCGTATCCGCCGCAGCAGGGGTACGCGACGCCGCAGGCCGCCGCCGAACCCGCCGACCCCGGGGACGACACCGGATACGGGCCCGCCACCCTCGCCGGGAACTCCCGCGTCACGGACGCGCAGCGCGCACGCGCGGAGGGGCGCTCGCCGATCATCGACCCCGGCATGCAGCCCGCCGCACTGACGGCGTTGCTGGGGCTGCTGCTCGCCGGTGCGGCGACGGCCGGGCCGTACGCGCTGCTCGTGCCGCTGGTCGTGCTGCAGGCCGTCACCGCGGCCGGCTGGTTCCGGCTGAACGGGATGTGGCCGGCGCGGCAGGGCATCGCGCTGGGCTTCGCCGGAGCGCTCGTCGCGGACGCGGCGCTGCTCGTCTCCGACCGGTCCCCGGCCGCGATCCTCGGGACGCTGGGGGTGTGGGTGCTGCTGGCGCTCGTGCTGCAGCTGCGCTCGCACGCGGATCCCGACGAGCGGATGTACGGGCTGATGGCGATCGTCACGGCGGCGGCGCTGGCGATCGCTGCGGGCGGCTACCTCGCGGCGGACGCGGACGCGGTCACCGTCGGCGCGGTCGCCGTGGCGGTCGCGGCCGTGGCGCGTGCGCTGCCGTTGCCGACGGCGATGTCGGTGGCGGTCGCGCTGGTCGTGGGGGCGGGTGCCGGTGCCGCGGCCGGGGTGATGACCGGGCTGGGCACGTCGGGCGCCGTCCTGGGCGCGGGCGCGGCGGCCTGCGCCCTCATCGGCCACCGTGCCGCCGCCTACGACTATCCGTCCCGTTTCGTCCACTTCACGGCGGGCGTGGCCCTGCCTCTGGCGGCGGCGGCCCCGGTGGTCTACGTCCTGGGCCGTGCGCTGGCGTAGCGCCTGCGGCGGCCTGTGGCTGTTCGGCGGGGGTGCGCGTTGCGCCTGCCGGCAGTGGGTGGGTCGGGGCCGCGCCGGGGGGTGTCCGTCCCCGGATCGTCGCGATGGGGTTGCGTCACGGCTGACTGTTCGTCGACGCGCCGACCGCTGCGGGCGGGCACCCCAGACACGGCCCCTTCCGTGCGTGCGCGGGTGCGGGTCCGCTCAGCTGCGGGCAGTCGTGCCGCCAGGGGCGGCACCGGTGGGCGCGGCGGTACCCCGCGTCGCCGGGTTGCAGACCTGCCCGGCCCCAGCGGCAACGCCGTGCACCCTGTCACAGCTGATCGACAATCACCCGGTTCCCGTTCCCCACGGAGTTACCCTCACGCAAAGGCGGCCGCCCGGTCGTCGGGGACCGTTGTCGAACGACTGGGTGGGGGAACACACCGTATGCGCGCCCTGCGAATACTGCTGATCTTCGTCGTGATCCTGGGGGGACTCTTCGTCCTGGCCGACCGCCTCGCCGTGAACTTCGCCGAGGACGAGGCCGCCGACCGGCTGAGGGCGACGGAGAACCTGCCCTCCACCCCCGACGTCTCCATCAAGGGCTTCCCGTTCCTCACCCAGGTCGTCAGCGGCTCCCTCGACAACATCGAGGTCGGCATCGACAGCTACGAGGCCGCCGCGGGCGACGGTGCCCGCAAGATCCGTATCGACGACCTCCGCGCCGACATGAAGGGCGTCGAGTTCTCCGGCGACTACAGCTCCGCCACCGCCACGAGCGCCACCGGCACCGCGACCATCTCCTACGACGAGCTGCTCAGGACGGCGAAGTCCGAGCCCACCCAGGTCGCCCCGGGCATCACCGCCCGCGTCGTGGGACTCTCCGACGGCGGCAACGGGAAGATCAAGGTCAGCGTCGAGGCCACCGTGCTCGGCAACAAGCTGCCGAAGCCGGTCTCCGTGCTCAGCGCCGTGAAGGTCGACGGCGACACCGTCCGGGTGAAGGCCGACGGCCTGCCCAGCTTCGCCGGTGTCGACCTCGCGGAGACCCGCGTCCGCTCCATCACCGACTTCCAGCAGGTCGTCGACGGCCTCCCCGGCGGCATCGAGCTCGACTCGGTGCAGGCGGCCCCGGACGGTGTCGAGATCGCGGTCAGGGGTTCCGACGTCCGCCTCGCCGGGTGATACCCACCTGGCCTGTCCGGTGGGCGAGACGGCTGGGTCCGCAGCGTAGATGTGACGGCGGACGCAGCCGCCCGTGGGCCGTGCGGGGGGCGCTTCGGTAGGGTGTCGATCCCAAAATGCGGATCATCGTGTCTCACTATGCGACACGCCGGTGACATGCCCGCCCTGCCGTCCCTACGATCGACTGCATGAAGCGACAGGCGGAACTCACGAAGCGGCGGGCAGTCGACCTGTGCCGCGTCGCCGCCATGCTCTGTCGCACCTTCTGAGCGACCGCGTCGGCCCTCGCCGACGCGCGCATCCCCGCCGCCCTGCATCCAGGGCACCCGTGCGCCGCCCTCGTCATGGGCGCGCGCCCCGCAGATCTCGCACGCCCCGCCGCAACTGCCCCGGAGGAGAAAGAGCATGAGCCGCAGCGACGTCCTGGTCGACGCCGATTGGCTCCAGGAGCACCTGGACGACCCGACCATCGCGATCGTCGAGGTGGACGAGGACACGTCCGCCTACGAGAAGAACCACATCAGGAACGCCGTCCGGATCGACTGGACCCAGGACCTGCAGGACCCGGTGCGCCGTGACTTCGTCGACCAGGAGGGCTTCGAGAAGCTCCTGTCGGAGAAGGGCATCGCCAACGACCACACCGTGGTCCTCTACGGCGGCAACAACAACTGGTTCGCCTCGTACGCCTACTGGTACTTCAAGCTCTACGGCCACGAGAACGTCAAGCTCCTCGACGGCGGCCGCAAGAAGTGGGAGCTCGACGCCCGCGAGCTGGTCGCCGGCGACGAGGTGCCCGAGCGCCCGAAGACGGACTACAAGGCCAAGCCGCAGGACACCTCCATCCGCGCCTTCCGGGACGACGTCGTCGCCGCCATCGGCGCGCAGAACCTCGTCGACGTGCGCTCGCCCGACGAGTTCTCCGGCAAGCTGCTCGCCCCGGCCCACCTGCCGCAGGAGCAGTCCCAGCGCCCCGGCCACGTGCCCAGCGCCCGCAACATCCCGTGGTCCAAGAACGCCAACGACGACGGCACCTTCAAGTCGGACGAGGAGCTCAAGGCCCTCTACGAGCAGGAGAGCGTCGACCTGGCGAAGGACACCATCGCCTACTGCCGCATCGGTGAGCGCTCCGCGCTGACCTGGTTCGTGCTGCACGAGCTGCTCGGCGTCCAGAACGTCAGGAACTACGACGGCTCCTGGACCGAGTACGGCTCCCTCGTGGGCGTGCCGATCGAGCTCGGCCCCGCCAGGTAAGCGCCCCCCTCCGACCTTTCCAGACCTCTCTTCAGGAGTACGACATGTGTGGTGCGAAGGCCGGCGGCCCCGACGCCTCGACGATCAAGCCCGGTGAGACCACGATCCAGGGCCAGGTGACCAAGGACGGCGAGCCCGTGGTGGGCTACGTCCGCCTGCTGGACTCGACCGGCGAGTTCACGGCCGAGGTGCCGACCTCGGCGACCGGACAGTTCCGCTTCTACGCGGCCGAGGGCACCTGGACGGTCCGCGCCCTCGTGCCCGGCGCCACCGCCGACCGCACGGTCGTCGCCCAGCAGGGCGGTCTGGCGGAGGTCGCGATCGCCGTCTGACGGCGACCGGTCCTCGAAGGGCCGCACCCACCGGGTTGGACGCCTGGAGTGCGGCCCTTCGGCCCGCCCGGACCTACGCTGGAGGTATGTACGCACGACGGCGGCGGACGTACTTCGCGATGATGGGCGGCTGCATCGCCCTCTTCGTCCTGGCCTGGGGGGTCGTACGGATCTGGTCGATCCCCGTGGCCGTGGGCATGTGCGTGGTGGCCATGGTCATCCCGCCCGTCGCCGCGATGGTCGCGAACCGCAGGGGCCCGGACGACCGCTGGTGGGACGATCCGTCCGGCGACCCCCAGTCCGACGAGTGGTGGGACGAGCTGGACGGCAAGAAGCGCCGGCGGTGAACCGCGGCTCAGTAGACGAGCGCCTGCGTCCCGTCCGCAGTCGCCTCCTGCACGAACACCTGCGCACCCGCGATCCGCACGCCCTCGATGACGTCCTTCTCCGTGATCTCCCGCCGGGCCGCGCACTGCGTGCACAGGGTGACGCGGCCCCCGGCCAGCAGGGACTCCAGCAGGTCGGGCAGGGGCGCGGCGTGCGGCAGCTCGAACTCGGCGGCCCGGCCCGGCAGGGCGAACCAGGCGGACTCGCCGGTCAGCCACAGGGAGACCTCGACGCCGCTGGCCACGGCCACCGCCGCCACCGTGAACGCCTGGGAGCACCGTTCCGGGGCGTCCGCCCCGGCCGTCACCTTGATCACCAGCTTCTTCGCCATAGCCGGAATCGTAAGGCCGAAAGGGCCCGCGTAAGCTGGGCCCGGCCCTGTGCAACCGTCCGCACCCCAAGCTCACGCTCAAGGAGCACCCCCGTGGAGATCTTCTTCGAAATCCTGCTGGTCCTGGTCTGCGTCGGCGTCCTCGCCTTCGCCGGACTGACCGTGAAGAAGCTGTTCCAGGGCCAGCGCTGACCCACGTCTAGGACATTCCCATGATCGAGATCCCGTCCGACCTCCACAAGGACCTCGTCCCGCTCGCGTTCCTGCTCGGCAACTGGGCCGGGGCCGGCGTGCACGACTTCCCCGGCTCCGAGAAGTGCAACTTCGGGCAGGAGGTCAGCTTCACCCACGACGGCCGGGACTTCCTGGAGTACCACTCCCACACCTGGGTGCTCGACAACGACGGCAACAAGGTCCGCCCGCTGGAGTCCGAGCACGGCTACTGGCGGATCGACGCCGGCCGCAAGGTCGAGGTGACGATGACCCGCGACGACGGCGTCATCGAGATCTGGTACGGCGAGATGGCCGACAAGAAGCCGCAGATCGACCTCGTCACGGACGCGGTGGCCCGCACCGCCGCCTCCCAGCCCTACAGCGGCGGCAAGCGCCTGTACGGCTACGTCAAGAGCGACCTGATGTGGGTCGGCGAGAAGCAGACCCCCGAGGTCGAGCTGCGCCCCTACATGTCGGCCCACCTGAAGAAGGTCGTCACGCCCGAGGAGGTCGAGCGCTGGGCCAAGGCCCTGCCCGACGACATGCCGGACGACGGGATCGCCTTCTTCAGGTAGGCGGACGGCGTCCTCGACCGCTCGTGCGCGAGTCGTCCTAGACTCGTGGTGTGGTGAGCACCGACTGGAAGAGCGATCTGCGGCAGCGCGGCTACCGGCTGACCCCGCAGCGGCAACTCGTGCTCGAAGCCGTGGACACCCTGGAGCACGCGACCCCCGACGACATCCTCGTGGAAGTGAGGAAGACCGCGTCGGGGGTCAACATCTCCACGGTGTACCGGACCCTGGAGCTCCTGGAGGAGCTCGGCCTCGTCAGTCACGCGCATCTCGGTCACGGGGCGCCGACGTACCACCTGGCCGACCGGCACCACCACCTCCACCTGGTCTGCCGGGACTGCCAGGACGTGATCGAGGCGGACGTGTCCGAGGCCGCCGAGTTCACGGCGAAGCTGCGCCGGACGTTCGGGTTCGACACCGACATGAAGCACTTCGCGATCTTCGGCCGGTGCGAGGACTGCACACTCAAGGCTTCAACTACCGAGTCGTAGGCTTACGGATATGAAGAGCCCCCTGCTGACCCTGCCCGGCGCCGTCCCCGCCGAGGGCGTGGACGAAGCCGTCGCCGCCCACTACGGCGACCTGTTCCGCGAGCAGCGCGCCCTCGCCGACGGCACCGGTTTCGTGGACCTCTCGCACCGCGGGGTCGTCACCGTCACCGGCGAGGACCGGCTCGCCTGGCTGCACCTGCTGCTCACCCAGCACGTCAGCGAGCTGCCCCCGGGCGAGGCGACCGAAGCGCTGATCCTCTCCGCGCACGGCCACATCGAGCACGCCCTGTACCTCGTCGACGACGGCGAGACGGTCTGGGCCCACGTGGAACCGGGCACCCAGGAGGCGCTGATCGCCTACCTGGAGTCGATGAGGTTCTTCTACAGGGTCGAGGTCGCCGACCGCTCGGCCGACATCGCGGTCGTGCACCTGCCGGCCGGTTCGATCGCCGAGGTCCCTCGGGGCGCCGCCGTCCGCGAGACCCCGTACGGCCGTGATCTGTTCCTGCCGCGCGCCGAGCTCGAGGCCTTCGCGGACCGGGCCGGTCCGCCCGCCGGGATCCTCGCCCTCGAGGCGCTGCGCGTGGAGCAGCACCGGCCACGGCTCGGCTTCGAGACCGACCACCGCACCATCCCGCACGAGCTGGGCTGGATCGGCCCGGCGGTGCACCTGCAGAAGGGCTGCTACCGGGGGCAGGAGACGGTCGCCCGGGTGCAGAACCTGGGCAAGCCGCCGCGCCGTCTGGTCTTCCTGCACCTGGACGGCAGCGAGGTCCACCTGCCGGCGGCCGGGACCGGGCTGCGGCTCGCGGAGGACGGCCCCGACGGCCGGAAGGTCGGCTTCATCACGACGTCCGCGCGCCACCACGAGCTGGGTCCGGTCGCGCTCGCCCTGGTGAAGCGGAACGTGCCCCTGGACGCGCCGCTGGTGGCCGGGGACACCGCCGCCGCCCAGGAGGTCGTCGTCGAGCCGTAGGGCTCGTAGACCTTTCGGGTCAGATCTCGATCAGTACGGTGAACGGGCCGTCGTTCGTCAGCGACACACGCATGGCCGCCCCGAAACGGCCCGTGGCCACCGTCGCGCCCAGCGAGCGCAGCTGGGCGACCACCTCGTCCACCAGCGGCTCGGCGACATCGCCGGGCGCGGCGGCGTTCCAGGTGGGGCGGCGGCCCTTGCGGGCGTCACCGTAGAGGGTGAACTGGCTGATCACCAGGAGCGGGGCGTCGAGGTCGCTGCAGGACCTCTCGTCGTGCAGCATGCGGATCGACCACAGCTTGCGGGCCAGCTGGGCGGCCTTCTCCTTGGTGTCCTCGTGGGTCACGCCGACCAGGACGCACAGCCCCTCGCCCTCGATCGCGCCCACCGTCTCGCCGTCCACGACGACGCTCGCGCCGTCCACCCTCTGCACCACAGCTCGCATGTGTCCATCATGCAGGGCGGTGATTTCCGCGCCGCGAGCGGTTCGCGCATGGCACGAAAGGGTGGTTTGCCTCGGACGCCAACGGGCCCTGCACGGCCGTATTTTGCTGCTTAACCGCCCATCTGGGGTCTATCGGGGGCACTCGTTCCCATAGCGGCCACCCGGGGTGGCACGATGCTGGCACACACCGGTCGAGGGGACGGTCGAGCACATGAGCACATCAAGCACCGGGCAGCAGTCGGGGGCTGTCCGGTCGGCGTACACGGGGATCGGGACGTCGGAGTACCACCGGCCGCCCTTACAGCGCACGGACAGCCCGCCGCTGCCCTCGTACGCCCCCGAGAACGAGCTGACCGCGCTGAGCCTGCCCGAGCTGCGCACGGTGCTCCGGCGGGCCCAGCGCGACGAGGCCGACCTCAGCTACGTCCGGCGGCTGCTGCACGGGCGGATCGACATCCTGCGCGCGGAGCTGGCCCGGCGTGCTCCGGCGGGCGCGGCCCGCGTCGCCGTGGCCGCGGAGGGGTCGGTGGTGGAGCGGCTCGCCGACATCCTGCGGGACGCCCCGGCCGGGCAGCGTTCCTCCGCCCGGCACGTGACCCTGGGCACCCCGCGGGGCGAGGAGTACCGGCGGCTGGCGGCGGAGATGCTCGGCGAGGTCGAGCTGTCGGACCTCCAGGCGCGCACGGACCCGGAGCTGAACACGGGCATCGGGCGGCTCGTGCGCTACGAGCAGCAGGTCTCCCGGCGGCGCCGACGGCTCCAGCGCACGGCCGACGAGTGCGGCGCGGAGATCGCGCGCCGCTACCGCGAAGGGGAGGCGCAGGTCGACGACCTGCTGGTGTGACCGCCGGGGGCTCATGGCGGGGGCGGTCGGATAGGCGCGCGACACCGGCCGGCCCCGCGCCTCCTGTGGCCCCCATGACCCCGCGCGCCGAAACAGACGTACGTCCCGTCACCGAGGCCGAGTTCCCCGACTGGCTGCGCGCCGTGAAGACCGGCACCAGCATGCGGATGCGCAAGGACTTGGGCGGGGCCTTCGAGCGGTCCCGGCCCGTGTCGGCGTACGTCGACGCCGTCTGGCCCCGGGTGCGGCCCGAGGAGGTCGTGGCCGAACTGCTCTCCGACGAAGGAGCGTTGGCGTCGGCCGGCGACGGGCTGCTGGACGCCGTCGAGCAGCGGGCGCTGCGGTGGGGCGAGCCGCCCCGGTCGTGGAAGTCGGCGCGCTGGTCGGCGGCCGATCTGGTGCTGCTCGACGAGGTGGCCGGGCTGATCGAGCACCCCGAGGGGTACGGGCACGTCGTCGTGGACGAGGCGCAGGACCTGTCGCCGATGGAGTGCCGGGCGGTCGCCCGCCGCGCCCCCTTCGGTTCGCTGACGGTCCTGGGGGACCTGGCGCAGGGGACGACGCCGTGGGCGGCCCGGTCGTGGCGGACGGCGCTGGCGCACCTGGGCAGGGCCCGACGCGGCCGTGGTGGCGCTGACGACCGGCTTCCGGGTGCCGCGGGCGGTGGTCGCCCTGGCCAACCGGCTGCTGGAACGGCTGGACGTGGACGTGCCGCCGGGCCGTTCGCTGCGCGGGGACGGGGAGTTGCGGATGCGGGAGACCGCCCCGGACGGGGTGCCCGCCGCGGTCGTGGACGCCGTACGGGACGCGCTGGGGCGGGAGGGCTCGGTCGGCGTCGTCGCGGCGGACGCGGACGTGCCGTGGGTGCGGGCGGCCCTGGACGCGGCGGGCATCGCGGCGGCGGGTCCGCAGGAACCGGGCGCGCGGGTGTCCCTGGTACCGGCGACCGTGGTCAAGGGACTGGACCACGTCGTGGCCGTCGAGCCGGCGGCGATCGCCGAGGCCGAGGAGCGGGGGCTGCACCGGCTGTACGTGGTGCTGACGCGGGCGGTGTCCCGGCTGGAGGTGGTGCGGGGGAGGCCGCTGCCGTTCTGAGCGGCGGCCTCCGGTCGTCGGAATGTGCCTCCGGTCGTCGGAGGGTGCCTCCGGTTCGGGTCCTTGGAGGGTGCCCCTGCTCTCCGGAGGGTGCCCCTGGTCCGCGGTGGGTGCCTCCGGTCTTCGGAGGGTCCCCCCGGACTTCGGAGGGTCCCCCCGGTCTTCGGAGGGTGCGGCCGGCCGGAATGCCCGGCCTCACCGAGAAGGTGCTCACCGAGGCACTGCGGGAAATGGAGGCGGACGGGCTGGTGCGCCGGAAGGTGTACGAGGTGCTGCCGCCGAGACGGTCTGCTCCCTGACCCCTTTCGGCCGTGAACTGGCCGAGGCGCTGGCCCCGTTGTCCGACTGGGGGCACCGCCGCCTGGAGAAGCTGACCGGGGTCGCCCGGCCCGCTCCCTGACGCGCGCGTCACCTCCGTCCTCTCCGCGCCGACGCCTCACCGCCTGCCCGCCCTCAGCCTCTCCCAGGGGCGGAGCACTGCCAAGTACCCACAAAAAAGTGGGTACCGGGGCGTCGGGCGGAGTGTCGTCGGTCGTTCTCAACCCCGTGCCGAGAAGGGGCCTCCCTCCGTGAAGACGTGGGCGGCGAAGCGTTCGCCGATGCGGCGGTGGGTGGCGGCGTCCGGATGGACGTGGTCGGGGAGGGGGAGTTCGGCCGCGTCGTCCTGGCCGTAGAGGGTGAGGCCGTCGAGGTGGTGGAGGTTCGGGTCGTCGGCCGCGCGCTGCTTGACGATGCGGGCGAGTTCCTCGCGGATGACGGTGAGCGTCAGCTTGCCGCCGGCCGTCTCCGCCGGGTCGCCCATGGGGGCGAACAGCATCCGCCCGTTCGCGATCGCCTCGCGGTCCGGTGCCGTCGGGCCGGGGGTGTCCTCGTGGATGGCGCAGTGGATGGGCGAGACCAGCAGCAGCGGGGTGTCGGGGTGCCCCTCGCGGATCGTGTCGAGGAAGCCGTGCACGGCCGGGCCGAGGACGCGCAGCCGCATCGCGTCCTGGTTCACGAGGTTGATGCCCATCTTGACGCTGATCAGGTCGGCCGGGGTGTCCCGCATCGCCCGCGCGGTGAAGGGGTCGAGCATCGCGCTGCCGCCCAGCCCCAGGTTGACCAGCTCCACGCCGCCGAGCGACGCGGCGACGGCGGGCCAGATGCCCGTGGGGCTCGCGGCGTCGGTGCCGTGGCTGATGGAACTGCCGTGGTGCAGCCACACCCGGCGGCCCCGGTCCGGCAGGGGCGCCACGGGCGCGTCGGTGCGCAGCGCCACGAGCTGGGTGGTCTCGTTGTGCGGCAGCCAGATCTCGACGTCCTTCTCGCCCTCGGCCAGGGCGAAGCGGACGGTGCCGACCGGGCCGGGCGTGACCTCGCCCTGCCAGGTGGAGAGGTCGATGGTGAGGACGTTGCCGCCGTTGGCCGGCGCCTGACCGGCCGGGCGCCCGTCGACGACCAGGTCGTACAGCCCGTCGGGGCGGGGCGGGAAACCGGCGTAGTCGCGCTTGGTGCGCAGGATGTCCAGCTCCACGGCCCTGGCGGCGGTGCGGAAGGCCAGCCGTACGCCGGAGGGCTGCGCCTCGGCCATGGCCAGCTGCTGGTCGGTGTTCTGGGCCCGGGCCGCTGCGGGCAGCCGGTGCGGGATCAGGCCGTGCTCGGTGTGTTCCACGTCGAGGGCGCCGCGCAGCAGCTCGGCGGTGAGGGGCGTGGTGATCCAGTCGTGCTCGGTGTGCATCGTGTGTCAGCCTCGGGGGTCTGTAGGGAGTGCGGGCCAGTTCCGCAGGAGCGTGTCGAGGGCGTCGAGGATCCGGGTCCAGGTGGCGTCGGTGTCGGGGGCGCTGTGGCTGAAGCCGCCGCCCAGTTCCAGGCTCACGTACCCGTGGAAGACGCTTCCGAGCAGCCGGACCGCGTGCGTCTGGTCGGGTTCGGTGAGGTCGTAGCCGCGCAGCAGGGCCCTGGTCATCTGCGCGTGCCGGACACCGGCGCTCGCGGCGGCGGTCTCGGGGTCGAGCCGCAGCTGGGCGGCGGCGTAGCGGCCGGGGTGTTCCCGTGCGTAGTCGCGGTACACGTTCGCCAGGGCGGAGAGCGCGTCCTTGCCGGCCCGTCCGGCCAGGGCCTCGGCGGCCCGGTCGGCGAGTTCCGTGAGCGCGAGCAGGGCGATCCGGGTCTTCAGGTCCTGTGAGTTGCGCACGTGCGAGTAGAGGCTCGCGACCTTGACGTCGAACCGCCGGGCCAGCGCCGAGACGGTGACCTGCTCGAACCCGACCTCGTCGGCGAGCTCGGCACCGGCCTGGGTGAGTCGTTCGGGTGTGAGTCCCGCGCGTGCCATAGGGAACCTTCCTTTTGCCTTGAGGAAGTGTGCCCTTGCCTAACAGCTTTAGGCAAATCCAATGATCCTTAGCGAACCTGTCCTCGCCTCCCCCGCCGTGTCCGCCCCCACGGCTTCAGGACGGAGATCACCGTCATGAAGACGTACGCGGTCAGCGACACGACCGGCCCCATCACCACGTCACCGGCGTCGGGCAGCGGCCCGCCCGCGGCGACGGCGTCACTCGCCGCGCGCACGGCCGGGCGCAGCGCGAAGGCGGTGGCGGTGGTCGTGGCGAGGGCCAGCCAGAACTTCGTCCAGACCCACCGGTACCGCGCGAGCCCCCACGGCGTGCCGAGCGACAGGACCAGTCCGCTGCCGAGGGTGAGGAACGCGACGGGGAGCAGCAGCCAGTCGGCGAACAGCCGCATGGACCGCACGGACGCCTCCACGGCCCCGGCGGAGCCGCCGCCGGCCGCGGTGACACCGAGCGCGAGCAGCCCGAGCGTGAGCCCGAGCCAGCTCGCGGAGGCGACGACGTGGACGACGAGAACGGCTCGCCGGGCGGGGCGCCGGAGCTGCGGGAGTGCGGTCGGCCTGGTTTCACTCTGCATGCACGACACGCTGCCGGGCGCAGGCGCCGAGGGCGTCCCATGGGGGGAGTAACCCGGCGTACCGGGGTGGGCGTACGGCACGGGCGTGTCGGTACCGTCGCCTACCTCCACGCCATGACCGAACCCGCCTACCTCAGCGCCGTCCGGCAGTCCTACGACACGGTCGCCGAGGCCTACGCCCGACTCGTGCCGGACCGGCCGAGTTGGACCCGGTGTCCCGCGCCATGCTGGCCGCTTCCGCCGACCTGGTACTGCCTCCGCACCCGGGCCCGGTAGCGGACCTGGGGTGCGGCCCGGGCAAGGTGACGGCCCACCTCGCCGCCCTGGGGGTGCCGATCTTCGGCGTGGACGTCTCACCGAAGACGACAGCGCTGGCCCGGGCGGCGTACCCGGACCTGCGCTTCACCACCGGCTCGATGACCGCGCTGGACATCGGCACGGGCGAGGTCGGCGGCATCCTGTCGTACTACGCCACCCACCACACCCCGCCGCACCTGCTGCCGGCCGTCTTCGCCGAGTTCCACCGCACCCTCGCGCCGGGCGGCCACCTGCTCCTGGCAGGCCACGTCGGCGACGGCGAGCATCTCCGCCCCACCCGGGCCTGCGGCGATCACCCGGTGTTCTACGAGTCCTACCTCCTCCCGCCCGAGCGGATCGCCGCGCTGCTGGATCAGGCCGGACTCGTGGTCACGACGCGGATGGTGCAGGAGCCGGAGGGCGGGGCGAGGAGGAAGACGGGGACGGTCCTGGCGTACCGGCCGCGGTGACGCGGGCGCCCGTCCTCCAGGGCCGGACGAGCGTGCTCAGCCGCGGCGCGGCCCGGCCGCGTGGAGGGCCCGGTGAAGCGCCTGCCGGCTCCGTCTCGCGGGGGACTGTCCCGTCTCGCTGAAGGTGAGGCAGGGCAGCGCTCTGACCTGGGGTGCTTCAGGCAGAGCGAGACGTTCGATGTTCGTCGGTCTCGCTCAACCTGAGGCATTCCGTCACGATCCCCTGGGCTTGTGAGCCAGGAAGAAGCCTTGCTGGCCCTGCCAAGGTTCCTCGCTCTCGTCGGATGTGTGGACCATCTGAGCCCAAGACGCTGGCTTGCTCATCAGGTGTTGACGTGTTCAGGGGACATGGACTGCTGGCTGAGCTAGGGCTGACGGTGTGCGAAGAGGACCGCCCCTGGAACGCTCTCGTCGAGGTCGAGGAGCATGTGGGCCTCGACCGTGAAGCCAGCATCGCGAAGCCAGGTTGTCACTTGGTCAGGCTGGCGGCGGTGGACGTAAACGTTCATCGGGTGACCGCCGTAGCCCTGTGTCTTCAGCCTCGACTCGTCGCCGACGTGAAAGCCGAGCAGCAGTGGTCCGCCAGGGCGTAGCACCCGGTGGAAGTGGCTGAAGACCGTGGGGACGGCATCGTCGGGGACGTGTATCAACGACCAGAAGGCGAGCAGGCCGGCGAGCGAAGCGTCGGCGAGGTGGAGATCCGTCATCGAGCCGACCTCGAACCGCAGGTTGGGGTGGTCGCGCCGAGCGAGGTCGATCATCGCGGGTGAAAGATCGATGCCGAACGCGTCCACGCCCAGCTCGTGCAGGTGAGCGGTGACGTGTCCAGGTCCGCAGCCCACGTCCGCCACCGGCCCGCCGCCAGTGGCGTGCACCAACTCGGCGAACAACGCCAGAGCTGCTCGAAGGTAGGGTTCCCCCGCCAGGGCCTCGCGCAGCTGGTCGGCATAGCTGACCGCGACCGTGTCGTAGGACGTGCGGGTGTCTGCCAACCACTGGTCCGTCTTCATGCCTCGACACAGTAGCCCCAGTGATCAGGATGTCGTGCAGAGTCGGTGTGACGGATGATCACCGCAGAGGGGCTGATCAACTCCGTGCGGTCCGTTCGTCCCTGACGCCGGACAGGTAGCGCCTCGACTTCGACCACGTGGTGCTTCACCGTGCATGAGAGGGGGTGTGTCGCAGAAGTCTGCGCATGATGAGTGGAGGCCACCACTCTGGCGTGCCTGGTGCAGCCGACGCCACCCGCATCAGTTGACGTTCCTGTTCGTCCATCCGTTCATTGATCCTTTCCGCGACCAGTGTGATTTCGCTTGTGAACCATGGGATGGCGGTCGTTCTCAGCCGTCGTTCGGGAGGCAACCGCCGCTCGAACTCTCGGTGAAAGAGCTGAACATCGCGGGGGCTGCCGAGAGCTAGGTGGCGCCAGACCGGAGATGTGTAGATCCCCAGGACTTCGACGAGGTCTGGCAGGAGAGCGGCCTCGCGCATCGCGTAACTTCGGCGAGCAAGGGGCTCGTCGGGAGCGATGAGGTCGAGAAGGCGTTCGGTCCTGTTGACGGCATATCCGTGCTTGGCCAGCTCACGCCAGAAGTCGACGCATTCCTGGTAGGCAGCCAGAACCCTTCGGGGTGTCCGCCGCCGAAACAGCCGATGGAGCCTCCGCTGCGCATGGACGATCTCAGGGGCCCGGTTGAGGCTGAACTGTCCGTCGATGGGGCCGGCGAAGTTGGCCATGTAGTGCCCGTGGTGGGTGCCCGTCCATCGGCGGTGTTTGACACAGAGGTGATGGTGTCCATTGATGACCCAGATTTCGACTTTCCAGTCGTCCCGTCCGGTGCGGGCCGCAACGCAGGGATGGCAGGCCCAACTGCGGGCGAGACCTTCGTACTGCTCGTGGGGCCAGGGGCCTGGAGTGGCCAGCTCGGGCAATTTCCGCATCAGCAGAAGAGGGGCCTGCCCGCTGCGCGATGCCAGGAGTTTCACGTTGTCCAGGGGCGATTCCGCTGTGTAGAAGCGGCGGAGTATGCGTTCGGGCGGAAGCCTGTTGAGCAGGGCGAGCCGTGCAATGTAGGACCGCAGGGTCTCGTTCGGGAAGGGGGTGGTGGTGAGGGGGAGCGGCCAGACTGGTCCGTAGAGGTCCGCGGAGGGGGTCATGCCGATGTCCTGTAGGCGCTCTCACTGGCGTGGTCGACGTGAATGGTGTGCAGCTGGCGGCGGGTGATCCGCTCACTGCCGTCGAGGATTGCCGAGATGGCGGCGGCCCGGATCAGGTGAGAGAGGCTGCCGATCATGCCACCGGTGCGTTGGTGGAGGTAGGCGTGCAGCTTGGTCAGGGTTCCTGGAGTGTGGTGATGCAGGCGGAGGGTGTCCTCCATGGTCGCTACCAGCCCTTCCCATTCGGCTCCGGGCGGGAAAGGGCCGGTGTGCAGGAGTGTGCAACGGCCAGCGATCTGGCCGCCCCGGATTCCGGTGAACAGCCCGGAATGCTCGACGTCGATGCCCGCATAGACAAATGTGGCGGGCAGGTGCTCGGTGAAGTACTTCAGGTGGTCGGACAACTCCTCACCCGCGATGGTGGCGAGGTTCATCAGGTGGATCTCGTCGACCAGGACGAGATCGGTGCGGGCCTCCGTCAGTACTTGGCAGACAGAGCTGGTGATGTCGGCGGTGTTGTGCCTGGGGGAAATGGTCGGGAGCTTGAGGAATCGGGCGAACTCCAGCGCTAGCTTGCGGGCCGAGCCCTTGGGTGGGGCCGTCACGTAGACCACCGGGATGCGTCGGCTGTCTCCGTAACGCTGCCGGATACGAAGCTCGTGTAGCCGGCCGAGTTGCCGCAGTGCGGTGGTCTTCCCGGTGGTGCGCTCCCCGGAGATGATCAGGCCGCGGCGGGCGCCGTGCTCGCGCCGGTTCAGCAAGGTCAGAAGGCGCCCTTGGTGGGCGACTTCTTTGACGGTGGAGGTGCGCACGACCTGGAGTTCGGAGTGGTAATCGATGCGAGCCTCGTCGTAGTCGGCGCGCGCTTCGTCGTCCATGGCCTCCCAGCGTTTGGGCGGGGCGAGATCGAAGGTCGCGGGGTCCTTCTCGACAAAACGGCGCCAGCCGCTCAGGGAAGTGGGCGGTTCGATCCGTTCGTCGTCGCCCGTCGGTGGTTCGCGTTCGTCGGGCGTGTTCACCACCATCGTTTTGCCTCCTCACGGGCGTTGAAGATGCCCAACGGCACCACCTTGGCCACCTCTTCGTTCTCCTCGGCGGCTTCGGGGTCCGGGTCCGGTTCGGGCTGGGGTGCCTGGTTGACCGCCGGCAGTTCCGGACGAGGCCAGGTGGGGGTGCTGGTGGCACGGGTGCGGGCGGCCACCTTGCGGTCGCGCCGACCGACCGCTCGGCGCCTGCCCTTGCTCTGGCCTGCGGGCCCTTCGACTCCGCCTTCGGGACCGTCGGCCGCGCGGTCCAGCAGCTTGACGGCGGCCTGTGCGATTTCCTCCTCGTGCGGTCGGCGTCGTTCGCGTTCGGTCAGTACCTGGTGGGCTCGGTCGAAGACCAACTCGCCCATCGGGACCGGAGAAGTGCGCAGGTGGCGCCAGGTCGCGGTGATCCACCCTTGGCCGCGGTGGTTGCGTACCCAGACACAGGAGATGTCGTAGGGGTCGTAGTGGACTTCCCATCTCTTGCCGTCCGGCCCCGCCCCCGAGGGCTGTCGCCGATAGGGGCTGAGTTCACAGGCGTCGTAGGTGCGGTTGTTGATCCGCACCCCGCTGGCGCCGATGACCCGCCACTCGCGCGGCATGAGCTGGACGTACTCCTCCTGGCTGAGCGCGACTGGGACGTATCCGGCCGCCGACACCAGCGCGGCGTACTTCTCGTTCGGACTCAGCGGACGGCCCGGCATCAGCGGGTCACGCAGTCCGTCATGGGGCCTGGTCTGCCAGATGGCGACGGCCCACTCCTGCAAGAGTTCCTGGAGTTCGTGGATGGACCAGGCTGCCTGCGCGGCCGGATCTTTGCCGCGCATTTCCGCACTGCGGCCGGTGTAGCCGGCCACGTACTGGGCGAACATGGTCGCCACCGAGCCCAGCGTCCGCTCGACGTGCGGCTTGTCGGTCGGGGTGTCCGGGTGCGCGGGCTGGAACGAAATTCCCAAGTGGCGGCAGGCGTTGCGGAAGTTGTCTGAGATGTATGCCTTGCCGTGGTCGCTGACCACCGTCTCCGGGACGATCACTGGTTTCGCGGCGGCCTGGGCCAGCCGCTCGTCCAGCGGCAGAAGCGAAGCGTAGGGCAGCACCGAGCGCGACATGCGCAGGGCGTCCGACCAGCCCGGCCGCATCGGCTCCGGTGTCATCGCGCGCGCCAGCAGGAGCGCGGCGTCCACCGCCTTCGTCGACGGCCGCAGCACCACCGCTGCCAGTGTCCTGGTGGCCACGTCCACCAGCCCGGTCAGCTCGCAGCGGTCCACCTCGCCGTCGTCGTGGATCACCATGACGTCCAGTGGCGTGGAGTCGATCTCCATCACCTCGCCCGGCCGGGCCGCCGTCAGCTGTCCGAACATCCGCTTCGGCTGCTTGCCCAGCGAGCGGCGGGTGCGGGCCGACCCCAGCAGATGCCGTCCCGTCGAAACCGCCTCCAGCAGCCGGTAGAACGCGGCCCGCGACGGCATCGCCACCGCTCCGGCGCCGTGCTCGGCCGCCAGGAGCCGTTCGACCTTGCGCCGCAGCACCTGCGCGGACACCGTCGCTTCATCGGTCCGGCTGTTCACGACCTGCTCGATCGCGGCCACCAGCCGCGGATCCGCCCGGCTCGTGCCGGTGGAGGGCTTGACCAGCCGCCGGTCCACCAGCCCCGCCACCCCCTCGCGCTCGAAACGGGTGCGCAGCCGCTGCAGAGTGCTCAAAGACACCTCCTCACCGGCCTCGCGCAGCTCGGCCAGCTTGGCCAACTCTCGCTGGCGCACCGAGCGCACCTCTGGGTCGTACTCCCGCCTCACAGCCGTGCCAGGAGTCGCATCTGGGCGGCCCGTCATCAGCTCGGTCAGATGCCGCTGCCACCACCGGGCCCGCTCCGCCGCCTCCTCGGGCAGCCCGTCCAGCACTCCCTCCTCGGGCAGCGGCGGGCGGGCCGGGCCGGCGCTGAGCACCGCGAAGCCCTCCGAAGCCAGCAGATGCCCGAGCAGCACGACGCTTGCGGCCTGGGCGTCATCGACCAGGCGAACCGATGTGCCGTGCAGGGCGGCGACGGTGTGCTCACGCCCGTCGTAGTGGACCCGGTCACCCAGCGACAACAGCCGCGGACGCGTCGGCATCCCAGCCCACCTCCTTCACCGCCGCAGGCACCAGCCGCACCAGCGACGCGGCTGACAAGCGCTCCGTCCGCAGCTCCGTCGTCAGCTCGTGGTGCCAGAGCAGGTGGTAGAGCACCGGCAGCACCGCGAGAGGATCACCGACCGCCCGAGCCCCCGCCAGCAGCCCCAGTGGCTCGCTGAACACCGCCAGCAGAGCGTCCGCCATCGGTTCCCGCCGAACTCTGGGATGCCGGTAGCCCGACAGCCACCGCAGGTTCGCCACCGACACTGGATCAAGCACTCCGACCCGTTCATAACCCCAGCCGACCCGGGCGCAGGCAGCAGCCGTCGCTGCGAACTTCGCTGCGTCCTCGGGCTCGATGCGCTCGTCCGGACGCACGTCCAGCACCACGGCCGTGCCGTCCCGTCGGCGTACGAAGTAGTCCGGCGTGTGCTTGATCCGCCGACCCCGGCCGCCGTACCGCCACGACAGCCGGAATGGTTGCGAGGCCACTGCCGCCACGTCTGGCTCGGCATCCAGCCGCATCAGGTGCCCGAGTTCCACCCAGGACTCGTAACCCACCAGCTCGGAGCAGGTCGCAGCCCAGTACCAGCCGGGGAAGTTCCGCTGCCCGCGGTACGACGGGAACGCGCGCACCTGCCCGGCCGCCTCGAACCGGGTCGGCCACATCACCTCAAGCGGCCCGCCATGCAGCTCACCTCGGGCGTCGGTGTACTCCAGCCAGAAGTCCTCCGCCTCCACCAGCCACCCCCACTCGGCGCTGACCAGGTGGAACGACCGTAGGAGGCGGAAGAAGTCAGCACCTCAGATTGATCGAGACGTCACACCAGATGCCCGAGATTGAGCGAGACGTGCGGTCGGATGCCTCACGATGACCGGGACTGCCTCAACTTCGCAGAGACAGGTCAGGGACGCCACCGATGGTCGCCGCGTCCCGTGGCGTGGCGCACTTTTGCAAGCAGGTGCTTGCAATAGTTAGCGTGATGACGCACTGTGGAGGCATGGCATCGCTCAACGTCGGCAATCTCGGTGACTACCTGCGCGAGCAGCGGCGCAACGCGCAGCTGTCGTTGCGGCAGCTCGCCGATGCCGCCGGGGTGTCCAATCCCTATCTGAGCCAGATCGAGCGCGGGCTGCGCAAGCCGAGCGCGGAGGTGCTGCAGCAGGTCGCCAAGGCCCTGCGGATCTCCGCCGAGACGCTGTACGTGCGCGCCGGCATCCTCGACGCCGAGCGGGACCGGGACGCGGTGGAGACCCGGGCCGTGATCCTCGCGGACCCGACGCTCCACGAGCGGCAGAAACAGGTGCTGCTGCAGATCTACGAATCCTTCCGCAAGGAGAACGGGTTCGGGAGCGGCGACGGGATCGACGGGATCGACGGTGTCGGCGGGGGTCTCCCGGACGGCGCCGGCACCGGGATACGGAACGTCCGCGCTGCCGACGGCGTCGCGGGCGGCAAGGACATCGGCGTCACGGCCATCAGGAACGACGACGGCGGTACGACCGCCACCCGCCGCCCCCGCAAGCGCGCCGGCGGCGACACCGACCCGCAGCAGACGGCCGGTTGAGCCGGACCAGGGCACCGGCCGCCGTGCTGCGGATCACACCACCCTCAACCGAACCCTCAAGCGACACAGAATCCGGGAGGACCATCACCATGGCCATCACCGACGACCTGCGCAAGACCCTCAGCGACCCGACGCCGCTCTACTTCGCCGCAGGCACCGCAGACCTCGCCCTTCAGCAGGCCAAGAAGGTGCCGGCCCTGGTGGAGCAGTTCCGGTCCGAGGCCCCCGCGCGGTTCGAGGCCGTCCGCAACACCGACACCAAGGCCGTCCAGGAGAAGGCGTCCGCCCGGGCCAAGGAGGCCTCCGCCCGCGTCAAGGAGACGCAGGAGAGCCTGCAGAGCAAGGTCACCGGGTTCATCGGCTCCCTCGACGCCGACATCAGGAAGATCGGCAGCACTCTCGACGCGGACCTGAAGAAGTTCGGCGAGAGCGCCCAGGACCTCGCGCTGCGCGGGGTCGGCGTGGCCGCCGAGTACGCCGTGAAGGCCCGGGAGACCTACGAGAAGGTCGCCGAGCACGGCGAGCAGGCCGTGCGCACCTGGCGTGGCGAGGCCGCCGAGGGCATCGAGGACATCGCCGAGGGCGTGGAGGAGCTGGCCGTCGCGGTCGAGCCCAAGCGCGAGCCGGTCGAGGTCAAGGACGAGCCGGCCAGGCCCGCCCAGGTCATCGCCTCCGAGGCCAAGGCCGCCGCCGCGGCGAAGAAGGCGCCCGCGCCCAAGAAGGCCCCGGCCCGCAAGCCCACCACCGCCAAGAAGACGACGCCGCCCGCGAAGTAGGCGGCACGGACCGACGCGTGATCCGGGCCGGGCACCCTGGGGGTGCCCGGCCCGTTGTACGGGTACGGTGACCGCAAAGGGACGAGCCGACTCGGGTGGTGGACGTAGTGCTGATGCAGGGCTTCCAGAACTTGTTGTGGCTGTTGAACCTGGCCCTGATCGTTTTCAGCGGCTTCGCGTTGATCGACGCCGCCGTGCGCCGTGAGGACGCCTACCGCGCGGCCGACAAGAAGACCAAGCCGTTCTGGTTGATCGTCCTCGGGCTCGCCTTCGTGGTGAGTCTGATCTTCAACATCCTGTCGTTCCTGCCGATCATCGGCCTCATCGCGACGATCGTGTACATGGTCGACGTGCGCCCGGCGCTCCGGGCGCTGCCGGGCGGCGGCCGCAGCCGGCGCGGCGGCTCCAGCAGCGACGGCCCGTACGGCCCGTGGAACGGCGGCCGGTAGGACCGGGCGCGCCCCCGGCCCCTGCGGGGGCTAGGGCACCCGGTCCAGCAGCAGGACCGCCACGTCGTCCGTCAGCTCGCCGCCGTTGAGGTCGCGGACCTCGTTCACCGCCGCCCGCAGCAGCTGCTCGCCCCGCAGGCCCTCGGCGAACTGGCGCCGGACCATCTCCGTCATGCCCTCCTGGCCCAGCCGCTCCCGGCCCCCGCCGACGCGGCCCTCGATCAGGCCGTCGGTGTAGAGCATCAGGCTCCACTCGGCGCCCAGCTCCACCTGCATCCGCGGCCAGCGCGCGCCGGGCAGCAGCCCGAGCGCCGGGCCGTTGTTGTCGTAGGGCAGCAGGCGCGCCGGGATGCCCGGGCGGGCCAGCAGCGGCGACGGGTGGCCCGCCAGGCACAGCCCGGCGCGGCGCCCGTCCGGCGCGATGTCCACCGTGCACAGGGTCGCGAAGATCTCGTCGTCGGCCCGCTCGTGCTCCAGCACCTGCTGCAGCGTGCCCAGCAGCTGGTCGCCGCACAGGCCCGCCAGCGTCAGCGCGCGCCACGCGATACGCAGCTCCACCCCGAGGGCGGCCTCGTCCGGGCCGTGGCCGCAGACGTCGCCGATCATGGCGTGCACGGTGCCGTCCGGCGTACGGACGACGTCGTAGAAGTCACCGCCGAGCAGGGCGCGTGAGCGGCCCGGGCGGTAGCGGGCGGCGAACCGCAGCGAGGAGCCCTCCAGCAGGGGCGTCGGCAGCAGACCGCGCTCCAGGCGGCGGTTCTCCTGGGCGCGCAGCCGGCCCTCGGCGAGCCGGCGCTCGGCCGACTCGGAGCGTTTGCGTTCCACGGCGTAGCGGATCGCGCGGCTCAGCAGCCGGCCGTCCAGCTCGTCGCGGAAGAGGTAGTCCTGGGCGCCCACGCGCACCGCCTGCGCGCCGCGCTCGGCGTCGCCCGAGGCGGTCAGCGCCAGGACGGCGTGCCGGGGCGCGAGCTCCAGCACGTGCTTGAGCACGGCGAGCTCGTCGTCGGAGTCGCCGCGGCCGGGCGCGGGCAGCGCGAGGTCCAGCAGGATGCAGTGGACGTCGTCGGTCAGCAGCCGCTCCGCCTCCGTCAGGTTGCGGGCCGTGCGCACGCGGATGGGCTTGCCCGCCTGGTCGAGCAGGTCCGGCACGATCGGCGAGCCGGCCGGATCGTCCTCGATCAGCAGCAGGGTGAGGTTGGTGTGGGCGGTGTTGTTCTCCGCCTTGTCCGTCGTGTCCGTGCTGGTGCCGGCGCTGTCCGGCGTGCGAGCGTGGGCCGAGGCGTCCGTGCCGGATTCCTCGGCGGATCCACCGCGCGGGGACGCGGCCTGGGCCTGACCACTCTCCACGGCCGGGATACCTCTCTGCCGCGGTATGGGTACGGGCATCTTCTTCGCTTCCTTCCCTCCCCCCGAGGGCACGGTGGGGCGAGGGACCTCGACCCACCGAGCGGGACCATAGCGGGTGTCGGCGCCGCAGTGGAATGGTGTAGGCCATGCCGCTGTGCCATCGGCCAGTGTCATATGCCGCGATATGCGCCGCAGTTGGACAGGCCGAAGATGCCGCGGGGATGACGAACGTCACGTCGGCGCTCTGCCGCGGCGGGCGTTGCGGGTGCGCTGGGTCATATGGCCCAGGTCACCGCGCGGGTCGGCGTCCGATGGCCGGTGTGCGACGGGTGGTTCAGCCGGCGTCCGGCCGTACGACGCCGAGGATCGGCATGGTGCCCGCGCCGGCGGTCGTCACCGTCCGCCCGGGCCGCGGGGCGTGCACGATCGCCCCGTCGCCGATGTACATGCCGACGTGGCTGGCGTCGCCGAAGTAGATGACGAGGTCGCCGGGCCGCACCTCGCGGACGTCGACGTGCCGCAGCCGCTTCCACTGCTCCTGCGACGTGCGCGGGATGCCGCGGCCCGCGGACATCCAGGCCTGTGACGTCAGCCCCGAGCAGTCGTAGGTCTTCGGGCCCTCGGCGCCCCACTGGTACGGCTTGCCGATCTGGGCCGTGGCGTACCGCACGGCCTTCTTGCCCTGCTCCGAGGCCTTGCCGTCGCTCTCGTCGAGGACGCCGGAGTCGAGCCAGGCGGTCTGGGCCTTGCGCGCGGCCTCCTGCTCGAGCTCGGCGAGGCGCTCCCGCTCCTCCTCGCGCAGCTCCGACTCGAGCCTCTCGGCCTGCTCGATCTGCTGCTCGATCTTCTTCTGGGCGGCGGCCTTGGCCTTGCGGCCGGCCTCCAGCTTCTTCCACTGCGCGGAGGCGTCCTCGGCGTACTGCTCCAAGTCCTCCTGAGTGCGCGTCAGTTCGCCGAGCAGGCCCTTCGTCGCGTGGTGGCCCTGGCGGACCCGGTCCGCGCCGTCGAGGAACTCCCGCGGGTCGTCGCTCAGTACCAGGTGGGCCTCCGGGGGCAGGCCGCCGCCGCGGTACTGCGCGGCGGCCGCGGCGCCCGCGCGGCCCTTGAGCTTCCTCAGCTTCTCCTTGCCCGCGACGATCTTCTTGGCCAGCCTGACGATCTCGGCGGACTGCTGGTCCGCCTTCTCCTCGGCGGCGTTGTACTCGTCGGTGGCGCGGGCGGCGGCGCGGTAGAGCGTGTCGAGCTTCTCCTGGACGGCTTCGAGGTCCTTGCCCGGCGTGGGCGGTGCGAGCGGCGCGCTCGCGCCCGGGGCGGGAGAGGGGTCGGGGCTGGAGGAGCGCGCGAACGCCGTGCCCGGTACCGCCAGCACCGTGACCGCGCAGACCACGGTCACGGCCGTCGCGATCAGGCCACGCCTGCCCGTATCCATACCTCGGCCCTCCCCAGCTGATTAACCGTCAGTAACATCCGGTCCGCCTGGGGATGGTGCCATGTCGGCGGGCCAAGCGACAGGGGGAGTGCTTCCCGCCGACCCCCGGCCCGTATGCCCCGGTCCGACGGTCTCCCCGCGTGTGTGACGAACGCCACGAAGAGATCGTTCCCGGCCGGGCAGGCCTGGTTCCGGACGTGCCGGACCGCCCGGTGTTCAGCCGCGCGGGGCCAACGCCTCCCAGCGCAGCGTCACTTCGCCCTGCCGCCACCGCACCGGCCCGTCCACCACCGGCCAGTCGCCGGTCAGGTCCCGCACCGTGCGGATCCAGCGCTGCCGGGCGCCGTAGGAGGCGTAGGGTGCGGCGGCCGCCCAGGCGCGGTCGAAGTCGCGGAGGAACGCGTGGACGGGCTCGCCGGGGACGTTGCGGTGGATGAGCGCCTTCGGCAGGCGTTCCGCCAGGTCGGAGGGGCGTTCCAGGGAGCCCAGGCGGGTGGCGAAGGTGACCGTGCGCGGTCCCTCCGGGCCGAGGGAGACCCACACGTGGCGGCGCCCGATCTCGTCGCAGGTCCCCTCCACCAGCAGCCCGCCGGGCGTGCCGGCTGCCGGGTCCGCGGGCGCCAGCCGTGCGCACAGCCGCCGCCACACGGCCGCGACCTCGCCCTCGTCGTACTGCCGCAGCACGTTCGCGGCGCGGATGAGCACAGGGCGCTGCGGGATCGGGATCTCGAAGCCCCCGTGCCGGAAGACCAGCCCCTCCCGCTCGTACGGCAGAGCCGCCGCGACCCGGGCCGGCTCGATCTCGACGCCGACGACCCGTGCGCGGGGCGCGACCGTGCGCAGCCGCTCCAGCAACTCCACGGCCGTCCAGGGCGCGGCGCCGTACCCGAGGTCGACCGCGACGGGGTCGGCGGCGCGGCGCAGCCGGGCGCCGTGCACGGTCGCGATCCAGCGGTCCATACGGCGCAGCCGGTTGGGGTTGGTCGTCCCGCGGGTCACCGTGCCGATGGGGAGGGCGGCGGCGCGGGGTGTCATACCTACGAGGTTAAGCGGCCCTCGGCGCTTCCCGGGCGGGCCCTCGGTGCTCCTGCGCGGCCCTCGGCGCTTTCCGGGCGGGCCGTGGCGCTTCCTGCGCGAGCCCGTGGCGCTTCCCGGGCGGGCCCTCGGCGCTTCCTGCGCGGGCCCTCGGTGCTCCTGCGCGGCCCTCGGTGCTCCTGCGCGGCCCTCGGTGCTCCTGCGCGGCCCTCGGCGCTTCCCGGGCGGGCCGTGGCGCTTCCTGCGCGAGCCCGTGGCGCTTCCCGTGTGGGCCCCCGGTGCTCCTGCGCGAGCCCGTGGCGCTTCCCGTGTGGGCCTCGGTGCTTCCGCGCGAGCCCGTGGCGCTTCCCGTGTGGGCCTCGGTGCTTCCGCGCGAGCCCTCGGGGCTTCCGCGCGAGCTCTCCGCGCTCCCGCGCGGGCCCGTGGCGCGTCCTGCGCGGGCCTCGGCGCCTCCCGCGCGGGCCCTCGGCCGCGCGCCTCCACCTCCGCGTCGATCGAACGGTTGAGCGATGGGCGGTAATGATTCGGTAAAAGTCTCGAATCGGGAAATGGAGCGCACTCGTCCGGTGTTGCACGGGGGCGGAGGGCATCGGGCGCCCTGCGAGAGGCATGCCTGGAGCGAGGAGGAACGCCACGTGAGCCAGTACATCGGCAGGCTCGGGCGGCGTGCCGCGTCCTCACCCGCCCGTCTCCGCCTCCACCGCAGGCCCCGCCGGGTCGCCATGCTGTCCGTGCACACCTCCCCGCTCCACCAGCCCGGCACCGGCGACGCCGGCGGCATGAACGTCTACATCGTGGAGCTCGCGCAGCGCCTCGCCGCCCTCGGCATCGAGGTGGAGATCTTCACGCGCGCGACCGCCGCCGCCCTCCCCGCGACCGTGGAACTGGCCCCGGGCGTCCTCGTCCGGCACATCGACGCCGGCCCCTACGAGGGCCTCAACAAGGAGGACCTTCCCGCCCAGCTGTGCGCCTTCACCCACGGCGTGATGCAGGCCTGGGCCGGACACCGCCCCGGCCACTACGACCTGGTCCACTCCCACTACTGGCTGTCCGGCCACGTCGGCTGGCTCGCCGCCCAGCGCTGGGGCGTCCCCCTGGTGCACGCCATGCACACGATGGCCAAGGTCAAGAACGCCAACCTGGCCCACGGCGACACCCCCGAACCGGCCGCCCGCGTCATCGGCGAGACGCAGATCGTCGCCGCCGCCGACCGCCTCATCGCCAACACCACCGAAGAGGCCGACGAACTCGTCCAGCACTACGCGGCCGACACCGGCAAGGTCGCCGTCGTCCACCCCGGCGTGAACCTCGGCCGCTTCTCGCCCGCCGACGGCCGCGCCGCAGCCCGGGCCCGCCTCGGCCTGCCCCAGGACGCCCTCATCCCGCTCTTCGCGGGCCGCATCCAGCCCCTCAAGGCCCCCGACGTGCTGCTGCGGGCCGTGGCCGTCCTCCTCGACCAGCGCCCGGAGCTGCGCTCGCGCATCCTCGTGCCCGTCGTCGGCGGCCCCAGCGGCAGCGGCCTCGCCAAGCCCGAGGGCCTGCAGAAGCTCGCCGCCCGCCTCGGCATCGCGGACGTCGTACGGTTCCGCCCGCCCGTCGGCCAGGACCAGCTCGCCGACTGGTTCCGCGCCGCCTCCGTCCTCGTCATGCCCTCGTACAGCGAGTCCTTCGGCCTGGTCGCCATAGAGGCCCAGGCGGCCGGTACCCCCGTGCTCGCCGCCTCCGTCGGCGGCCTGCCGGTCGCCGTGCGCGACGGCCACACCGGCTTCCTCGTCCGCGGCCACGACCCGGCCGACTACGCGCGCGTGCTGCGCGACTTCGCCGACGACCCCGGCCTGGCGCCCCGGCTCGGCGACCAGGCCGCCCGCCACGCCCAGTCCTTCGGCTGGGACACCGCGGCGGCCGCCACGGCGGACGTCTACGCGGCCGCCCTGCAGTCGCACCGCCGTCACGTACGCTCGCTGCATGGGTGAAACCGATCTCGAACAGCGCGTGGCACAGGTCGTCGAGACCGTCCTGAAGGACGCCGACCTGGAGTGGGAGAGCCCCGAACCCGGCACCTACGTCGCCCAGCTCCCCGGCACGCGCAAGCTGAGGACGACGCTCTCCCTGCGCGTCGGCCGCCACTCCCTGTCCCTGAACGCCTTCGTCATACGCCACCCCGACGAGAACGAGCAGGGCGTCCACCGCTGGCTGCTCGAACGCAACCTCAAGCTCTACGGCGTGAGTTACGCCGTCGACCGGCACGGCGACGTCTACGTCACCGGCCGCCTCTCCCTCGCCGCCGTCACCCCCGAGGAGCTCGACCGGCTGCTCGGCCAGGTCCTGGAGGCCTCCGACGGCAGCTTCAACTCCCTGCTGGAGCTGGGCTTCGCCGCGGCGATCCGCAAGGAGTACGACTGGCGCGTCTCCCGGGGCGAGTCGACTCAGAACCTGGAGGCGTTCGCCCACCTCACCCAGCGCCCGGAGCGCTGACCGGGCCGCTCCCGGCAGCCCCCGCTCACCCCGCGCGGAAACGCCCCGGCGGCACCCCCACCAGATTCCTGAAGTGCCGCGTGAGATGAGACTGGTCGTAGACCCCGGTCGCGGCCGCCACCTCGCCCGGTGAGCGCCCCTCCAGCAGCAGCCGCCGGGCCCGCCCCACGCGCAGCGACGTCAGGTACTGATGTGGGGCGATGTCGTACGCGGTGCCGAACGCCCGTACCAGGTGGGCGGGATGGGCGTGGTGCACGGCGCGCTGCTGCGGGCGGCGATGACGCCGGAGGTAAAGGGGCCTACTGCCCTGCTCACTGCCCCACCCGGCCGTCGATCCGCTCGCGGAGCAGGTCGGCGTGGCCGCAGTGGCGCGCGTACTCGACGATGTGGGCGACCAGGATGTCGCGCAGCTGGAGCCGGCCGCCGGGTTCGGGGCCGAGGTCGGAGTAGCCGGCGTTGCAGGCACCGAGGTCGGTGGCCCCGGCCAGGTAGCGGTCGGTGAGCTCGGCCTCGGTCCGCCACCGGTGCCAGGCGTCCGCCACGACCGCCTCGTCGGGCACCGCCCCGTCGAACGCGGCGTCGCGGTCCTCGGGCGTGCGGTACAGCCACGGTGCGTCCTCACCGGCCATGACCCGGCGGAAGTGGCGTTCGTCCTCGGCCACGTGCCGCAGCAGCCCCAGCAGGGACATCGTGGACGGCGGCACGGACCGCCGGGCCAGCTGCTCGGCGTCCAGGCCTGCGCACTTCATCTCCAGGGTGAGCCGGTAGTTGCGCAGGTAGTCGAGCAGGATCTCGCGCTCGTCGCCCGGTACGGACTCGGTCTCGCGCGGGTCGTCCTCCGGGTCGACCCACATGTCGGGGTAGACCGTCGCCGCCGTCCACCGGTCCGCGGCCGCCGTCTCCGGAGAGGTGCCCGCCGTCGGTCGTGCGCCCGTGTGTTCACCCGATGTCATGCGGGCATGGTGGACCGCGGAGGCCGGGCCCGCCACCGAATATCGGCCCTCAGCCGATCCGTTCGGCCCGGACGCCGCCGGGCCCGGCGACGGTCATGCCCCGAGGGTAGGCCGGACGGTACCGGGGCGCGCGGCGAATGCGCTGCTCAGGAGTGTGTGCGACCCGTAGGCCGACGCTCTCGACGGGCGACCCGGGGCAAACGGCCTTACGGTCGAGTCGAGCGGCGGGCGCCCCGGACGTCCCACGGGGACCTCATGCCCCGGAGCTTCCGCCGATCCCCTTCCGACACCCACCAGAACACGATCCCCTTCCGACACCCACCAAAACAGGAGACGACCCGTTATGGCCACAGCCTCAGAAACCCCGGTCCTGGACACGCTCGCCGCGATGACGGGCGACTCGGTCGAGCGGTGCGGGCTGGCTCCCGAGACGTTCATGCTCACGCGCATCGCGGCCCTCGCCGCCTCGGACGCCCCGCCGATCTCCTACATCGCCCACATCGACCCCGCCATCCAGTCCGGGGTGACCGCGGAGCAGGTGCAGGACGTCCTGGTCGCCATCGCGCCGGTGGTGGGCACGGCCCGCATCATGACGGCGGCCGGCAACATCGCCAAGGCCCTCGGCATCACGATCGCGGTCGCCGACGCGGAGGCCCAGAAGCGGGCCTAGGACCGCGTGGTCGACGGCGGGACCGCGCCGCTGTGGGGCTCCACCGCTTCGAAGCCTCCGCGCTCCGGCGGGGAGCCTCACCACCGGCCCTCTCTCATCCCGAGTGCCACACCGGAGGACTCCATGAAGGACCTCAAGTTCGAGCAGAAGCGCTCACTGTCCCGTCATGAGGCCGCCGACCGGCTCACGGCACTCGCGGTGCGGAGGCCCTGAGACAGGGCGGAGAGGCCGGAGTGGACCTGCACCCCGGGACGCTGAGCCTGCGCGTCCCCGACAACCTCCGCTTCGAGGTGGAGGTCGAGATCGGCGGCGGGGAGATCGAGCTGGAGATCGAGTTCACGTGGTCCACCACCCCACCGGAGCCGGCGCCGCCCCGCCCGGAGTCCGTCACGGACCAGCCCCCACGACGCAAGCCCGCGCCCACCGCTCCGGACGGCGGCGGCACGGACACGCCCCAGGGCAGGAGCACGGAGCGCCCGCCCAAGAAGGCGCCCTGACGACGGCGTCGGAGGCACACGCGCCGCCGCCCCACGCACCCGTACCTGCCTACAAGCCGCAGGATCCGCGGTCGAGGTGGAAGAAGCGGGCGTTCGCCCAGCGGCTGAGCCGGATGCCGACGACGACGCCGACGATGGTGACCAGGGCGGGCAGGTAACCACCGGAGACCTGAACGATCGGAATCGCCGGGCACCCTCCGGAGATCGCCCAGCCCGTACCGAACAGCACCGCGCCGGGGATCACTCCGGCGTGGACGCGCCCCGGGGTGCGGCGGACCCGCAGCAGGACGAACGCACACACGATGATCAGGACGGCGCCGGCGAAGGAGAGGAGCATGCGCGGGTCCTGGAACGTGAACATGCGGTTCAGCTCGGTGTAGTCGCCGAAGCCGATGTGGGAGACGGTGTAGCCGAGAGCCAGTCCGGTGATGATGTTGGCCAGCAGAATCGCGCCCCGCGTACGCATCAGATCACCTTCCACAGCAGGAACGACACCGCGACGGCGGTGCCGAAGAACACGGCGGTCGCCACCAGGCTGACGGGACGCAGACGCCCGCAGCCGTTGAGTCCGTGGCCGGAGCTGCACCCGCCGGCCAGCCGGGTGCCGAAGCCGACCAGCACGCCGCCGGCGAAGAGCACGATGATCATGGTGATCGGATCCGCCGTGACCACGTTCTCGAATCCCGGCCCCATGTCGAGGCTGAGGTGGAACCGCCCGGAGGTGACCGCGGCGATCAGCCCGCCGAAGAAGATCGACAGCAGCAGGGCGGCCTGAGTGACCAGCGGGGCCGGACCCGGGCTCGCCTCCGAGGTGTCCTCGCGCTCCGCCGGTTCGGGGTACCCGTCGAGCGACCCCGCAGACCCGTGCGGAGCCGGCGGCGCGGCCGTCGCGGCGGCGGTGGGTCCGGTGCCGAAGTGCTCCGCCGTGGCCGCGGCGAGGGCGTCGGCGAGAGCGCGCTCGTCGGTGAACTCCTCGTCCATCTGCTCGAGGCGGCGCTCCCTGCGCCAGTGCAGCACCCGATCCCACGCGGACGACACCCCGAAGGACCGTTCCGTGCTGAGGGTGTAGTTGACGGTGATCAGTGCCAGCGCGGCGGCGCCGGCCCACCAGGGCCAGTAGCCACTCATGCGGGGCCTCCCATCCATTCGGTGAACCGAGCCCACCAGCCGCGCTTCGACCTGGTCCTTCTTCCGGCCGGGCGGGACGGTGCGGGTGGCGGCCCGGAGGCCTGCGGGGTCTGCGGGACCTGTGACGGTCGGTGATACGAGGCCGGCACCGTCGCGGAGGGGGTCGCGAAGTGAGCCGCGGTCTGCGATCCCATGGGCACGGGCTCCGGCCACTCTCCAGGCCGTGCGGGTGCCGGCTGAGACCACGAGGCGTTCCCCGACGCCCAGGAAGTGTCCTGCACGGGCGCCTCCTGACAGGGTCTCTGCCTCTGGCCGACGACACCGGACCGGTCCGTGCCGGCGGCCGCGTTCTCGAGGTGGCGCGCGTAGGCCCCGTTGGGCAGCAGACTGATCGGCACACGATCACCGGTGAGTGACATCTTGTAGCGCGCACAGCCGAGCCACTGATCCCCGCTGTCGCAGTAGTAGTCGCGCCAACCTTGCAGACTCGCCCTGAGCAACGGGAAGAGGGGACATCCTGCGGCATGCGAGCAACCCACGTCGCTCCCTTCTGACCGGCGCACACCACCCGTTCCGTGAGGGCGGTCGCCGTTCTCGGTCTCGTGCCCTCGCCGCGCCCGGGTCGACGATGTCAAAAGGAGCGGTGACGGCCTCTCATGTGCGGAGTGGTGGTGCCCTCCTTTCTCGACCGGCCGTGATGCAACCACTGTTTCGGCGTCCCGGGCAACCTCGGGAGAATTCCCTTCGTCACCTCTCGACAAGGCCAAGTGACGTGGGCCGTCACGACATTTCCGACGTGACCCCCTCGCGTCCGGGTGTTCCGCAGAAGGACGGCGACGTCCCGTGGAAACAGTGCCCTTACGGGCTGTGATTGTGGTGTTCCTGTGAATTTGACTGTGACGAAACTGTTGATATTACTGAGCATCCATGCGGAAGCGGGTGGAGGGCAATCATGTGCCGACGTGCCGAGTGCCAGTCATGCCGGAAGGCGACCTACGAGGGCTGCGGGAAACACGTGGAGCAGGTACTCGTCGACGTGCCACCGCATCAGCGGTGCCAGTGCGGTACGGCGGAGCCCGAGCGGGTGCGCCCGGGAGAACACACGTCTCGTACGGCGTCGGCCCCGAACGCCCGCTGGTGGGCCCGGCTCGTCGCCTGGATGAAGTCCCCGGCATAAAGGCCCGGAGGCACGGCACCGCGCACGCACTCCGCAGGGTGCCGAGCGGACAGGATCCGAGTGCGGCGAACAATGCCGCATTCATTCCCCTGGGGAACCTGACGCGAGAAAAGCTCTTGCGAAATCCAACGCCGTCGCAGCAGGAGTTCGTCCTGGAGAAAACCGTGCCTCGGCTCGTCAGCGGGCAGCAACTCGCGGCGGCCGGCGTTCATCTCCGCGCCCGAGCGGGGCCGGCCGTACGCGGAGCCGCGTGACAACGGCATGCACGCAGCGCCATTTCCACGCCTCGGTGCTCCAGGACGCCGGGGAGTACATCAAGGGCCTCGCCGGGTCCCTCGGCCCGGACCGGAGAGGGGGGAGGGGCGATGGCGGACGAGTACTTCTTGCTGGTGTGCGACGACGTGCCCCATGGCGTGGTGCTCACTGACCCCGGTGCCCATGTGCTGGACGTCGTTCAGGTCGTCCGTCGGCTGACGGGGCTGAGCCTCTGGCGCAGCAAGGTCCTCGCCACACGGATCCCAGCGGTGATCCTCTTCGGCGTGCCTCAGGAAGACGCTGAGGAAGCCGTCGCGGCCCTGCACGCGGTGGGAGCACAAGCAGAAGCGAGGGAACAGCCGGAGCCGGGCTTCACCGGGCACCGAGCACGGCCCGACCGGGCAGCTGACGGTCCACAGACGGCCCCACCGCAGCGACGCGGCCCCTGCCGGCGGGGAAACGGCGGGCAGGGGCCTTGATCAGCTCTGCTTACTTCTTCTTCCCCTGGTTCTTGACCGCCTCGATCGCAGCCGCCGCCGCCTCGGGGTCCAGGTACGTGCCGCCCGGGTTCAGCGGCTTGAACTCGGCGTCCAGTTCGTAGGACAGCGGGATGCCCGTCGGGATGTTCAGGCCCGCGATGTCCTCGTCCGAGATGCCGTCCAGGTGCTTGACCAGGGCGCGGAGGCTGTTGCCGTGGGCCGCGACCAGGACCGTGCGGCCCGTCAGGAGGTCGGGGACGATGCCGTCGAACCAGTACGGGAGCATGCGGACGACGACGTCCTTGAGGCACTCCGTCTGCGGACGCAGCTCCGGCGGCAGGGTCGCGTAGCGCGGGTCGGAGAACTGGGAGTACTCCGCGTCGCGGTCCAGCGGGGGCGGCGGGGTGTCGTAGGAGCGGCGCCAGAGCATGAACTGCTCCTCGCCGAACTCGGCGAGCGTCTGTGCCTTGTCCTTGCCCTGGAGGGCGCCGTAGTGGCGCTCGTTCAGGCGCCACGAGCGGTGCACCGGGATCCAGTGGCGGTCCGCGGCCTCCAGGGCCAGCTGGGCCGTGCGGATCGCGCGCTTCTGGAGGGACGTGTGGACCACGTCGGGGAGGAGGTCGGCGTCCTTCAGGAGCTCGCCACCGCGGACTGCCTCCTTCTCGCCCTTCTCGTTCAGGTTCACGTCCACCCAGCCGGTGAACAGGTTCTTCGCGTTCCACTCGCTCTCGCCGTGGCGGAGGAGGATCAGCTTGTACGGTGCGTCGGCCATGCCCCAGAGCGTAATCCACGCATTCGCCCGTTCGCGTGGCTGCCCGGCAGGCGGACATCTGACCGGACGTTTGACTGGATCTGTTAATCGGGTGGTGTCCGACAGTCCCCCGTCGGTAACTTGCGGCTACCTGTAGCACCACTTACGGCGTCACTCGGCGGGCTGCTTGCAGCGCCATGTGCAGAGCCACTTACACGGGGGAGTTCCATGCCGTACGCCACGCGTGTCCGACGTGCCCTCCGGGAGACCGTCTCGGGGCTTCCCCGCGCGTTCTGGTGGCTGTGGGCCAGCACCCTCGTCAACCGGCTCGGCGGCTTCGTCGCCACCTTCATGGCGCTGTACCTCACCCTCGACCGCGGCTGCTCCGCGACGTACGCCGGTCTGGTCGCCGCCCTGCACGGGCTCGGCGGCGTGGTCTCCTCGATCGGTGGCGGCGTGATGGCCGACCGGCTGGGCCGACGGCCGACGCTGCTGGTCGCGCAGGCCTCGACCGCCGGGTCCGTGGCGCTGCTGGCCTTCGTGCGCGACCCCGTCGCGATCGCCGCCGTCGCCTTCCTCGTCGGCATGGCGAGCAACGCGTCACGGCCCGCCGTGCAGGCGATGATGGCCGACATCGTCCGGCCCGAGGACCGGGTCCGCGCCTTCTCCCTCAACTACTGGGCGATCAACCTCGGCTTCGCCGTCTCCTCCATGGCCGCCGGGTTCATCGCCGAGGTCAGCTACCGCGCCGGTTTCCTGCTCGAAGCGGGCATGACACTGGTCTGCGCGCTCCTCGTCTTCCTCCGGCTGCCGGAGTCCGAGCCGGGGCGGGCGGCGGGGACAGGGCAGGAAGGGGGGACGGCCGGCTCCTCGCCCGGCGACCCGGTCAGCCTGGGCACCGTCCTGCGCGACGGGCGCTTCATGAGCGTCGTCGGGCTGTCCTTCCTCGTCGCGCTGATCTTCATGCAGGGGTCGGTGGGGCTGCCGGTGGCGATGGGCGCGGCCGGGTTCTCCGCGGCGGAGTACGGCCTCGCGATCGCGGTGAACGGCGTCCTGATCGTCGTCCTGCAGATCCCGGTCACCCGTTTCATCGAGCACCGCGACCCGCGCCGGCTGCTCGTGCTCTCGTCCGTCCTCGCGGGGTACGGCTTCGGGCTGACCGCCTTCGCGGGGTCCGTCGGGGTCATCGCCCTCACGGTGTGCGTGTGGACGCTCGCCGAGATCGTCAACGCGCCCACCCAGACGAGTCTCGTCGTACGGCTGTCCCCGACGCAGGGACGAGGGCGCTACCAGGGCATGTACACGATGTCCTGGTCCGTCGCCGCGCTCGTCGCCCCGCTGCTGTCCGGGGTCGTCGTCGACCGGTTCGGGGCGGAGTGGCTGTGGGGGTCCTGCGCGGTCCTCGGGACGGTCGCCGGGGCGGGGTACGCGGTGCTGATGCGGCGGCTTCCCGGAGAGAAGCGGGAGAGGGCGGCCGTGGTCGAGCCCGGGGTGGGAGCACGGCCCCGGCCCGAGATCGGGGCCGGGTGACCGGGGGACCGGCGCGGCGGGTCCTCGTCCTCACGGGCGCGGGGCCTCGGGGACACCTTCCGGGCGGGGGCGGACTTCGGTCGGCCGAGCTTCAGTTGCCGTCACCGGGCGGGTTGGGGACATAGTCGGGTAAACGTCTTTTCCTTCCCGAACGGAGCGATTCCTTGCAGTACGCCACACGGATCTCCCCCCGGGTCCTGGAGTCGCTCTCCACGCCCGAGCGGGTCGAGACGCACCTGGGCACGCTCGACTTCCCGCTGGGCGTCCCCACCGACGAGACCGCCGACCGCCTCTACGACCACCTGGACCATCTGCACGCCGTCCGCGGTTTCCTCGACGCGTACTCCGGGGTCAACGTGTGGGCCGCCCGCAAGGGCTTCCTGGAGGCGGGGATCAACGACCACGACGTCGTGCTCTTCTCCGAGTTCATGGACCCCAAGACGGTCCTGCTCACCGGCAACGCGGACACCGTCTACTTCGTGACGTTCCTCGACCTGACCGAGGGGCCCCTGGTGGTGGAGGTCCCGCCCCTCGCCCTCACCTTCTGCAACGACCTGTGGTTCCGCTACGTCACCGACCCCGGCATGCCCGGGCCGGACCGCGGGGCCGGCGGCGCCTACCTCTTCGTACCGCCCGGATACGACGGCCCGCTGCCCGAGGGCGGGTTCTTCACGTACCGGGTCCGCACCACGCGGCTCATCCTCGGCGGGCGGGCGTTCCTGGAGGACGGCGACCCGGCGCCCGCGGTCGCGCGCGTCAAGGAGCGGATGCGCATCCACCGCTACGTCCCGGGCCTGTACGGAACGAGTGTCGCGGAGATCGTCACCGGGGGCACCGCCCCGCCGCTGCCGTGGACCGCGGAGACCTGGACCGCCGCGCTGCGCAAGGCCGACCCGCCGCGCTTCGTCGAGGGCTCCGGGCTCCCCCTGAACACGGTCCCGCCCGCGGACGAGACGTACTTCGACCTCGCGAACGAGCTGGTCCAGGACCAGCCCGCCGAGGCGCTGGACCCCGAGATCGCCGGTCCGCTGGCCGCCGTCGGGATCGTCAAGGGCCGGCCCTTCGAGCCGGACGAGCGGATGCGGAAGATCCTCACCGAGGCGGCCGCGGTCGCGAACGCCACGGCCCGCACCCTCGCCTGCCGCCCGCGCCCGGCCGAGGGGGCGCACTACTACGGCACGTCCTCCCGGTGGGTCAACGGCCTGCTCGCGTCCGGCTACGACTTCATGACCCCGCCCGCGGACATCACCGACAGCGGCGTCGAGCCCCTGCCGAGCACCGGTGCCCGCAAGCTGAACCTGCGGTCCTGGTGGTGGTACCTGGCCGTGGGCATCAGCCCGACGTTCGCCACGAAGCTGACCGGCGTCGGCTCGCAGTACCTGTTCTCGTTCGCGGACCAGGACGACCGGCCCCTGGACGGCGGCAGGCGCTACCGCCTGACGCTCCCGCCGGACGTCCCCGCCGCCCGGTTCTGGTCGGTCACCGTCTACGACAACCAGACGCGGTCGATGATCGACACCCCGCAGCGCTTCCCCCGGGCCGGCAGCCAGGCCTACCCCACCCCGGCGGCGGTCACCGACGCGGACGGCACGACCACCGTGCACTTCGGGCCCGAGCGGCCCGACGGCGTCCCCGAGGGCAACTGGATCCAGACCCTGCCGGACCGGGGGTGGTTCGTGGTCCTGCGGTTCTACAGCCCGCTGCAGCCGTTCTTCGACAAGACCTGGCGGCCGGGCGAGGTCGAGCGGGTGGACTGACCCCGCCCGACGGCGCTGTGAGGGCACGACGGTCCGGACGGTGAGGCGCATGGGCACGACCCCGCTGGGGAGCTGGAACGACGGTGCCGCGAAACGGGCGATCGTCGATTTCGTGACGTCCTCGGCGGCCGAGGGCTCGCCGGGCTTCGTCGCGCCGATGGACCGGATCGCCGTGTTCGACAACGACGGGACCCTGTGGGTCGAGAAGCCCGTGCCGGTGCAGATGCCGTTCGTCCTCGGGAAACTGGCCGAGCGGCTGGAGGCGGACCCGTCGCTGGCCGGCGAGCGGGCCTACCGGGCGATCGCCGAGCGGGACGAGTCGTACTTCCGCGCGCTGAACGACCAGGACCCCGACGCCGTGGCGTCGATGGTGGAGGCCATCGGCTCGGCCTGGGAGGGCACCACCCTCGCCGAGTTCGAGGCCGACGCCGCCCGGTACCTGGCGTCCTGGCGCCACGAGCGCTTCGGCCGGCCCGCCACCGGCCTGGTCTACCGGCCGATGCTGGAGCTGTTCGACCACCTCAGGGCGTACGGCTGGCGGCTGTTCGTCTGCTCGGGCGGCGGGCGCGACTTCATGCGGGTGATCTGCGAGGACACCTGGGGCCTGCCGCGGGAGAACGTGATCGGCTCGGCGCCGGAGTTCGCCTACCGGGACGGCGAGCTGGTCCGCCGGGCGGTCCTGCACGGGCCGGTCGCGCTCGGCCCCGGAAAGCCGGAGTACGTCCTGGCCCGCACCGGCCGGCTGCCGGGCTTCGCGGCCGGCAACGACGACGTGGACGTCGAGCTGCTCCGGTCCGCGCGGTTCGCCCTGCTCGTCGTCCACGACGACGACGTCCGGGAGTACGCCTACGACGACAGCGCGCGGCGGGCCCGCGCGGCGGCCGAGCGGGACGGCTGGACGACGGTCAGCGTGAAGCACGACTGGAAGACGGTTCTCGAGGAACGACACCCCCAGGAGGAACCCAGTGCCCCATGTCAGTGACGCCCCCAGTCCGGGCACCTCACCCGAGACCCTCTCCTCGATCGTCTGCCCTGACCGGCTGGAGACGGTCTTCGGAGCGCTGGACTTCTTCGACGGCATGCCCCTGCCCGAGACGATCACCCGCAGCTACGACACGCTGGATCTGCTGCGCGGCATCGAGGCGTTCCTCAACTGCGTACCGGGCGCCTCCATGGTGGCGATGCGACGCGGACTGCGGAGCATCGGTGTCGACTCCCGCACGATCGGCTTCACGGCCCCGCGCTGCACCTCCGCACCGGTGCTGCTCACGGGCAACACGGAGACCACCTACGGGATGACCTTCCTGGCGCTCGACGAGGACGGTCCCACCGTGGTGGAGGCGCCGGGGAACTCGCTGTGCGTCGTCGACGACCTGTGGCAGCGCTACGTCACCGACATGGGCATCGCCGGTCCGGACAGGGGAAAGGGAGGCAAGTACCTCTTCCTGCCCCCGGGGCACGAGGATGACGTCCCCGACGGCTACTTCGTCGTACGGCCCAAGACGTACGCCTCCTGGGTGCTGCTGCGTGCTCTGGGTGGCACGGAGAGCCTGCTCACTGCGCGGATCTACCCGCTCTCGGCCGCGGCGGACCGGCCCGAGCAGCGCTTCGTCAACTGGGCCGAATCCGACTTCAACACGATCCACGCGAACGACTTCTCCTTCTTCGAGGAGATCGACACCATCGTCCAGGCGGAGCCGCCCGAGTCGCTCGACCCCGAGCGGGCCGGTCAGCTCGCCGCTCTCGGCATCGTGCGCGGCAGGCCTTTCCGGCCGGACGACCGTATGCGCTCGATCCTCGACACCGCCGCCAGGATCGCCTCGGGCATCGTACGGACGCTGGCCTTCAAACCGCGCGACCCGGGCTTCTACCACTACCCCGACCGGTCGTGGAAGACCCCGTTCCCCACGCGCAGTCACGAGTTCCTGTCGGCGGAGGGCGCCCGTCTGCTGGACTCGCGGTCGGTGTTCTACTACTTCGCGGCCGCCTCCTCGCCGGCGATGGTGACGGCGGCCGTCGGGGCCGGATCGCAGTACGCGTACACGGCGGAGGACTCCACCGGCGCCTGGCTCGACGGCGGGCGCGCCTACACGCTCAGGCTGCCGAGCGGCATCCCGGTGAAGAACTTCTGGGCGGTCAACGTCTACGACCCGCAGACCCGTTCCCTGCTGCGCACCGACACTCCGTACCCGAGCGTCAACAGCCTCTCGGACGCCGTCCGGTCCGAGGACAACGGCGACACGGTCATCCACTTCGGCCCGGCGGCGCCGGAGAGCGGACCGGGGAACTGGGTCCAGACCGTGCCGGGCAAGGGGTACTTCGTGATGCTCCGCCTCTACGGTCCGCTCGAAAACTGGTTCGACCAGAGCTGGCGGCCGGGCGAGATCGAACCGGCGTGAGGTAGGCGGCCGTGGGTGAGGCGATCGGTCAGATTCTGTCCTACGGCGTCGGCGTGGCGCTGAGCCCGTTCCCGATCATCGGCGTGGTCCTGATGCTCGCCACCCCCCGGGCACGCACCAACGGCCCCGCGCTGGTGCTGGGCTGGGTGCTGGGCCTGTCCCTGGTCGGCACGATCGTGCTGCTGGTCTCCGGCGGCGCGGACCCGAGCGAGCAGGGGGAGCCCGCCGACTGGGTCAGCGCGCTCGACCTGGCGCTCGGCGTGCTGCTGCTGTGGGTGGCGGTGTCGGAGTGGCGCCACCGGCCGCGTGGCGACGAGGAGGTGAAGCTGCCGAAGTGGATGCGGACGGTCGACTCGTTCACCCCCGTCAAGGCGGGCGCGCTCGGCATGGCGCTGTCGGCCGTCAACCCGAAGAACCTGCTGCTCGTCATCGCCGCGGCGGAGGCGATCGCCCGCACGGGCACCTCCGCCGGGGACCAGGCCGTGGCCCTCGCGGAGTTCGTGGTCATCGGGGCGCTCGGGCCCGGCACCCCCCTCGTCCTCTACTTCGCGCTCAAGGAGCGTTCGAAGCACCTCCTCGACGGCCTGAAGTCCTGGATGGAGAAGAACAACTCGGCGATCATGGCCGTGCTCTGCCTCATCCTCGCCGCGAAGCTGATCGGCGACGCCATCAGCGACCTCTCCTCCTGACGGCGCGGCGGCATGGGCCTGCTGTTCCCCTCGCTGCGCGGGTACCGGCGGCAGTGGCTCGGGCGGGACGCGCTCGCCGGCGCGACCGTGTGGGCGGTGCTCGTCCCCGAGGCGCTGGCCTACGCGACGATCGCCGGCGTCTCCCCCGTCGTCGGCCTCTACGCCGCGCCCGCGGCCCTGGTCCTCTACGCCGTCCTCGGCAGCTCCCGGCACCTGGTGGTCGGGCCGATGGCGGCGACGGCGGCGCTCTCGGCGGCGATCGTCGGGGACGTCGCGGACGGTTCGGACGCGCACTTCACCGCGCTGACCGCGGCCCTGGCCCTCACGGTCGGTGCGGCTGCGCTCCTCGCCGGACTGCTGCGCCTGGGCTTCCTGGCCGACTTCATCTCCGAGCCCGTGCTGAAGGGCTTCGTCGTCGGCCTGGCCCTGACCATCGTCGTGGGCCAGCTGCCGAAGCTGTTCGGCGTTCAGGGCGGCTCGGGGGACTTCTTCGAGAAGGTGTGGGGCCTGGTCGCGGACCTCGACGGCACCAGCGGCTTCACCGTCCTGGTCGGCGCGGGCGGGCTCGTGCTGATCCTCGTCCTGAAGCGGCTCGCCCCCGCGGTGCCCGGTTCGCTGGTCGCCGTGGCGCTCGGGATCGCGGCGTCCGCGGCGTTCCACCTGGAGGACCACGGCGTCGAGGTCGTCGGCGCCATCGAGACCGGCCTGCCCTCGTTCGGCTTCCCCGGCGTCTCGTTCGACGACCTCGGCAGCCTCGCCGCCGGGAGCCTCGGCGTGCTGCTCGTCGCCTTCGCCGAGGGGCTCGGAGCGGCCAGGACCTACGCCGCCCGTGACCACTACGAGATCGACGCCGACCGCGAGCTGATCGGGCTCGGGGCCGCCGGCCTGGGCGCCGGGCTGTCCAGCGGCATGGTCGTCAACGGCAGCCTCTCCAAGACCGCAGTCAACCGCTCGGCGGGAGCGCGCACCCAGCTCTCCGGCGTCCTCGTCGCCGCCCTGACCCTGGTCACGCTCCTCTTCCTCACCGGCCTGTTCGAGCACCTGCCCGAGGCGGTGCTCGCCGCGGTGGTGATCGCGGCGGTGGTCGAGCTGGTCTACATCCCCTCGCTGCTCACGCTCCACCGCGTCTTCACCCACAGGCTCGGCCGTGCCTACGGCGTCGCCGCGCGGCCCGACTTCCTCGCCGCGGTCGCCGCGGTGCTCGGCGTCCTGGTCTTCGACACGCTGCCCGGCCTCTTCATCGGCATCGGCGCCTCGCTGCTCCTGCTGCTCTACCGCTCGTCACGGCCGGTCGTCAGCGAACTGGGGCAGCTGCCCCGCGACGGGCACTTCGCCTCGCTGGACCGGCACGCGGACGGCCGCAGGATCCCGGGCGTGGTGGTGCTGCGCGTCGAGGGCGGCATCTACTTCGCCAACGCCGAGCGGGTCCGCTCCGCGGTACGGCAGGCCGCAGGCCGGAAAGGGACGACGGCGGTCGTGATCGACGCCGAGACGGTCTCCTTCGTCGACGTCGGGGCGGTGCGCATGCTCGACGCGCTGGTCGGGGAGCTCGACACCCGCGCCGTCCGGCTCCTGCTCGCCCGTGACGTGGGACAGGTGCGCGACGTCCTGGGAGCCGCCCACGCCGAGGACCGGCTGAGACACGTCTACCCGACGGTACGGGCGGCGGTCGAGGCGGCCATGACCGGCACGTGACCGGGCGCTCTCAGCCCGGGCCCCCTCGGAGGAGACCCGGACGCCGTGGGGGCCCGGCCGTCCGGCCGGGGCCCCACGGGCCGTGCGGACGGGCTGCCGGCGTCAGCCGCACTGGCAGGGGCCGCCCGACTGGCAGCCGCAGCCGCAGCCCGAACCGCAGCCGCACGCGGCGACCAGGGGCAGGCTCCTGATCTCGGCGGGCTGCTGGGTCTCGCTCTGCTGCGCGGGGTCGGGCGTGGTGCTGGGGGATTCGGCCATGGGTCCCTCCTCGAGGCTGGTGCCTGTCCCCATTGCATCCCCGGGGTGCCGGGCGCATCAACGGCGCACGGAGGCGACCCTGCCCCTCCGCCGTCAGGCGCCCTCCGCCCCCGGCACGGCCTGGATCTCCGGCTGCACGTCCGTCTGGATCTCGTCCGCGTGCTCACCGGTGACCAGGTACACCACCCGCTTGGCGACCGACACCGCGTGGTCGGCGAACCGCTCGTAGTAGCGGCCCAGCAGCGTGACGTCCACCGCGGTCTCGATGCCGTGCTTCCAGCGGTCGTCCATCAGGTGCTGGAAGAGCGTGCGGTGCAGCAGGTCCATCGCGTCGTCGTCCTGCTCCAGCTGCAGCGCCAGGTCGACGTCCTTGGTGATGATCACCTCCGCGGCCTTCGCCATCAACCGCTGCGCGAGCTGGCCCATCTCCAGGATGGTGGCGTGCAGGTCGCTCGGGACCGCCCGGTCCGGGTAGCGCAGGCGCGCGAGCTTCGCCACGTGCTGGGCGAGGTCGCCCGAGCGCTCCAGGTCGGCCGACATCCGCAGCGACGTGACGACGATGCGCAGGTCCGTCGCCACCGGCTGCTGCCGCGCGAGCAGGGCGATCGCCCGGGCCTCCAGCTCGTGCTGCAGCTCGTCGACCTTCTTGTCGGCCTCGATGACGTTCTCGGCCAGCTTCAGGTCCGAGTCGAGCATGGCCGTCGTGGCGCGCCCGATCGCCGACCCGACCAGCCGGGCCATCTCCACCAGACTGTCGCTTATCGAGTCCAGTTCCTCGTGGTACGCGTCCCGCATCAACGTTCCCTCTCGTGCGTCTGTGTCGGGGGTCCAGGGGCCGGGGCCCACCGGACGACCGGCGGTACGACCGTCGTGAGACGACGATCCGGACCCCACGCTCCCACGTTCCGGCCCCCACGCGTCCGTTTCCGGCATCCCGAATGAACCCACACTGGCTCCAAGGTGAACTCTGGGCGACGAGTGTTCGAGCTCGCACCCCGACGGCTGTGGAGGGTGCCCGAGCCATGCCTAACCTGGGTGCATGGACGTGAACGCGGCGGTCGCCGCAGCGGCAGCGATCGCCGGGGTGCTCACCGGTGTCATCGCGATGCTGGCGTTCCGCTGGAGTGAGCGCGAGCAGAAGCGCCCCACCCGCACCTCCCTGCACACCGACCCGGTGCTCCCGCCGGGCGTGGACACCGTCCTGTCCGTCCTCAGGTCCTCCGCCGTCGTCCTCGACGAGGCGGACGGCGTGGTCAAGGCGAGCTCCGCGGCGTACGCCCTCGGTCTGGTCCGCGGCGGCAAGCTCGCCGTCGAGCCGATGCTGCAGATGGCCCGCGACACCCGCCGCGACGGCGAGATACGGCAGGTGGAACTGGACCTGCCCCGGCGCGGCACCGGACGCGGGGAGGCCCTGGCCGTCTCCGCGCGGGTCGCGCCGCTCGGCTCCCGGCTGGTGCTGCTGCTCGTGGAGGACCTGACCGAGGCCCGCCGCATCGAGGCGGTCCGGCGCGACTTCGTGGCCAACGTGAGCCACGAGCTGAAGACGCCCGTCGGCGCCCTCTCGCTGCTCTCCGAGGCCGTCATGGACGCCAGTGACGACCCCGAGGCCGTCCAGCGGTTCGCCGGGCGCATGCAGATCGAGGCCACCCGGCTGACCAGCCTGGTGCAGGAGCTCATCGACCTGTCGCGGGTGCAGAACGACGACCCGCTGGAGGACGCCGAGCCGGTCCCGGTCGACGAGCTCGTGGCCGAGGCCATGGACCGCTGCCGGCACCAGGCCGGCACCAAGCAGATCACCATCGCCACCGGAGGCACCGCCGACCTGCGGGTGTGGGGGCACCGCGGTCAGCTCGCCGCCGCGCTCGGCAACCTCGTCGAGAACGCCGTCAACTACTCGCCCGCCCGCACCCGCGTCGGCATAGCGGCCCGCCGGGTGAACGCCCCCGGCGGCGAACACATCGAGATCGCCGTCACCGACCAGGGCATCGGCATCTCCGACAAGGACAAGGAGCGCATCTTCGAGCGCTTCTACCGCGTCGACCCCGCCCGCTCCCGTGCCACGGGCGGAACGGGGCTCGGCCTGGCCATCGTCAAGCACGTGGCCGCCTCGCACGGCGGGGAGGTCACGGTGTGGAGCGCCGAAGGCCAGGGCTCCACCTTCACCCTGCGGCTCCCGGAGGCCGGACGTGCCCGGGACCGCGCACCTCAGCAGCCCGCCCGGGCAGAACGCGCCGCAGGCGCGGGCCTCGACGTGGAGGCCGGGCGGTCCACCCTCGAATCCCCCGAATCAACCGCGTACGAAACGCTTCCCGCCCCGGAGGTCCTTCCGTGACCCGTGTGCTCGTCGTCGAGGACGAGGAGTCCTTCTCCGACGCCCTGTCGTACATGCTCCGCAAGGAGGGCTTCGAGGTCGCCGTCGCGACCACCGGGCCCGACGGACTCGACGAGTTCGAGCGCAACGGCGCCGACCTCGTCCTCCTCGACCTGATGCTGCCCGGCCTGCCGGGCACCGAGGTGTGCCGCCAGCTGCGCGGCCGCTCCAACGTGCCGGTCATCATGGTGACCGCCAAGGACAGCGAGATCGACAAGGTCGTCGGACTGGAGATAGGGGCCGACGACTACGTCACCAAGCCGTTCTCCTCGCGCGAACTGGTCGCCCGGATCCGGGCCGTGCTGCGCCGCCGGGGCGAGCCGGAGGAGGTGACCCCGGCCGCGCTGGAGGCCGGTCCGGTCCGCATGGACGTCGACCGGCACGTGGTCACCGTCGGCGGCACCAAGATCGACCTGCCGCTGAAGGAGTTCGACCTGCTGGAGATGCTGCTGCGCAACGCCGGCCGCGTGCTGACACGCATGCAGCTCATCGACCGCGTCTGGGGCGCCGACTACGTCGGTGACACCAAGACCCTCGACGTCCACGTCAAGCGCCTGCGCGCCAAGATCGAGCCGGACCCGGGCGCCCCGCGCTACCTGGTGACGGTCCGCGGCCTGGGCTACAAGTTCGAGCCGTAGGCCGGCACCGCACGAGACGACGACCAGGGCGGGCCCTCTCCGACGAGAGGGCCCGCCCCTTTGCGACGGTCCGCTGCGGTCCGACCCGGCCTACGAGGCCGAGGCGCTCGCGGAGGCCTCGTCGGTCGGCGTGGCCGGCGACTCGGAGCCGCCCGGCGTCTCTCCGGCGGCGGGGCTCCCGGACTCGGCCGGCGAGCCGGAGGCGCCCTCGGACGGGGAGCCGGACGGGGAGGCCGAGCCGGCGGGGCCGGCCGGGACCTCGCTCGGGCCCCACTCGGAGAAGTAGCTCTCGGCGGGCACGACGAAGGCGCGCAGGCTCACGTCGCCCGTCTTGCTGAAGGTGAAGGTGACCTTCTGGGCGTTGCCGTCCTGCACGGCCTCGCGGCTGCTCGGCAGCACGGCGGTGGCGTTGTCCTTGCCGCCCAGGATCAACGAGCCGCCGGCCGGGATGGTCAGGCTGCCGCCCTCGACGGGCTTGAGCTCGGCCTTCTTGCCGGTGCCGGGAAGGGTGACGGACTCCAGCGTCTGGGCGGTGTCGCCGGAGTTGAAGAACGTGGCGGAGATCGCGGCCGGGCCGGTCGACTCGAGGTCCGGCTGGGTGATCACGACGGCGTTCTGGATCATGATGTCCCCGACGCTGGTCGCCGCGTTGTCCGGCTTGATCTGCAGCGTCTGGGCGTTGTTGCCGGCTCCGCATGCGGCGAGCGAGGCGATCGAGAACGCGATGGCGGCGGCGGCGAGGGCGCCGCGTCGAAGGCTGCTGCTCACGGCGGCGGCAACTCCTTGACTCGAGCGGAGCGGCCGATGAAGCCGCCCTCAGTGTCTGTCAGCGGGCCTCAGGTTACCGAGCCGTTCCCGCCCCGCCGCACCCGACCCCCCGCGACTCCGATCCCGTTGTGCGTCACACCTGACCCATGTGTCACGTAGGATTCCTGCGTCACATTGCCCGGAGTGCCGGTCCGGCATTCGTATAAGAGCGCCGCACCTCCGGGCGGATTTTCCGTGAAGGAATGCGCGCGTGGCCCCCGGAATTGATCACCGCCGGCTCAGCGGGGGACCCGGTGATCAATTCCGGATTCGGCCGGAACCCCGCCCGGGTCGTCGAACGGAGTAGCGAGAGTCGATCATATGGAACCGGACATTTAGGGATGTTCAGGCCTCCGGGGGAGGGTCCGGATGTGTGTAACGTACGCGTTTCGCTCGGCCCGGACAGCCGCTCCCACCTGCGAATACCTTCTTCCGCTCCCCGTCCGAAGCACGTTCCTGTCGGAGTTGTCAAGCCCCGAGATATGCCCTGACCTGCGAAAACGCCATTCAGAACCGCCGGTTTCCGTGTTACCCTGGATAGCCACGGAAGGGGTACCTGTCACATGACGTTCAAGGTTGGCGACACCGTGGTCTATCCCCATCACGGGGCCGCGCTGATCGAGGCCATCGAAACTCGCCAGATCAAAGGCGTGGACAAGACCTACTTGGTGCTGAAGGTCGCCCAGGGCGACCTGACGGTGCGTGTGCCAGCGGACAATGCGGAGTTCGTCGGCGTGCGTGATGTGGTCGGTCAGGACGGGCTGGACCGGGTCTTCGAGGTGCTGCGCGCACCGTACGCCGAGGAGCCCACGAACTGGTCCCGTCGTTACAAGGCAAACCTGGAGAAGCTCGCCTCGGGCGATGTCATCAAGGTCGCGGAAGTCGTGCGTGACCTGTGGCGTCGTGAGCGCGAGCGTGGACTCTCCGCCGGTGAGAAGCGCATGCTCGCCAAGGCCCGCCAGATCCTGGTGAGCGAACTCGCCCTCGCGGAGAACACCAACGAGGACAAGGCCGAGGCCCTGCTCGACGAGGTCCTCGCCTCCTGAGGCCGAGTCCGTCGCCCAGCGCTTCGTTTCTCAAGCGCCTGCACATCGAAATGCCGCGGTGCCCGATGACGAATTTCCTGTCGCCGGGCGCTGCGGCATGTCCGTAACCGGCTGCGGCAGGAGATTCGTCCCCGAAGGCCTGTGCGCCGCTGCCCCGGATGTGCTATCACTCACGCCCCGGCGTGTGGTGTGCCGGGTCCGGGCCGCCGGCTCGACCAGCGTCACGGAAGGGTCCGGTCGAGCGCGTCGTGCCCGGCACTCCTCCAGGCCATACCCACGCCAGGCCAGCACACAAACCTGACAGGAACCGATGTCTGACGATTCGCGTCCCTCGCCGCCGGCCACCTCCGCCGCGACCCGTACGGCGGCCGTGATCCCGGCCGCCGGCCGCGGTGTACGGCTCGGCCCGGGCGCCCCGAAGGCGCTCCGCGCGCTGGGCGGCACCCCCATGCTGATCCACGCGGTCCACGCGATGGCAGCCTCCCGCGCCGTCTCCCTGGTCGTCGTCGTGGCCCCGCCCGACGGCGCCGCCGAGGTCAAGTCCCTGCTCGACGCGCACGTGCTGCCCGAGCGCACGGACGTCCTCGTCGTGCCCGGCGGTGAGACCCGCCGCCAGTCCGTGAAGCTCGGGCTGGACGCCCTGCCCCCCGGCTTCGACATCGTGCTGGTCCACGACGCGGCCCGGCCGCTGGTGCCGGTCGACACGGTCGACGCGGTGATCGAGACCGTACGCGACGGCGCCCCGGCCGTGGTCCCGGCGCTGCCGCTCGCCGACACCGTCAAGCAGGTCGAGCCCGCCGCGACGCCGGGCGAGCCCGAGCCGGTCGTGGCCACTCCGGAGCGGGCGCTGCTGCGAGCGGTGCAGACGCCCCAGGGCTTCGACCGGGCGACGCTGGTCCGGGCCCACGAGACGGTGACCGGCGAGGTCACCGACGACGCCGGCATGGTCGAACTGCTCGGCCTCACGGTCGTGGCCGTCCCCGGCCACGAGGAGGCCTTCAAGGTCACCCGCCCTCTCGACCTGGTCCTCGCCGAGGCGGTCCTGGCCCGCAGGAGGCTCAACGATGGCTTCTGACGCGACCCCGCGGGACGTGCCGCTGCCCCAGGTCGGCATCGGCACCGACATCCACGCCTTCGAGGAGGGCCGCGAGCTCTGGTGCGCCGGCCTGAGGTGGGAGGGCGAGGGCCCCGGCCTCGCGGGCCACTCCGACGCGGACGTCGTCGCCCACGCGGCGTGCAACGCGCTGTTCTCCGCCGCGGGCCTAGGCGACCTCGGCATGCACTTCGGCACGGGCCGGCCCGAGTGGTCGGGCGCGTCGGGCGTGACCCTGCTGACCGAGGCGGCCCGCATCGTCCGCGAGGCGGGCTTCCGCATCGGCAACATCGCCGTCCAGGTGGTGGGCCCGCGGCCCAAGATCGGCAAGCGCAGGGACGAGGCGCAGAAGCTCCTGTCGGAGGCGGCCGGGGCGCCGGTCTCCGTGTCGGGGGCGACGACGGACGGCCTGGGCTTCCCGGGGCGGGACGAGGGCCTGATGGCGGTGGCGACGGCCCTGGTGGTCCGGGCCGGCTGAGCGGGCCCTCCCGGGGGAGGTCACGAATGCGGACGCCGGGAACGAAAGGTCCTGAGGCACACCCGCGGGCCTACTACCCTGGTGTCGTGACTATTCGCCTGTACGACACCAGCGCCCGGCAGATCCGTGACTTCTCCCCGCTCGTCCCGGGTTGTGTCTCGATCTACCTGTGCGGCGCCACCGTGCAGGCCGCCCCGCACATCGGGCACATCCGGTCCGGGCTGAACTTCGACATCATGCGCCGCTGGTTCGAGTACCGCGGCTACGACGTCACCTTCGTCCGGAACGTCACCGACATCGACGACAAGATCATCGCCAAGTCGGCCGGCCAGAACCGCCCCTGGTGGGCGATCGGCTACGAGAACGAGCGCGCCTTCAACGACGGCTACCGCACCCTCGGCTGCCTGCCGCCCACCTACGAGCCCCGTGCCACCGGCCACATCACCGAGATGGTCGAGATGATGCGCGGCCTCATCGAGCGCGGGCACGCCTACGAGGCCGACGGCAACGTCTACTTCGACGTGCGCTCCTTCCCGGAGTACCTGCGGCTGTCCAACCAGGAGCTGGACAACCTCCAGCAGCCCTCCGGCGCCGGCGAGACCGGCAAGCGCGACCCGCGCGACTTCGCCCTGTGGAAGGCGGCGAAGCCGGGGGAGCCCAGCTGGGAGACGCCCTGGGGCCCCGGCCGCCCGGGCTGGCACCTGGAGTGCTCGGCGATGGCGCACAAGTACCTGGGCACCGCCTTCGACATCCACGGCGGCGGCCTCGACCTGGTCTTCCCGCACCACGAGAACGAGATCGCCCAGGCCAAGGCCTACGGCGACGAGTTCGCGCGGTACTGGGTGCACAACGCCTGGGTCACCATGAGCGGCGAGAAGATGTCCAAGTCGCTGGGCAACTCGGTGCTGGTCGCCGAGATGGTCAAGCGCTGGCGGCCCATCGTGCTGCGCTACTACCTGGGCACCCCGCACTACCGCTCGATGATCGAGTACAGCGAGGAGGCGCTGCGCGAGGCCGAGTCGGCGTTCGCGCGGATCGAGGGCTTCGTGCAGCGCGTGGTCGAGCTGGCCGGGGGCCCGGTCGAGCCGGCGTCCGAGGTACCGCTCGCCTTCGCCGAGGCCATGGACGACGACCTGGGCGTGCCGCAGGCGCTGGCCGTGGTGCACACCACCGTCCGGCAGGGCAACAGCGCCCTGGCCGCCGACGACAAGGAAGCCGCCGTGGCCGGGCTCGCCGAGATCCGCGCGATGCTCGGCGTCCTCGGGCTCGACCCGCTCGACGCGCAGTGGGCCGGGGAGGGTGAGCGCGGCCAGGACCTGCACGGGGTGGTCGACTCGCTCGTGCGCATGGTCCTCGACCAGCGCGAGGCCGCCCGGGCCCGCAAGGACTGGCCCACCGCGGACGCCATCCGCGACCAGCTGAGCCAGTCCGGCCTGGTCATCGAGGACAGCCCGCAGGGTCCGCGCTGGAGCCTCGGCCCCCGCTGAGCCGGCCCGGCCGGTGATCGATTGTGCCGCCCGGGCCTCCGGGCGGCACACTGCATAGACGTACGTACGAACGCTCACACAGACAGGTAGGTCATGGCCGCGAACAACCGTCGCATGTCCGGCAAGAAGGGCGCGCAGGTCGGCAGTGGCGGCAAGCGGCGCCGCGGACTGGAAGGCAAGGGCCCCACCCCGCCCGCCGAGATGCGCAAGGGGCACATCAAGCAGCGCGCCGCCCAGTCCAAGGCGCGCCGCGCGCAGAGCCGCACCAAGGGCCCGCGCGGCCGGAGCACCTCCGAGCTCGTCGTCGGGCGCAACCCCGTCGTCGAGGCGCTGCGCGAGGGTGTGCCCGCCTCCACGCTGTACGTCCAGCAGTTCATCGACAGCGACGAGCGGGTCCGCGAGGCCCTGCAGCTCGCGTCCGAGCGCGGCGGCATCAACCTCATGGAGGCGCCCCGCCCCGAGCTCGACCGGATGACGAACGGGCTGAACCACCAGGGCCTGGTGCTCCAGGTCCCGCCCTACGAGTACGCCCACCCCGAGGACCTGGCCGGCGCCGCCGCCGACGCGGGCGAGGACGCGCTGATCGTCGCCCTCGACGGGGTGACCGACCCGCGCAACCTCGGCGCGGTCGTCCGGTCCGTCGCGGCCTTCGGCGGGCACGGCGTCGTCGTGCCCGAGCGGCGGGCCGCCGGGATGACGGCCGGTGCCTGGAAGACGTCCGCCGGTACGGCCGCCCGGACGCCCGTCGCCCGCGCCACCAACCTGACGCGCGCGCTGGAGGCGTACAAGAAGGCCGGGATCGTGGTCGTCGGCCTCGCCGCGGACGGCGAGGCCGAGCTGAGCGAGCTGGAGGCGCTGGAGGGTCCCGTCGCCATCGTCGTCGGCAGCGAGGGCAAGGGGCTGTCCCGGCTGGTCGGGGAGACCTGTGACGTGCGGGTGCGCATCCCGATGCCGGGCGGCGCCGAGTCGCTCAACGCCGGTGTGGCGGCGGGGATCGTGCTCTGGGAGGCCGCCCGCAGGCGCGCCTGAACAGGTGTCCGGCCACCTCACCCGTACGCGGTAATTCCGGGGTCATCGGGACGACGAGGACAAGCTTGACGGGGTCCGGACAGATCCGGCGGGTCAAAGCAGTGTCCTAACCCGACGTCACTCGGTTAGATGAGTGTGGACACCAGAACACCCCGCACACCCACGGGGGACCGTTCGTCGGGACTCGACGACGCTCCCGCGCTGAGCATGGTGAAGGTGCCGAGCGACCCGGCGCAGGTCATCGTCAATCACGCGAGTTTCCGCGTGCAGTTGGGCGTCTCGACGCGTCGCGCCCAGTCCCCACGGGTCGCACGGCACCTGACCGCCGAGGACACCGCCCGCATCCCCGTCACCACCGCCGGGGGCGCGGCGGAGGGGGCCACCGCCCGCCGCCGGCCCGTCGTCTGGAGCGGCAGATCCGCACCCGACGACACCGGCGCCCACCGGCTCCTGCAGGCCGTACGGCACGAGAGCGTCCGCCCCGCCGACGAGCCCCTCTCCGACACCGGCGCCACGCAGGTCATCTCCCGCTTCGGCACCGGCCACGAGGGCGCGGGCCACGGTGCCGGGTACGCGGGCGCCGGGTACCCGGGACACGGCTACGGGGACCGCGGCTACGGGGACGACCTCACCCAGACCGTCGAGACACCCGTCGTCGGCCCGCAGCGCACCCACGACCCGGCCGACGGCACCCGGCTGCTCCCGCAGATGCGCCCGGTCGGCAGCGCCTACGACGAACCCGCCTACGAGGACGGGGACTTCGACGAGCCCGACGCCCACGAGGACGCCACCGGCCGGCACTCCCGGCGGCACGCCGACGACCCTGCCCGGCACGCCTACTACCCGGGCCGCCGGATGAACCTCGGCGTCGTCCTGCTCCCGCTGCGCGTCTTCCTCGGTTTCATCTCCATCTACGCCGGCATGGGCAAGCTGTGCGACCCCGTCTACTTCGACGGCGGCAAGCGCGGCTCCATGGTCAAGTGGCTCAACACCCTGCACCCCTGGGAAGTCGCCGAGCCGCTGCGGCAGTTCGCCCTCGAACACCCGGTCGGCGCCGGGCTGGTCATCGCCTTCGCGCAGGTCGTCGTCGGCGTCCTGACGGTCCTGGGCTGCTGGCAGCGGGTCGCCGCCGCCTTCGGTGCCCTGCTCTCCGCGGCGCTGCTGGTCACCGTCAGCTGGAAGAGCGTCCCCGCGTACGAGACCCCCGACATCATCTACCTCGCCGCCTGGTCCCCGCTGATCATCGCCGGCGCGCCCGTCTACTCCGTCGACGGCCGCCTGGCCGGCAGCGCCTGGCGCCGTCTCGGCCCCCGTGCCGACATCTGGGACCTGCGCCGCCACGTGCTGCGCCGCGGCGCCCTGGTGACCGCCGTCGCCGTCGGCCTCACCCTGCTCATCGGCTCGCTGCTCGGCGGCGCCGTCCGCGACGCCGACCGGGTCGTCGTCCCGGGCCCCGGCGAGGCCCCGCGCAACGAGCTGCCGGGCTCCCCACTCCCCGGCGAGCCCGGCGGGCAGCGGCCGGACGAGCGGACCCCGTCGGCCTCCACCTCGCCCCCGCAGGGCACCACGGCGGGCTCCGCCAGCCCCAGCGCCGGCACCACGACCCGGCCGGACGCCACCCGCGACACCGGCACGGTCACCGGCGGTGTCCCGAGCCAGACCCAGGGCAGCGCCGGCCAGGCCCCGCCCCGGCAGACCGCCCCGGCCGACCAGGCCCCGAGCACGACCACCGGCCCCACGTCCGGCGGCACGGCGACGGGCGGCACGGGTTCCACGGGCGGCGGCTCCTCCGAGAGCGGCTCCTCCGGCCGCCCGGGCCTGGTGGGCGGCCTCCTGGGCTAGCCACCCGCACGGACCCGAACAGGACAGGGGCCTCGCACCTTCGGGTGCGGGCCCCTGTGGGGTTGGCGGGCTCGGCGTTCGGGTGCGGGGCGCCTGTGGCTGGTGGGTGCTCGGATCTCGGGTGCGGTGCGCGTGTGGGGTCGAGGTGCTCGGAGGGCGTGTACGAGCCCCCGTGAGGTTCGGGGGTGTTCGGCGTTCGGGTGGTGAGACGCGGGCCGGGAGGTCCGGGCGGGTGGCCTGGGACGGGCGATGCATGCTGCGAGGTGCGTGGGGCGTCGGTGCGGCGCTGTCTGAGAGGCCCGGGCGCGTGACCTGGGGCGGCGCACGCCGCGACGTTGCCTGGGCCACCGATGCCGGCGGTGTACGGAGGGGGCGGCACCGCACGTTCCTCGGGGGCCGCCGGGGTCGTGCCGCCGCTCCGGACACGGCTGTCAGC